>JAPJOW010000183.1 GCA_030826005.1 Aliterella sp. RAGGC_92
CTGATAGGGATTTGTATTAATTGAAATTAGGCACAGCGCGGCATAGTTGCCGATACCTTTGTTTCAATCCCTGATAGGGATTTGTATTAATTGAAATTTAGGAAAGTATGCGCTGCGTCTAGCTACCTAAAGTTTCAATCCCTGATAGGGATTTGTATTAATTGAAATGGCGGAAACATGAAAATTATACTGTATTTGATTTTCAAGGTACAGTTGCGCGGTACTAAACAATTGTACCACTCAAAATTGTAAAACTCGTCAGTATCCATAAGAGCGATCGCCTAAAAACCTTACTGTTAAAGCTAATCAAACACCGCGCGATCGCCTATCCACACTTTTTAAGCATCAAACCAATATAGGGATAGACTTTCAGCGATTTTTATTCCCGTCTCAACTAAAACAACTACCCTTCCGCGCTAAGTAAAAAATATGGTTTCGTCGCGGGGTTGTTCTCCGCCAATGCGCTCTACTTTACCTTGACAACAAGCACAAAGAAAATAAAAGCGGATACTGTCAGAATTTGGTTTAATTAACTTGCTCAAACGCGATCGCAATTTAGCATATTGCGTATCTGTCAAATTCGGACACTCAAACACGCTCAACTGCACCCATTGACCGTAAGATTTCAAAATATTGAATATCTTAGTCCGTCGCTTATTCTCAGTTATGTCATAAGTAATCAATACATTCATTGCTGCTTACTTCAAAATCAAAGGTGGATATTTCTCTGTTTCTCCCATCAAATACTTGGCTAATAGTCTTGTCTGAATTTCAAAGGCTTCTCGGTAGGTACATTGTTTCTGCAAAACTGGATGCTTAAACTTTGACTGCTTTTTGAGTTCGTAAAGACGCAAAAATGTTTTCAATCCTTCTTTCGTTAAAGACACGGCATTACTTAAGGGTTCGCTTGTAAAATCTGTAGGTATAAGACTGCGCTTATTCAAGGCTGCTAGAACCACTGCATCCACTACCAAAGGGCGAAACTCCTCCATTAAATCTAAGGCTAGAGAAGGACGACCGTAACGCTCGACGTGCAAGTATCCTAAATAGGGGTCAAAGCCGACAATGTTGATTGCTCCTTGAATGTCGTGGCGCAGTAAAGAGTAACCTAAGCTGAGTAAAGCATTAACTGGGTCTGTTGGCGGGCGACGATTTCTAGCTTTAAATTCAAATTCTGAGCCTTTAATTAACTGGTCAAAACAACCAAAATAAGCCGCACTTCCTGCCCCCTCTAAGCCTCGCAGCGAATCTATGGCGGTTGTTTGGTCAATAGGTGCGATCGCTTGTTCTAGGCGAGTTATATTAGCTTGCAAGTCAATGTCGTTACTTTCTCTTTGTCTGCGTAAAAGTGTATGACGATAGTTTTTGAGTTTTCCGCGCACAAAACCCCGCACTCCATGTACTGCTTGGGGTGATTCTCCTATAGCTTGCCATTGCGCTTTCCTGACAAAGATATTTTTTGTTACTTCTGGCTCTAAACGTCCCAGGTAGCGCCCGTTCATAGTGAGAAAAGTTAAAGGAATGTGGCGCTCTAATAGTTCATAAATAGCTGCGGGCGAAACTGTCGCTCGTCCAAGGACAACTACACCATCAATTTTTATTAGAGGTACATCCAATAGCGTTTCTTTGTTGGCTTTGATGCTGAGGCGCTCGTCTATTTTGCCAATAAAAGCATCTTGTTCGGTAACGTAAACTGTTCCCACTGGTTATCTCCTAAAAAACTTACGAGTCGGATTCAAGGTAGCGTTTTACTTTGTCGGCGGCTTGGGGTAGACATTGCTCGTAAAGGCTGCATCCCTGACAGCGCTTGCTGTAAATAGCTTTGGGCATTGTTCCCGTTTGCAATAAAGTTTGGACAGAGGCGATAGTTGCGATCGCACTACTGCGTAATTGAGCACTTATTGGTACAGTTTGGCGTTGATGAGAATGGGTGTAGTACAAGTATCCTTGAGTGACAGTTTTGCCTGTCATTTCCTCCAAACACAACGCTTGAGCGCAGACTTGCAACTCGTCGTTATCCCATTCCCCTCGATGTCCGCGTTTGTATTCAATGGGATACCAAACGCCGTTATTTTCTTCGATTAAATCGGCTTTACCAATTAGGCGATATTGCTCCGATTTTAACCAAACAGCGCGAATTTGCCAGATTTCTTCTCGGTGTCCTGCTCCTAAAGTGTGGATGCGATCGTGTAAGCTAGTTCCTTCAATGGTGTACTGGTTATCTGCAAACTCTCCCGCGCAAAACATCCGCCAGCAACGATGAGGACAGTAGGAGTATTGATTTAGGGCGGCAATAGAGATATATTCGTTGTCCATAGGTGCTTTTCCTGTTAGATACTTTTACGGGTAGCAGCTTTTAACCTTCTTACCATTCCCATTCCCATTGGTGTTTTGCGCCCGACTCCACTAAATAAAGCAAAATCTGCGATCGCATTAATCTGTTTAATTTGCAATGGTTCGACTTCGCCTAAAATCCGATAACAGATATTACCAACACAGCCAATAAACTTGCTGCGAGCATCGGTAACTATTTCGGTGCGGATATCAAAGTAACTAGGAAAAATCGCACTGGTGATATCTGGGGATAATTCAATGTTGCTGTATTTATGCCAACGGTTGATTAAACTGCTAAAAATACATTCTCTAGTGGGCAAAGCGCAATCAAACTCCTGTTGGCGAAAGGCTGTAGGAGTGCAGAAGCAAAAATTGATTTGGCGATCGCTTTCTGATGCTTGCTCGTATAGTTGACTGTAAGAACAATAATTTGCCCAAGGTTGAGTAGGTTGGGGAGTACCTAAAACGCTAGTAATCTTTAAATCCGCCGCGCCCAGATGCCAAGCACGGGTAGGATTGAGGTTAAGCCAAAGTTGAGTCAGGTTGCTAAATAAACCCTCGTCTAATAGAGAAATTCTCAGCCAGCAAGGTGTACCCGCTTCAATGGTTTTGGTGTGTTCCCATTGCAATTTAGGATTGCTAGATACTTGCATTGGGCTGAGGGTAAAAGCTTTGTGAGTTTTATCAGCGTGGAGGCGATCGCCCAGGGCTTTATCTACCGAACTAACTAAAGTTAAAAACAAGGCGTGTACGTGCTTTCCGCTCAGATAGCCAGGATTAATCGGCGACTGAGGCATAATATTAAGAACTAAACTATGTGGCATAAGTTTTAAAAATTAAGTTTGGCACTTTGCTGAGAAACAACTTCCTCAATGTCTAAACGATGAAACATTCATCATCAGGAAGGCGCAACTGTTTACTTTTCATGGCTATAGCTAAGATTCCTGCTAGTTCTGGTAGAAAGCAGTATTCTTTCTCCATGTCGTTACAAACAACCGTAATTGGGTAGGATACGAGTTTTTCTTTACGGAGTTGATAAATAGCGGCAGCATTAGCGATTGGGCAGATGATTACGCCGGGTATTAAATGTTGTTCGAGTTCCTTTAATAAAGGCGTGGGTGCGATCGCTCCTCCCTGTTTGCGGGTAATTCGGCAGTTAGAAAAAGCAGTCAATTTGTTAAGCTCTGTATTAACAAAGTTTTGCCGAGTGTCGAGATAACGCAGGCGAAAACTTAATTCATAAATAGCTTTAGCTCGATCGGTTACTTCAATAAACTCACCATCCTTTTCAAATTCGTAGTATCGCAACAAGTGAATAGGATCTAAAACGGTTTCATCAGATTCATCTAATAACAATCCTTTAGGGTCGCGGATCGGTAGACTATCATATAAACCAGAACGAAATTTAAACAAAGGTGCATAACTAGCACTCCAAACTTCAGCAAAGGTTTTTAATTCTTTAGCAGCTTCAGTATCTTCAAGAAAAAGCTGCTCGTATTCTTCTATTGTTGTCTGTCCTGCTTTTAATTGCGCGGCTTCCGTAGGATAATGAACTTCCACAAACTTTTTAACAAAAGCTTGTCCGCCTTTAATAAACTTCCACTGAGTTTTAAGAGACTTTTCAGAAGTTTTAGAGATTTGTTCAGCCGCTCGTAAAACGCGCATTCTACAACGGTAATATTTCCAGTCATGACTTCCGCCTAAAGTCATTTTTAGCGTGTCAAAAAGTTGCGAGATAAATTGATGACTAGATAAACCTGTAAGTAATTCCTCTATTTCTAAGAGAGGACGCGCAATTTCTAAAAGTGCTTCCGATCGCCAGTAAGCTTGTAAAAAAGGCTTGTCTAAACAAGGAATGTTATTAAGCGTCTGTTTAAGGGCTTCCCGTCCTCCCGAACAGTCAAGAGATGATAAACCTTCATCCCAAGCGCGATCGCTCAAATAGGCGATCGCTTCTGAATCAATATTAGTCTCAGCTTTACCTAATACTCGTCCTACTCGTCCCAAACGTTGCCAAAATGAAAAGCGATCGCGGGCTGAAAAAATTAACCAGTCTAGATTTTGCCTTGTAGGTTGAGGATTTCGTTCAAAGTTGAACCCTACATCTACGGTACTTGTCGCTAAAATAATCGGCTTTTGGGCGGCGGATTTGCGTTCTTCGGGCGGTGTAGAACCTGTAATTCGTCCAAACTGACCGCCAAGACCTTTTGCATACAACATATCTGCCAGGCGATTGATATGGTCTTTAGCGTCGAGAATTACAGCACCGTTGCGATCGGGATGTTGTTGAAAGCGTTTGACTACTTCGTTTGCTAACTCTGTTAACCACTGTTCTTTATCAGTAAGACTTCGCAATTCAAAATTTATGGATGTCTGCGATGGTAAAAGATGAGAGTTGCAAGTCTCGCCATCAATTCGGGCGATTTTGACTCCCTGAGCTTCTAAAGTTTGAAGTGCTGCTGCACAAGCGGGTTCTGGGGTAGCTGTCAATAAAACAACTCGTCGCTTACGTTCAAATTTGAAAAAGCCAAAAATATGAGAATAAGCTAGATAAAACAGTAATCCAACTAGCTGTTTGGCATCATAAAGATGGAATTCATCGAAAATGACCGTAGCAAACTTGCTGTAAAAACTGCTAGCTAAATTAACGCGATCGAGCTTGTTGTAAGCAAAAAATGTCGCGTAGTAGAAAATATCAGGATTAGTAATTAAGAGAATTGGCTGATTAGCACCTACATCGGAGAAAACAGTAGCCGGATTGCGAAAAACATTGTATAGCTTTTCGCCGGGACGATTGCCAACTTTATCGTTAGCCCATGCTTTAACTTCTTTAGCAGAAGCAGATTTAACTAAATGAGGTAAGCCTGCTTCTTTTACAAACTTTTCTGCCGCTTCCTTTTGTTGTTCCACTAAAGCATTAGTCGGCGCAATGTAGATAGCATTTTGCTGGGGGTCGTGCAACAAAACTGCTAATCCTGAATCGGTTTTTCCTGTACCAGTAGGGGCTATATTGATTATGATGTCAGCATTACGAGATTTTTCAAATACTTCTACTTGGTGCTGAAGTGCATTAGTTTTAAATGACAGTTCATTTGGTAAAGATGCACAGCCGGAAATACTACAAGATTCAAGTTTAGTAAATAGGGTTTTATTCGTCATTGCTTATACTTCCCGCACAAAAATGTAAGCCCGCAGGGACAACTTTTTCACCAATTTGCCAAGCTACACCTCGGAAGTGAAGATTTTTTAGTAAAGGTGCAGGAGGCATAGAAATTAAATCGAACGACAAAAGCTCTAAGTTTGGTGGTATATCGGCAGCACTTAAATAGTTTTGACTTTGATGTTCGCCATCTGGTAATAAAGTTATGTCAAATTTAGAGATAACATCTACTCTAACTTTGCTCATGAATTTACCAACCCGGATATAGTTTGGTAGTTCTCGGTTTCCAAATACTAAAGTTTGAAATTTATTACCACGCGCGATCGTTCGTAACCGTCCAGTTTGAGGAAAGTTACTAGCCCTAAATGAGTTTGGTTTCTTCCCTTGTCTTTGTATTGGTACATCTTCCCGCGCTGTAGCGACACGGTTATTAGTCATTGCGTACCAGTAAGCATCCGAAAGAGCATTGAATCGTTCAAACCTGTATTTAATACCGTTTACAGGTGAGGCTGGTAATACATAACATTCTTGGGTTAAAGGTGCTAAATCTTCTTTGTAGGTAGGTCGTCCTGTAGCTATACCTTGAAGGCGATAAGGGGAATTTACCCAGCCAAAAGCATAGGCGAGAGCATAATTCCCGATCGCTCCTTCAGTGTAATAGGTATCTGACAACTCCCTAGAGGCAAAAAATACTGGTTCTGCACACCATAACTCAATAAGTCTCGCCTGTTGAAAAGGAAGTATTGACATATATTAGCTTTCTGCCTCAACTGTTGTTTTTTTGCCTTTACCTTTGCTTTTTTTAGACTCAGCTACAGGTTGACGAAATGGCTCATAAGATTGACTTAATCGCTTTAAAAACTCATCCCGTTGAGTTTCCGACCAATTATTATCTACATCTGCAATCAAATTAGTTAATTCTTCCTCAGATAACTGCACAGAAACACCTCGTTTGTTAGTCCAAGTTGAAATTACTTGCTTGGTTGCTGCAACTAGCAGATCGATATTTAGCGGATGTTCTAAAGGTTGTTCTAAAGCATCGTAGGTAGCTTGTACCAATTCCAGAGAACTAGGAAGTTCGCTAATACTGCCAAATATGCCCAATATTTGGTTTTCCATGCGTCCAACTCGACTAGAAACCGCACCGTAGCGGCTAGTGCGATGAATAATACCAATCACATAACGCAACTCATCAGCCGTTACATCTTTAAGGGTGACTACATCCAGAAAGTGAACTCCTGGTTTAATGTATTCGCTGGTATTTAAAGCTGTTGAGGCATTACCATTTTGATCGCGCATTGTGCCATTTTCGTAGATAGCGTTGATAGTGCGATCGCCTAAAATATCCGTAGCAGGTAAAACACTAAAAGCGTCTTCTGTCCAAATGCGGCTTTTTTGAGCGCCACCGCCACCCGCCGCGAAGCCGTAGAGAAAACAATCTACGCACATTTCGCAGGGTGAATTAGTATTTAACGAGCAAAGAGAGCCTTCTTTTGGGCTAGTGTAAAAAAGTTCGTGCGCTCTTAAAAATTCTCGTCCATACCGCCGTTCTGGTGCTACTTGTTTGCGCTTAGTCATTACCAAACGCTGAATTACAGTTTTGTTGACTAATCCAGCTTGCACAAATTCACTACACATTGGTTCGCCCGAACCCTCGGTACGAAAAATCGTTTCAGATTCGGTTTTTCTGAGAACAATTAGACTAATAAACCGTCCTTTGGGGAAATTTTCGTAAGTTTGGGCAAGAACTGGGGATAGTTTGTTAATTGACATAAATTTCTCCTAATTAGTTAGATGTGTTAGTTTCTTCAGAATCATCTTCAGTTTTTTTCTTTAACTGCTGTTGCGCTTCTTGAAAAAAGAATAAATAAGCAGCTTCAAGAGTGTCTTTATCATTCAAAAGCTTTTCAGGACGAGAGTTATATACTTCCTCGTAAAGATTGCGTAGAATTTGATAATATTGCTTGACTTGCTCATATTTAGTAGAACCTACGCCATGTTCGCGGATACGGTCTAAGCGAGTATGGTATTGCTGAACTAAAGCAGCAAAAAGTAAGTCTAAGTCCATGTGAGATTTTTGAGAACGAACTGCGGCGGTAAAGGCAGTAAAAGGTTCAGATAAAGAGGTACGCTTAAAAGAACTTCCCCGCAAACTAGCAGTAGCCGCAATTTGGCTTGCTTCTCGCAAATACTTAGTCAAAAGTGTATTTTCATTAGACATAAGGCTCTCCATTAAAGTATTTAAAGGGTTACGAATTCGACTCCAGTTATGTTCTAAATTTGGTTCATCTTGTTCGCGCAAAATCCAGCGCAAGAGGACATAATAAAGTTCAATTGGTCGTGTAGCAGCGCGGGCTAAATCGTATAAACAATCATCCGCTTTCTGAATGCTGGCAACAGTTATAGCGAGTTTTCCTATACAGCGTAGTCTAGTAAGAATTGTCTCCGCATCTTGACGTTTGACATATTGTCCATCACCAAGTAAAGATTGAAGCGAAGCCGGAATGCCGCTAATTTGACCATATATGCTGTTAGCTGAATCTACTTCTAAACTTGAACTTAAAGTAAAGGGAAAACCAAATTCTAGAGATAACGAAAGCTCTAAAGCTAATCGCAAAGATTTAAGTAAAGCAACACTTGCATTTGCATCTCCCCAAATCAGAGGAATAATCACAGTTGTATGAACAAAATCAGGACGTTTAGGTAAAGCAAGCCCAACAACTTTGTTAGCTTTAAATTCTAAAAGATTATCTCGGTATAACTTAAAATCATCAACAGTTACCGTACCACCTTCAGCATTTGTAGCCGCAAGTTCTTGTAAATGTTCCCTCCATATTAACAATAGTTCTGGGCAAGAACCTTTAGGTAAAGCTAGATGTAAATAAAGCGGATCTTGTTTTTTAACTGCGGGAAAATTTGCTCCCACTGCCATAATTTGATAGGACAAAGCGGCTATTGAATCTGCTTGTCTTTTTGGTTCTGCACTTATCCCCCCAGGTAAACGATTAGAGAACATTTGAACTTTTGTACCGGGCGGCATATTGTCCGAAATCAAGTCATCTGTATCGCCTAAAGTAGCTCCTAAAGAACAGCGTTGTCTAGGACTTGTTTCTATATAAAAATCTAAATAAGCGCCTCCATTAAGATGATTAGTATTAGGCAAATTCAACATTCGAGCAACGGCTGTCACCATTTCTGTTGAAGCTTCAGTTAGTTGGCTTTTTTGCGTACTTTCTTTTCTTAGTTGAAAAGATTCTTGTAACGTTGCAATAATGCTCTCGTCTCCATTTACAACGGCTTTTGCTGCAAAAAGCGATCGCCCATACTGTCCGTTAAATGGCTCAAGGGCTGTTCTTTGCTGTTCTGTAAGCCCTATATGAGTAGCAATTTTATCCCAAACATCTTTCGGTGATAGTCCCGTTTCTCGGTAGTTAAGATAAGCCGCTTTCAATCCTTCAGCGATCGCAAATTCTTCGGCATTACTAACAGGC
>JAPJOW010000184.1 GCA_030826005.1 Aliterella sp. RAGGC_92
ACAGTTCCCAGCGTTCTCAGCACGTTTGTCGCTCCTGTAGAACCAGAACCGTGTTCGCGAATATCAATGCCTTTTAGCACCCGCGCGGCGGTGTAGCCTGTGGGAGTTGAACCAAGCAAGTAAGCTACAAGTAAAAGCGCGCCGCACAAAGTTAACCAAGTAAGCATATTTTTTCTAAAAAGGGGACATTGCTTTAATTAAAAAAGTCGTCTTCTCGCTCTCTAGCCAGTTGCGGATCGGGAGCAAAAGCAAGTAACAAAGGAAATTGCAGCAGAGAGAGGCTAATTTTTTCCTCCGAGTCGTCAACAATAATCAACGGTAACTCGTTAGCTTTAACCAACCGCTCGGCTTTAATCGCCAAAGCCTCCGCAGACTCAAATAATACTACACCGCGATCGGGACCAAAATCGGCGCGAGCGATGCCCAAACAATCCTGTAAGCCGCGTCGCCATTCGCCTAGACGTTCGGGCATATTAGCGAGAATTAAAGCCCGGAGGCGATCGCCATGCAACTCTGACAAGATTGATATAACGGCAGAACTAATCAAGATATTTTGCAACCGACTACCCATTGTTTTTAACGCACCCCTACCACCTTGATTGAAAAACCACTGCGATACCCGCTCTGCATGGATGGGTTCAAAGGTGCGGCGTAATTTCCAAGGTTCTCCGTAGTAGTCGGGCTTAGTGCGGTATTCGTCGAGTATTTGGCGAATTTCTTTCGCTGTCGATTGAAAACGTTGCTCGGCAAATTGCGGCGTACTTGCCGCCGGGGCGCTGGCTTTTTTAGGTGGCGGTTCTACGGTGGGGGCAGGTATGGGCGGCGTTTTGGTAGGGGTTAGTTGCAACTGTTCGGCGGAAGCTGCCAAATCTTGCAAGCTACCTGTCAGATAATCTTTAAAGCCTTGGACTCTAATGGCTAATTCTTGAGAAGTACCAGCAAAAGTAGTTCGCATCTCAGCGCGGATGCGTTCGGAGCGGCGTTCTAACTGTTCGATTGCAATTTGTAAGGTTTGTTTGCGTTGCTCTAAATGCGCCAGGGATTCTTGCACCACTACCGACATAGCGTTTTGAGTCTGCGATAACTGCTGGGAAAGCGAACTATAGTTCGCTTGTAAAGTAGCAATTTCTTGCTTTAAACTGCGTTCTTTCGCTTGCAAAGCTGCTATTCGTTGTTGCAGGGCGTTCTCTTTTGACTTTATTTGCTCGATGTCAGAAGTTTTGGTTTCTGTGTTTGCTAATAAATCATCCGCCGATGCTGGCGTTTGCCCATCTACGGCATCAAGTTCTGTAAATAGATCGATATCATTAGGAATATTTTCTGCATCTGCTACAGGCTCAGTAGGTGGTTCTGGGTTAGAAAATTGGTCTGAATTCATATAAAAACAAGTTCGCCAAGCATTCAATATAATTAATTTTTACTGATTAGGTAAACGTTGCTCTAAGCAGCTTTTCAGCATTTTTGGGTCAAACAAAATTGGCAGAAAATGAATGCTTTTAACTTCTTTAAAGTAAAACAAAATTGGTACAGAAGACCAAAATATGCGCCAAGTTTGCCACTCTGCATAAGGAAAGCAACGAATTAAAGTTTCTCCTCGATAAATATCCAAGGCAGTGTCGCTAAATTGCAAGCGGAGGGTTGCCGCTTGAAACATCAAAAATAAACCAAATAAAGCGCAAACTAATCCTACCCACATTTGGAATAATAATACTGGAATTGCCGCAATTACAATAACTATCGGCAAAGTGTAGCTAGGGGCAAGTTGTACCGTTGAAGCTGATTGTGGCGTACTAGAAATAGTCATTATGTTTATTTTTACGGCGATCGCTATACTTGTTTCTTATTTTAGAGTTTTACAACACCGAGCTACCGCTACCTTGAAACATTACTAACGTTAATAGAAAATTACTGATAAAAATAGCTAATAAAGCCGTAACTACGGCGGCGGTAGTTGATTGTCCTACCCCCTTAGCGCCTCCGGTTGTAGTCAAGCCCCAGCTACAGCCAATTACAGCAATTAAAGCCCCAAAGCAAGATGCTTTAATTAGCGCACTACATACATCCCAAACGCTTAAAAAGTTTTGGATCGAATCAAAAAAGACATTAGCAGACAAGTTGTATAAGTTGTTTGCCACAAAAAAGCCTCCAGCTAACCCTGTAAATAGAAATATCAAAGTTAAAACTGGCATCATCAAGCAGCAAGCAATGGTGCGGGGAACTACCAAGTAATCAATAGGATCGGTTTTGAGAATATACAAAGCATCAATTTGTTCTGTAACTCGCATCGTGCCAATTTCGGCAGCAAAAGCCGAGCAGACTCTCCCCGCCAGCACTACCGCCGCAATTACTGGAGCAAGTTCTCGCGTTAGGGCGATCGCAAGTACCCCTCCCACTGCCTGTACTGCGCCAAAATTAATAAATTCTCTAGCTACTTGAATCGTAAACACCATACCCACAAAAATAGCGGTGACGATGACAATTAACAATGATTCAGGCCCTACGGCGGCCATTTGGTCGATGGTATTGCGGCGGTGAATTTTGACTTTGAGCAAGTGAAATAATACTTGTCCGCCTAATAAAATAGCTGCTAGTAAGCGCTGACTCCATACTCTTAAGCTTGAACTTTGCACGATTTCTGCCTGCTGCAAAAGCTCAATTGTACCTAGTGACGAGTGCTTTATCGAGCTTAAAAATATTCTCATAAATAATTTCTTGCCAGCAATGGCGAATTTCCCTCAAAATTACTCAAATGTATCTCCATAGACTTTTTTGCGTAATCTATCTGCTTAATGTATTTAATGTGTTCCTTTACATTGCTGTGGACTAATTAACAAAACTTTTAATGAAAACTTAAGATTGTTGAAGGCATAGCGATCCCTAGCGCGATCGCGCTTATTGTAGAAAATAGCAACTGTACACTAACTTTTGCATCGAGTTAACTAACGAAAATATGCATCAAATGAGCATCTTGCCAAGTTTTCGCCCAAAGCTGGCGCTAACAATCGTTTTTAGCTTCCTAGCTCCTATACTGCTAGTCTCTGGAATGCTAGTGAGCAATGCCTTGCTCGGTCATTTGCCGGGACTTGGGGCTATTTCCACAGCAATCAATCAAGGCATTGCCGAGTTTTTAGCCGCCTTCGGTAGTGGCAATTCTTGGCGAGGAATGGCAATTATTGGTTTAGCTTGTAGCTTTGTCGGCGCATTATTTGATACTTATACTTTTTTCCGCTACCGCAATCTGCGTAATTAAGCGCCAACATAACTTGGAGCTAAATCTAAACTTGCTACTAATTTCACTCCATACTCTGCTTCAAAAATTGCTTTTTTAGTGTCTAAACTCCATAGCTCTAAAGCACAGTCATCCATAGGATTAGCGGGTTTGAGGTAGAGGTGAAGTTCCTGGGTTGTAGCATTATAATTGCAGCGTAACTGACGAATTGCGCCAATTTGCCGTCGATCTAACGCCACTGCCAAGCGCAAAAACGCACTAACTTGGCTAACTAACTGGCGGGAGTTTTTGGATAAATTGCGATAATTTTCATGCTTTTTCTTCGGAGCGCTGCGGCGGTGATAGCGGGCAATATTAGCAATAATTTCTAATTCTGTTTCGGTATAGCCAAGTAATTCGCCATGACGAACTAAATAGTAAGAATGTTTGTGATGAGCGGCATGATTGACGTGGTAGCCGCAGTTATGCAGCATAGCCGCCGCCCATAATAGCTGTCTTTCTTCAATTCCCCAACTATGGAGTTTGCCTTGGAGTTGGTCAAATAGCGCGACAGCAAAAGTAGCAACGCGATCGCTATGTTCTAAGTTGACTTGATATTTTTGCGCCGTTTTAATCACGTTTCTTTGCCGAATCGAACTTTGGTAGCGCAAACGATCTTCAATCAACCCGTGCGAAAGCATCCAGTTAACAATAATTCCTTCGCGCAGACTGCGTTCGCACACCGTTATTGTTTCCATTCCCAATAGCTTCATAGCTTCGAGTAAAATAATTGCTCCTGCTAAAATAATTTCCGAGCGACTTTCCGAAATTCCAGCAATGGCGGCTCTTTCAACATAATTGAGCTTTCGCAGTCGATTGACAATTTCTTGTAAGTCTTTAAGGCTAAATTGATAACCAGTAAGCGGCGAAGGAGTCAAGCCTAACCTTTCTCGCGCGTGAACTGATGCTAAAGTCTCTATAGTTCCAGCCGTACCCACCAAGCGGGGCATTTCTCCTGGTTGCAAAAAAGCGCGTAATTCATCAACAGGACGCTCTAAAGCACCGCGCACATTAGCAGTTAAATAATTAAATTCGCGATCGCTAATAGGATCGGTCGTAATGCGTTCGGTCGTTAGGCGCACTGCTCCAATTTTAGTGCTACTAAGGTTACGCGCTTCGTGACTATCTCCTAAAATTAACTCTGTAGAACCGCCGCCAATGTCGATAATAATATGCGGCTGATCGTTAAATTCCATTCCCGATAGTACGCCAAGATAGATCCTTCGAGCTTCTTCTTGACCAGAAATTAAATCAACTTTCAAGCCTAATTGTTCGTCTACTTGCTGCAAAAACTCCTTACCATTGGGAGCTTCCCGCACGGCGCTAGTAGCAACAGCAATCGTTGTATGGGCGTTGTAAGTTTTAGCAATTTCTTGAAAACGGGTCAAAGTAGCGATCGCCCGCTCGATTACTTCTAACTTTAAGTTACCCGTCGCCAAATCGCGATCGCCTAGTCTTACTGGATCTTTTTCTCTAGCAATAATACTAAAAGCTGGTAGTTGCGGTTCAATTTTGACAACTACCATGTGCAATGAATTTGTTCCTAAGTCAATAGCGGCAATAATTTGTTGCTCAACTTGAGTTGGAATTAGCCAACTTGCGGAAATAGAATTGACCATGTAGATTCACCACCAATCGCCCAGCATCATAAATAACGATATTCTATAAATGGCAACCAAAAGCTGAATTTATATACATATTTTTTCCTATGACGATCGCCCAACCCGAAAATACTTCTTTACCAATTTGGCTTGCTATTATCAAACTTTTGCGCTGGGATAAGCCCGCCGGACGCTTAATATTGATGATTCCGGCTTTATGGGCGGTATGTTTAGCGGCAAAAGGTTCGCCACCAATACCACTTGTAGGTGCAATTGTTTTTGGAACTTTAGCCACCAGTGCGGCGGGATGCGTAGTAAATGACTTATGGGATAGAAACATTGATTCTCAAGTCGCCCGAACCCGTAACCGTCCTCTAGCCGCGCGTTCTCTTTCTGTTAAAGTTGGTTTTGGCGTGGCAATTGTCGCCTTAATTTGTGCGTGGGCGATCGCTTCTTACCTGAATCCTTTAAGCTTTTGGCTTTCTGTCGCCGCCGTTCCCGTAATTGTCCTCTATCCCGCCGCTAAAAGAGTATTTCCCGTGCCGCAATTGGTTATGGCTATTGCTTGGGGTTTTGCCGTTTTAATTAGCTGGAGTAGCGTTACAGCAAGTTTAGATAAACCAATGTGGATGTTATGGGGGGCAACAGTATTGTGGGCATTGGGTTTCGATACAATATATGCCATGAGCGATCGCGAAGACGATCGCAAGTTGGGGGTAAATTCTAGCGCGTTGTTTTTTGGCAACTATGCACCAGCAGCAATACTAATTTGTTTTGCGCTAACAGTTTTACTTATGGGTTGGCTGGGGGCAACAATGCAGCTAAACTTTGCTTTTTGGTTTACCTTGGGACTAGCGGCTACGGGTTGGATTTGGCAATATCTGCGCCTAAAAAATCCTGCAATGCTTCCTAGCGCTTACGGTGAAATGTTCCGCCAAAATGTATGGATTGGGTTTATTTTACTAGGGGGGATGATTGCCGGAGTTATGTAAACAATTCGGCGTTGCACCGATCCCCAAATAAACTTATATTTTTATAGTCTATAAAGCACGATCTGCGTTGAACTCATGAAGTCTTATCTTGCCGCCGCAATTCAAATGACTAGCTTGCCCGATTTAGAAAAAAACTTAGTTCAGGCTGAAGAACTAATCGAACTTGCTAGGAGACAAGGCGCAGAATTAATTACATTACCGGAAAACTTTTCTTTTTTGGGAGAGGAAGTAGATAAAATCGCTCAAGCAGAAGCGATCGCCCAAAAGAGTGAAAAATTCCTCAAAACAATGGCTCAACGCTTCCAAGTCACGATTTTAGGCGGCGGTTTTCCCGTTCCCGTAGACGCGGATAAAGTCTACAATACTGCCTTACTAATTGACCCCAACGGTCAAGAAATTGCTCGGTACAAAAAAGTGCATTTATTCGATGTCAACTTACCCGATGGCAATACCTACCGCGAATCTAAAACCGTTATGGCTGGAACTTCGATGCCCCAAGTTTATAATTCCAAGCATTTAGGTAATCTTGGTTTATCAGTTTGCTACGACGTGCGTTTTCCCGAACTTTACCGCCACTTAGCAAATAAAGGCGCGGACGTAGTATTTATTCCCGCAGCTTTTACCGCCTATACAGGTAAAGATCACTGGCAAATTCTTTTACAAGCAAGAGCAATTGAAAACACCTGTTACGTGATTGCGCCTGCCCAGACGGGGCAACATTACTCCTTGCGACAAACTCACGGTCACGCCATGATTATCGACCCCTGGGGCGTTATTTTAGCCGATGCAGGGGATAAACCAGGGTGTGCGATCGCCGAAATTTCTCCCACACGCCTTGAGCAAGTCCGCCGTCAGATGCCATCGCTGCAACATCGCGTATTTTTGTAACTTAGCCCATAAAAAAACCGGGCATTGCTACCCGGTTTTTATTTAAACTTACTACTAATTAAGCTTTTACAGCTTGCTTAGAAACGGCTTTTAGTTCGCCTTTAGCGTACTTAGCAGCAAAATCATCCAAGGAAACTTGCTTAATCTTGCTACCTTGACCCGCCGATTCAAATTGCTTGTAGCGATCGCCACAAACTTTCTGCATATACACAATTGAAGGCTTGAGGAAGTGACGGGGGTCAAATTCCTTGGGATTAGCCATCAAAGCTTCCCGCACCGCCGCCGTAATTGCCAAACGGTTATCCGTATCGATATTCACCTTACGAACGCCGCTCTTGATACCTTTTTGGATTTCTTCAACCGGAACGCCGTAGGTTTCAGGAATTTGTCCGCCATTTTGGTTAATAATGGCAAGCAAATCTTCTGGTACAGAGGAAGAACCGTGCATTACCAAGTGAGTATTGGGTAAGCGGCGGTGGATTTCTTCAATCCGGCTAATAGCAAGAATTTCGCCTGTAGGCTTGCGAGTAAACTTGTAAGCGCCGTGACTTGTGCCAATAGCAACAGCCAAAGCATCTACTTGAGTTTGTTCTACAAATGCTACCGCTTCGTCAGGGTCAGTTAGTAGCTGATCGTGGGATAAAACGCCCTCAGCGCCGTGACCGTCTTCTTTATCACCCATGCCAGTTTCCAAAGAACCCAAACAACCGAGTTCGCCTTCAACGCTAACGCCAATTGAGTGAGCAACATCTACAACTTTGCGAGTTACGTCCACGTTGTACTCAAAACTTGCGGGGGTTTTGGCATCAGCTTCCAAAGAGCCATCCATCATTACGCTAGTAAAGCCATGACTCATTGCTGAGTAGCAAGTTGCAGGGCTATTGCCGTGATCTTGGTGCATGGCAATGGGAATATGGGGGTAAGTTTCTACCGCCGCCAAAATTAGGTGACGCAGAAAAGACTCGCCTGCATACTTACGCGCGCCGCGAGAAGCTTGCAAAATCACGGGGCTATCCAGTTCGTGGGCAGCCTGCATAATTGCTTGGATCTGCTCCATGTTGTTAACGTTATAAGCTGGGATGCCGTAGCTATTTTCCGCCGCGTGATCTAGAAGCAGCCGCATTGGTACGAGCGCCATAGAAATTCCTCCTAATTTGGTTATAGACAAGCGTTTGCATTACGCTAATCTTAAGATAATTTTCAACTTTATAAAAAATTATATCTAGGGATGGGTACTTAGTTTCTTTTTAAAAGTTTGAGTTTAGCACCAATAGACTTTCTACCCAACTATCGACATACTCAAGACCTAGTAGCAATTGACGAGTGCGATCGCGGACGCGACGATAAATATCAACAGCCGCACCTACATTAAAATACTCAATTCCATGTACAGCAGGATTTTGACGGAAAAATACTTATGATTCATAATAAAGTCATTGAGTTTAAGGTTTAACTGTGACTGCAACCTTACTTACGTCCTCTACAGAAATAATTCATCTTTCGGGGATTCGTTGGCAAACCTACGAGACATTGCGGTCAGAATTGAGACTTCGCCGTCTTCGCCTTACTTACAATCGTGGCACTTTAGAGATTGTGGCTCCCTCCCCAGAACATGAATTTAACAAAAAGGTTGTAGGACGCTTTGTAGAAACTTTAGCTGAAGAATTAAATATCCAAATTTACCCATTGGGTTCAACAACGTTACAAAGACCAGAACTAAGCGGTGCAGAGCCAGATGAATGTTTCTATTTCCGCAATATTGCCCTAGTTCGAGGCAAAAAGCGGCTGGATCTTACTACTGACCCAGCACCAGATTTAATAATTGAAATTGATATTACCAACAGTTCGCCCAATCGCCTACAAGTTTATGCAGATATAGGAGTAGCAGAAATCTGGATTTACAACGGCGATTCATTGACGGTTAAACAATTACAAAATGGAGTCTACATTACCGCTCAAACAAGTCAATTTTTTGCAAATTTACCGATTTCAGAGATTGCCGGGTTTTTACAACAAGGTCGAACAATAGATTATCTGGAATTAGTAAAAGCTTTTCGCCTTTGGGTAAGAAGTCAAATTAAAAATTAAAGCCGATCTGCAATTAGTACATCTATGCTTTGGAGAGTGCGATCGCCCAATTTACAAATTTTAGTTAGACAGGCGATCGCCC
>JAPJOW010000185.1 GCA_030826005.1 Aliterella sp. RAGGC_92
CAACAGATATTGTGGAGTAGTAAATAGTCCAAAAATTATTGTCAGCAGAGTTACCTATATAAACTTCTACATCTTGAACTGAAGCTTTTTGAGTTTCAACGTAGTTATTCTGTAAAGTTACAGCCGAACTACCCATTACTTTAGCAACTTTTGAATTTCCACAGCATAAATGTCTATTGTCTAACACGCGCTCAATAGCCATATTGTTTTTTTGTAGGATTAAAGGCAACTTCAAACCAAAAGCTGGGTCTAGATTTATATCGATAAACATTTGGGAAATTGCTGCATTTACTCTCTGTTGGGATTGTTCGTTAATCGCAGTATTATTTATTACTTGTGCCGCAGTGAAATCAGGTTCTTCTAATACTAATAATCCCCCTGGTTTTAGCAGCTTTACCAACTTTTCAACTACATTTACAGATTCAACAATATGAATTAGTACATATCGAGCATGAATTAAATCGAAGGAATTATTTTCTAACTCAACATCAAGTATATTTCCAGCAATTTTAGTAATTTGTGGCGCTGAAATTGGCTTAATATATTCGATGTTTTTATCAACACCTACAACTTGACCGTTACTACCAACTAAATTGCCGAGCCATGCAAGAATAGAACCCGCACCAGGGCCAAGTTCCAAACACTTCCATCCTAATGCAACACCCAAACCTTGAATTATTTGCTTAGTTTGGTCGTCAAAAGCATCCTCAATCAGTTTTAGCCGCGCCAACTCTGCTTGTTGCTCGGTAGAGGCAAAAACGTACTCATCCATACATTTATTGCGATCGCATTTTTGCATTATTCATTGTACAAGTTTCAATAAAACCAACAAATATAGCTAAAATTAACCCTGTGCCGTCTTTGCCCTTATCTCCTATGCCTTTTACCCCCGAAGAAATTGCCAGCGAAGGTTTAAAGCCTGAAGAATATACAGAAATAGTCAATCGACTAGGGCGCGAACCCAATAAAGCAGAACTCGGAATGTTTGGGGTAATGTGGTCGGAACACTGCTGTTACAAAAACTCTCGCCCTTTACTCAAACAATTTCCCACTACTGGAAAACGCATACTTGTAGGCCCTGGGGAAAATGCGGGTGTAGTAGACTTAGGCGACGGAGTCCAACTAGCTTTTAAAATTGAATCCCACAACCATCCCTCAGCGATAGAACCATTCCAAGGCGCAGCTACAGGCGTAGGCGGCATTCTTAGAGATATATTCACAATGGGGGCGCGTCCCATTGCCTTGCTAAACTCTCTGCGTTTTGGCTCTTTAGACGATGCCAGAACCCGCCGATTGTTTAATGGGGTAGTTTCAGGTATTTCTCACTATGGCAATAGTGTAGGCGTTCCCACTGTCGGCGGTGAAGTTTATTTTGATGGGGCATATTCTGGCAACCCATTGGTGAACGTTATGGCGTTAGGCTTAATGGAAACTCCCGAAATTGTTAAGTCTGGCGCGGCGGGAATCGGAAACCCAGTTTTATATGTTGGTTCGACTACCGGACGGGATGGTATGGGCGGGGCAAGTTTTGCCAGCGCGGAACTAAGTGAAGAATCGGAAAAAGACCGCCCCGCCGTGCAAGTAGGCGACCCTTTTTTAGAAAAGTCTTTAATTGAAGCGTGTTTAGAAGCGTTTAAAACTGGCGCAGTCGTAGCAGCGCAAGATATGGGCGCGGCGGGGATTACTTGTTCTACTTCAGAAATGGCGGCAAAAGGTGGAGTGGGGATTGAATTAGATTTAGACCTGATTCCCGTGCGCGAAAGTGGGATGATTCCCTACGAATACTTGCTATCAGAATCTCAAGAGCGGATGCTATTTGTGGCGCATAAAGGGCGCGAACAAGAACTTATTGAGATATTCCATCGGTGGGGATTGCAAGCCGTAGTCGCGGGGACAGTAATCGCCGAGCCAGTTGTCAAAATTTTATTTAAAGGTGAAGTCGCAGCCCTTATACCTGCCGCCGCTTTAGCAGAAAATACACCGCTTTATCATCACAAACTGTTAAAACAACCGCCAGAATACGCGCGTAAAGCTGCCGAATGGACAAGCAAAACCTTAACGGATTGCACTTTAGAGGGCATTGAAATAAAAGGTAATTTCCACTCTTGGCAAGATATATTATTAACGCTCCTCGATACCCCAAATATTGCCTCTAAGCGCTGGATTTACCGCCAGTACGACCACCAAGTACAAAATAATACGGTGTTGTTGCCTGGAAGCGCAGATGCGGCAGTCATTCGCTTGCGATCGCATAATAAAGGAGTTGCTGCTACTGTTGATTGCAATCCTCGCTATATATATGTAGACCCTTACGAAGGGGCAAAAGCTGTAGTTGCCGAAGCCGCCCGAAATCTCAGTTGTGTGGGCGCAGAACCTATTGCTGTAACTGATAATTTAAACTTTGGTAGCCCCGAAAAACCAATTGGCTACTGGCAATTATCTGAAGCTTGTAAAGGACTCGCCGAAGCTTGTAGAGAATTAGCAACGCCCGTTACTGGCGGTAATGTCTCTCTTTATAATGAAACTCTGGATGCGGATGGCACGCCTCAGCCTATTTATCCAACTCCCGTTGTGGGAATGGTAGGTTTAATTGCCGATTTAACTCATATTTGCGGACAAGGTTGGCAAAATGCAGGCGATTTAATTTATTTATTAGGATGCGATGACAGTTTAACTTTGGGTTGTTCGGAATATTTAGCCACACTACACGGACTGGTAGCGGGAAAGCCACCCCAGGTAAATTTTGACTTAGAGCGCCAAGTACAGGCTGCTTGTCGTGCAGGAATTAGTAATAGTTGGGTGCGCTCGGCTCACGATTGCGCGGAAGGAGGAATTGCTGTTGCTCTTGCTGAATCTTGCCTTGCGGGAAACTTAGGAGCGCAAGTTTACGTCTTGTCAAATTCTACCTATCGCACCGATGAATTGCTTTTTGGAGAAGCCACTGGACGCATTTTAGTTTCTGTCTCTCCCGCTCAGTCTGAGGCTTGGGAAGCTTATTTACAACCGCAACTAGGAAATAATTGGCAAAAAATTGGTGTGGTTGGTAATAATGATTTTTTACGGATTTTTACGACGAGCGATTACGCACAGCGTAGCGCTAAAAGCGATCGCCCTTTAATTGAAGTTACTATCGAGTCAATGGGCAAAGCTTTCTACAATGCCGTAGAACGCCGCCTAAATACTTAAATCGATTTTGTTATCAATGAGCATAATTACGTTAATCTTGTAAGTAGAGCTTGTTAACGTTTTATTAAGCCTAGTTAAAAATTATAAAATAATTTTTTTAAACAAATAAGCGATCGCCATATTTTATCCCGCACAACTTGCACACCTTTCAGGAGTAAAGCCAAAGCATGAACGCCAACTATCCCCCTGTAGAAAATATCAACTTTGATGAGCTAAATATGCCCGAACAATCAGACCATTCTGCGGATAAGCCAGAGGAAGCTTGTGGTGTATTTGGTGTCTTTGCACCAGGGGAAGATGTTGCCAAGCTTACTTACTTTGGTTTGTATGCGTTGCAGCATCGGGGTCAAGAATCGGCGGGAATTGCTACTTTTGACGGCGATGAAGTTCACCTGCATAAAGAAATGGGGCTAGTTTCCCAAGTTTTTAATGAAACAATTTTAAATAAGTTGCCGGGTAACTTAGCAGTAGGTCATACACGCTACTCAACGACGGGTTCTAGCCGGGTTGTCAATGCTCAACCCGCAGTTTTACAAACTAAACGCGGTGCGTTAGCGCTAACACATAATGGCAATTTAGTCAATACCCCAGCATTACGCGAGGAATTATTGCAAAATAAGCATAATTTACTGACAACTACAGACTCGGAAGTAATAGCCTTTGCGATCGCCGAAGAAATTGATGCGGGTAAAGAATGGTTAGATGGGGCAATTAGTGCCTTTCAACGCTGCCAAGGCGCTTTTAGCTTAGTTATTGGTACACCTGTAGGCATCATGGGGGTACGCGATCCTAACGGTATTCGTCCTTTAGTAATTGGCACTTTAGACACCGCCGAGGAACGTTATGTTTTAGCTTCAGAAACTTGCGGTTTAGACATTATTGGCGCTACTTACCTGCGCGATGTAGAGCCAGGAGAATTAGTTTGGATTACGGAAGAAGGATTAGCTTCTTTCCATTGGGCGCAACAGCCACAACGAAAGCTGTGCATATTTGAAATGATTTATTTTGCCAGACCCGATAGCATTATGAATAGTGAAAGCTTGTACAGCTATCGGATGCGAATCGGGCGACAACTTGCTAAAGAATCCTTGGTAGATGCGGATATTGTAATTGGTGTACCCGATTCGGGTATCCCCGCAGCGATTGGTTTTTCTCAAGAATCGGGCATTACTTACGCCGAAGGATTAATTAAAAATCGTTATGTAGGTAGAACATTTATTCAACCTACGCAGACAATGCGCGAGTCTGGTATCCGCATGAAACTTAACCCCCTTAAAGATGTACTAGCGGGTAAGCGAGTAATTATTGTTGATGATTCCATCGTGCGAGGAACTACCAGTCGCAAATTAGTAAAAGCTCTCCGCGATGCTGGCGCAACAGAAGTACATATGCGCGTATCTTCGCCGCCCGTAACTCATCCTTGCTTCTACGGAATTGATACAGATAGCCAAGATCAACTAATTGCGGCAACTAAATCTGTAGAGGAAATAGCTAAGTTGTTAGAGGTGGATTCTTTAGCATATCTAAGTCAAGAAGGTATGCTGCAAACAACCCAAGAAGATCCGGCTAATTTTTGTTCGGCTTGTTTTAATGGCAATTATCCAATCGCAATTCCCGAAACTGTTAAGCGCTCCAAGTTAATGCTAGAGCCAACAAAGGTTTAAGGTGAGTTATCCTGAGACTCTGAACTATTACAAAAAAGTTTAGTAAACTCAGGATAATTCTCTAAGTCTTGCAAAGATTCCATTGCTGGCATTTCAATCCAAGTTGCTTCAGCGTGGAGTTTATCTACATACGCATAAAAAGCTTCTTGCTCATCTCGATGCGCCATAACGTAATCGTACAAGTCTTTTTGGCTCATTGATTGAAAATTAGGCTTATTCATCTTATGTAAATCCAATTACCGTTAGGATATATTTCTATGATATTCTCCTCACCTGCAAAGAAAAAGATATTTCTAGTGCGCTCATCCATCCGCACAAGATTGATAGGCAAGTATAGCTTAGTAAACCAGCAGCACAACACATAGCACTGCGTTTTTTGCTCTGGTGTAGGGATAACTCCAACTCCTTAATATTGTTTGATTGCGAAAATTATATTAACATAAGCGATCGCCCATATATCTACTATGCTTTAAAGAAGTTGATAAGCTTCAAACACTACTAATATTTCAGTCCTTAAAAATGTTTTGGTTTTGGCAAAGTACCTGTAAACTCTCCACCTTCCCACCAAGAAAAATCGAGCCAGCGCTCATGTTCAGCGTCCCATAACAACTCACCAGCAATCATTAAAGTATTAATAAATTGGCTTGGAGAAACTGCCCAATGCTTTGCCATTAAATTCAAGTATTCGGCACTTGTAGCAGATAATGATGTCAATTCCTGCTCCCAATCTTCGTAGCTACAAGACAAAGAATTTATAAATTTTTTGAAATATGGCTTATATTTCTCTATTGAATGCGGCTTTTTGAAATTAGTGAAACGGATACGGCTATTAAAAAAATCTAGTTTCAAACCTGCATCATATCCCTGAGAATCCTTACCATTAATGTAATAGTAAAGACAAATTCCTTCCATGTTAAAAGTATGATGGGCATAGAAGGCTCTAGGCTTAATAAAATCTACATCTTCAAAATCTGCGAAAACTTCTTCTACCGACATAAAAGTCCCAAATACTTGCCGCAAAAGTTTCAAAACTTAAACCTTACTGTTCTAACTGCATTGCACCCAAATACTTAGTTAAATAAGGCGAAAATACTTCATAGATCAACGTTAACGGCTGCCCGTGATGCCAAAATAAATAATGCCGTCCCCAGAATGGGCCTTTTTGTTCAAAAGCTGACTCTAACGCCGCACAATTGCCGTAATAAAGCCCTTGGACATCTCTATACAACTCCGTCCGCAGGCGAGTTAGACTAGCCCAAATTGGCAAAGAGCGATTTTGTAAATACTCATCAACATGACTTGCTTCCCACCAAGAAGTCGCATAAGCTAAACGCTGTCCTGAAGCCGTCCGCAGCCAAACTTGTCTTCGTAGTCTTGGTTCGGGTACAGCTTGAATCAAATTCGGCGCATCATCCAAATCTGCCCCAACTAAAGACATATCAATTACATCTACTTCCGTAGGTTCTCCCGTCAGCAATTGTAAGTGTCGCGTCGGCGAACCATCCCCTAATAATAGTAATTGCCAAGCTGGGGCTAACTGAGTATGAGGTAAGCCTTGTTGCACTTGTGCCTCATTTCCCTGCCATAGGGGTATAAGTCTGTGCCACGTTGTCGGTAAGATTACGCTATTTGCCGGAGTAATTGCAGTCAATTTTATTTACAAAACTTCATCACATATCTTAAATATAAACAATTTTCCAGATAAAAAGTAAAATTCCTGAGTAAATGAATACCCAGGATTTTTACTTAATAAATGCGGAAGGCGAGACTCGAACTCGCAAGGGCAAGCCCACACGCACCTCAAGCGTGCGCGTATACCAATTCCGCCACATCCGCACGGTTTGTAGGCATAGACTAATGTAACACCTTTTGGCAAACAAAGAAAAAATAGTTATAAATTGCTGCTACTTAAGATGTTTAGAGCCGCAGTTAAAAATAAATATAATTATTTGACTCAAAACTACTTTAAAATATACTTCTTGCAGTTAGTCCTCGAAGGATGGCAACCTAACTGATACAGACATTATTTTTAAAAAATGCAGTTCGATAAAATATTAATTGCCAATCGTGGAGAAATTGCCTTGCGTATTCTACGCGCCTGCGAAGAAATGGGCATTGCAACTATTGCTGTACATTCTACCGTTGACCGTCACGCCCTCCACGTCCAACTAGCCGATGAAGCGGTTTGTATTGGCGAAGCTCCTAGTAGTAAAAGTTACTTAAATATACCGGGGATAATTGCCGCCGCTTTGACTCGTAACGCTACAGCTATTCATCCCGGCTATGGCTTTTTAGCTGAAAATGCTCGATTTGCCGAAATTTGTGCCGACCACAAAATCGCATTTATTGGCCCAACCCCGGAAGCAATGCGGGCGATGGGAGATAAATCCACCGCTAAAGAAACAATGATTGCGGCGGGTGTACCCACTGTACCAGGTAGCGATGGGTTATTACAGGACGAAAAAGCCGCCCAAGAACTGGCAGATTCTATTGGCTATCCGGTAATGATTAAAGCCACCGCAGGCGGTGGGGGGCGGGGAATGCGGCTAGTACGCGATCGCGCCGACTTAGTTAAACTATTTCTCGCCGCTAGAGGTGAAGCAGAAGCGAGTTTTGGCAATCCGGGGCTGTATATAGAAAAATTTGTCGAACGCCCCCGTCACATAGAGTTTCAAATTATTGCCGATAATTACGGTAATGTACTGCACCTAGGCGAACGAGATTGTTCAATTCAACGCCGCCACCAAAAACTTTTAGAAGAAGCCCCAAGTCCTGCTCTTAGCCCGCAATTACGCGAAGAAATGGGCGCGGCGGCCGTACGGGCGGCGAAATCTATTAATTACACTGGCGCGGGAACGGTAGAGTTTCTTCTAGCACCTAATGGCGAGTTTTATTTTATGGAAATGAATACTCGCATTCAAGTAGAACACCCCGTTACAGAAATGGTGACGGGATTTGATTTAGTAGCCGAACAAATTAGAATTGCTCAAGGGGAAAAATTGCCCCAAACTCAAGAGCAAATAGTATTGCGGGGTCATGCAATTGAGTGTCGAATTAATGCTGAAGACCCCGATCGCGATTTTCGTCCCGCACCGGGTAGAATTAGCGGTTACTTACCCCCTGGAGGCCCTGGAGTCCGCATCGATTCCCACGTTTATACCGATTACCAAATTCCGCCTTACTACGATTCGTTGATTGGTAAATTAATTGTCTGGGGACGCGATCGCCCTAGTGCTATTAAGCGCATGAAAAGAGCATTGCGAGAATTTGCACTTACGGGCGTACCGACGACGATTGGCTTCCACCAAAAAATTTTGGAAACCCCAGAATTTTTATCCGGGGAAATTTACACTGATTTTATCGAAAAAGTCATGTTTCCGCCCAAAGAGTGATCGGGGTTGCTGAACTCAAGGATGAAGGAGACAAACAGCAGGGTGGGTTACTGCCAAGGGAAAATCCTATCTAAATTCAGCAATGCCAAATAAACTTATTGCAACTGGGCGAACATTCGTAGTAAACCTTGCTGACCGATGAGTAGTTCTCTAAGTAAGCTAAAAATTCCAATCCAGATAATCGGTGTAATATCAACGCCGCCAATGGGTGGTACTAGCTTACGCACCGGGATTAAAAAGGGTTCTGTCGTCCAGCCTACCAAATTAAACGGCAAACGATTGAGGTCTATTTGGGGATACCAGCTAAGAACAATACGGAAAATAAATAGTAAAATCATTAAACCTAAAAATATCCCCAAAACCCAAGTAGCAATAGTAATAGCACTCATAACTTGTTATAGCGATCGCCTGACTGACAAAATCTTAAAGTTTGTAAATAAACCTATACATTGATTTTAACGTAACGGTCATTCCCCCTACAAGATTCGCAATTGATTTAGAAAACGCTATATGCAAGGGTGTAACAGACGATTAAAATTAAAGTGCAGTGTGTAAACAAAGGTTGACAATAAATGACTCCTTCTTTAACGAATTTCTTTTATAGTTTGCTGGCG
>JAPJOW010000186.1:0-1188 GCA_030826005.1 Aliterella sp. RAGGC_92
AATATATACGTAACATCCCCCCTCCTATCTATTCTCTGTAAATATTTCGTCGGCAGCGTCTGATTTGTATATGAGACAGTAATTATTGTACCTTATATTAATCAAGTTTGCCTCTTTAAAATGAGTTTTATTTAACACTATAAGACGAACGGTATTTAAAGTCAAAAGACAAGCTGTCAAACTTCGCAAAGCCTAGTCTCACAAAGGTTTTAGGCAAATAGAACAACTAAAATTTATCTCTAAATTTTAGAGAGATTGTTAGATATTTTTGTTGAAATTTGCTAATTATACATACTAAGCTAAATAAGAATAGATACTAATAATTTTATTTATGAGCTTATCATCTATAGCTGTTGAGCAAAGAGAAAAAGAAGCAAAGAGCCTCAATGCTTTTCTGGCGTTTAGTCTGATTGGCTCTCTAGCTTTGCATATTGGGGTGCTGAGTTTAGGCCTAGGCAAGTTTTTGAGTAAAGCACCGATTGTAGAAACCGAACCAATTGAAATTGCGATCGTAGAATTGCCTACCTCGCAAAAGTTAGAATCGAAATCAGAGGACGTACAAGGCAATTCTGGAGGGGGGAACGGCACGGTACTCAGTAGTTCTGGTGGTAACGCAGGATTCGGTGTAGCTAGTAGTGGTGCGTCATTACCGAAAACAGTTGCTCCAAGCGAAATTATCAGCGTTGTTCCATCAATACCACAACAGAAGTTATCGCCAAAAACTTCTAAAGTAATCTCTCCACCACTGCAAAATCAAAAAATAGCACTAGAAGCACCAGCGAAAAAAATTGTTACTCCACCGAAAATAGTAACTCCTTCTTCTCAACCTGTAGCTGCAAAGCCTGTAGAAACCCCTACTCAGACTCAGCCTGCAAAGATTATTACTCAATCTAAACCTGTAACTCCCTCACCAGTAGCAAAGCCATCTGATGCTGGAGAAAGCGATCGCGCTTTGCAAATAAATAATCAAAGATTAAACAACTTATTAGCAGAGGCAAAAAACGCTAGAGAACAAGCGTCAAGAGCAAACAATTTTGGGAAAATAACGGCTCAACAAAGTAAAATTGCTGCCAATTTAAGAAACCAATCAGGAAACGGTGTTGGAACTAGCAATGGTTTAGGCAATAGTACGAGTAATGAACTGAGAAATAACGGGACTGGAAACGGTAGGGGGACAAATAATAGCGG
>JAPJOW010000186.1:1288-8851 GCA_030826005.1 Aliterella sp. RAGGC_92
ACAAATAATAGCGGTACTGGAAACCTTACGGGTAGAGGAACTGGAAACGGTACGGGTATCAATAATAGCGGTACTGGGAGGGGTAACGATAGGCAAAGTGGTTCAACCGTAGCCACAGGAAGGCGAAATGTAGAGCGCCAAACCTCACCACAAGCAACAGAG
Organism: Aliterella sp. RAGGC_92; assembly: GCA_030826005.1. Lineage (GTDB taxonomy): Bacteria > Cyanobacteriota > Cyanobacteriia > Cyanobacteriales > Chroococcidiopsidaceae > Aliterella. Next base: position 1,451 of record JAPJOW010000186.1, read on the forward strand.
AGGAATACAAATACAGGCTCATCATCGGGTAGATTGGCTTGTCGTACCTGTAGCAAACCTAAGTATCCAGAAAACGCGAGAAAAAGAAAATTAGAAGGTAAAGCGGAAATTAGCGTAGATGTCGATAACAAAGGTAACGTCACAAACGTCAGACTAGCTCGCACTAGCGGACACGCCGAACTAGATAAAGCCGCCGTCGAACAAGCGAGAAACTGGAAATTTAACGCGCCAAATGGAGCAGCACAGGGAGTTACAGCCAAAGTTGATTTTGCAATTGAAGGCTCAAAGAAGTCGCGCCAAAATCGCGAACGTCGCCGTCAAAGAGCCGCGCGCAAACAATCCGTTGCCAGCAGTCAAAATCCGCCGACAACACCTGTAGTTAGAACTCCAGCAAGGCAAAATACTAATACTGCCTTAAAGCGAAGTCTTCGCCGTCAAAGAGCCACCACCCGGCGGCGAGTAGATACTTTACCACCGCGTCAAGCCTTTGACCAACCAAGGCGCAGACAACAATCTGGGGGTCAAACAAGACTGCGAGAATCTTTAAGGCGAGTTCAATCATCCAGCCAAACTAGAATTAGGCGAAGTCCCGCCACATCGCCAAGTCAAAGCAAACTCCGGCAGTCTTTACGCTCCTACCAGCAAAAATCGCCATCAACAACTCCTAATGAGCCGTAGAAGCTAGGTGCGAACAAGCGTGGAATGGCACGACTATCAAAGGTAAAAATGCTAATAGCAACCAACTCCAAGACCATAAATTAGTTGGTTGCTCGGTTTCTTCTGGAGATAGGAGCGCATCTATTCTAATCGACGTGCGATCGCCCTTGGCGCTGCGATCGCCTACCGCCGCACAGCTAAAAGCCGCCCAGCAGTTATCTGGAGGCACGGAAACCGTACTTACTACTTGCAATAACGATTCAGCTAAAAGGAGCGGATCGACTTGTTGTGCCGCCCAGCAATCGGCTCTTAGTTCCCGTAACAACAGTAACTCTTGCCACAACGCCTCTGTATGAGGTAGCCAAGCGGTGTAAGAGCGTATCCATCCGAGCCAGAAAAACCAAAAGGTATCGCCGTAGTAGTAATGACCTTCCTCGTGCTGAACAACCGCCTTTAAATGCTCGTTGTCTAGAGTAGCGAGTAAACCTTCAGTAACAATCAATTCTGGCTGCCAAAAGCCAACTAAAGCACTAAAAGGGAGAGGATTTGCGACAACGCGGCTTTTTTTATTGCCTAACAAGGTAATTTGCGGACAGGTGCGGACAATTTGCTGCGATCGCCAACTTTGATAAGCTAATCTCAGTAAGCTAATGGCAGCTAGTCCTAACAAGCTGGCAACAGCTAAATAACTAAGTCGTCCCTGCCACTGCCAAAATATCGGCTTGTCATTGACTCCCATATACAGTACCGAAACCGCCGTCATTGTTACGAGCAATGGTGGCAAAAGAAACAATAGTAATACTTGATGCCAGCGCTGATTCCAACTGCTTTGAGAGTAAAAAGGATATTTATATCGCCATACCCCAGCTAAACTTAAAGCCGTCAAAATCATGATTAAGTGCATCGTTATTGCTCCCTAGCTTTACGGGCATCATCAATTCGCTTTGCGATCGCTTTTAAATTGTCTACACTTGCCGCGTCTAGACTATCGGCAAAAGCGGCGACAATTTCCGGGCTACCTACAGCCAAAAATCGGTGTAAGCGTTCTTGTGCTTCTATTGCTTGCGCTTGCTGCTTTGTAACGGTTGGTCTGTAGTAAAACGCCCGACCTTGTTTGTCGCATACTAACCAGCCTTTTTTTGTCAAGCGATTTAGCACTGTTGTTACTGAAGTATAAGCTAATTCTCGGTCTGGATCGGACAAAATGCGATCGTGTATGTCTTTGACGGTAGCACAGCCGAGTTGCCAGACTATATCTAAAATTTCTGCCTCCAATGGGCCAAGCGATAGTTGTTTGGGGCGGTAGTTGGGTAGAGCAGTCACAAAGTTTTTAACCGTACCATAATGTAATTTTTTAGCCATTAATAATTTATTTATTTGCCAAACTTCATAGTTTGACAGCCCGTCTTTTGACACCAACAGCTACTTTATCTAATTTAATATAAGCACCGATGAATTGAATAAGTTTTTTCTAGAAAGCTTGCATAGCATTAGTCTAAGCAATCTTTCAGCTTTGCTATGTTCAAAATTATTTGCTCATAATTATCTATCGATTAATATGAAATTTTATTTGCTTTTGCCTGGGATTATTTTATTTAATTTGAGTTTAATGTCTTTTGCTATTGCCCAAAGCAACCCCGCAGAAGTAGAAAGCGATCGCACTGGACTAATTCAAAAACTAAAGTCTACTAAAGAAGTTGCCCAAACTAACCCAATAAAGAGCGATCGCACTAGACTAATTCAAAAACTAAAATCTGTCACCCAGCAACAAGAAGCTGTCGAACTAAGTGAAGTAACTTTTCCTCCTACCAAAGCCGAGTTATTAGTTCAGCAACCAGATACTACAGAAGTTATTCCCACTGATGAGGAAATAGAAATTGAGGAAACCGAAGAAACGGAAGATCCTGACGAGATTCTTGTAGAAGTAGAAGGACAACAAGATACATTTACCCCAACTTCTGCGCCTGTTTACCAAATTACCGAAGAAGAACTCCTTCAGCAAAACCCCAATAGTTTATCGGAAGCCTTGCGGGGATTGCCAGGATTTGCGATTAATGACTTTGGATTTGGCGCAGATATCCATACCGGGACGTACTTTCGCGGTAACTCTATTAATCAAACAGTATATTTGCTCAATGGTAGACCGATTAATACCAATATCAATACTTATCACGGTGCTACAGACCTAAATAGCATTCCTGTAGGGGCGATCGAACGAGTGGAACTATCTAGCGGTACAAGTTCTACTTTGTACGGTTCTGAAGCTTTTGGGGGAGTAGTTAATATTATTACAAAGCAAGGGCAGCAAATTCCTACTTTTAACGGGTTAGCGGAGTTTGGCGATTTCGAGCAGTCGCAATATCGCGCTAATTATGGCGGTTCTTTAGGCTCGTTGAGGTTTAATTTTGGCTACGAAGAATACTCCGCCGAGAACCGCTACCGAGTACCGGAAGGTGCGGCAAATCGGGACGCGGAAGGCTTTTTGTTTAATGGCGATACGGCAACTAGCAATTATTTCGGTAATTTGGGACTAGATATAAATTCTCGCAATACTTTGAGCTTGGATGCTTATAAAATTAGCTCTCGTAGAGGTTTGCTTTACTTTGGTTTTCCCTTGCAAAGCGATCGCCTCGACCACGATGTATTTAATATTGGTTTATCTTGGAAAGCATTGCTCGGTAATAGCGACGATTCGGTTTTAAATACTACGGTTTCCTATAACCAAGATTACTTTAATACCTACGGCCCGACGCAAAACACGTTTTTCCGCACCGGAACGCTCAATTCGCAAGCAATTAACGCTAGAGTAGACCACGATTGGCAGCTAACTTCAAGTAATAATTTGCGTTGGGGAATAGATTTGCAATCGAGCGATCTAAATGGCGATGTATTAAGTAACGCCCCCAATCGCACGGCTTTAAATGAATCAGAAACGAGAGACAGGTTTCATACAGCATTGTTTGCTGTGAATACTTGGAAAATTACCGATACATTTCAGACAGATTTGGGACTAAGACAAAACTTTAGTAGCGAGTTTGGCAGCTACTTAAACCCTAGCGTGGGGCTGCGGTGGGTCGCAAGTCCTAGAGTTGCTTTACGCGGTAGTTGGGTGGGGGTGCAGCGCAATCCTGGCTTAGATCAGTTGTATGTTTACGATACCGTTCATAATTGGCTACCTAACCCCGATTTAGAACCAGAAACCGGATCTTCTTGGACTGCGGGGGTAGACGTGCAGATTTCGCCGAGTTTGACGGGACAGTTTACTTACTTTGGCAGCAGTCTAAGCGATCGCTTGGGCATTCAAAACGGTCAATGGGCAAATATTGGGCTAGTTAAAACTAACGGCTTAGAAGCGGCGTTAAAGTGGCAATTTAGCCCCCGGTGGTCAACGTTTCTCAACTACACTTATACCGATGCCAAGATTAAATCTGGGGCGGAGGAAGGGTTGCAATTAGGCTTAGTTCCCTACTCGGTGGCGCAATTAGGCGTTGGTTACAATTCGGGAGGCTGGCAAGTCAATTTGTATGCTAGTTACTTTGGGGGCGCGCGCAGAGCCTTCTTTAATAATCCTGGAGAAAGCACTACAGATTTTTCGCCTTCTTTCCTCAATTTAGACTTGGCGGCGCGAGTACCTGTATATAGAAATATTGGTTTGACACTTTACCTTGAAAACTTGGCAGATGTGCAGTACGAAAAATCCAATCGTATCTATCACCCTGGTTTGACTTTCCGCGTAGGTCTTTCTTCTAATTTTTAACGCGCATCGCCAATTAAAATAAAAGGCGACCAATATAAGGGATGCTTGGCAATTAAGCTGAGTTTTGCCTGACGTAATGCTTCGCCTTTGGTTTTACCTTGTTTGAGGTTTTGATAGAAGTTGACCATTAGTTGTTTTGTTTCTTCATCTTTAGCTAACCACAGACTTGCGATCGCACTTCTCGCCCCCGCTCGTTCAAATAAGTAAGCAATTCCGGCAAATTCTTCGCCATTGGAAGTAGTTTGCAATGCTGTTTGACAGGCGCTCAATACAACTAAATCGGTGTTTTTGAGTCCTAGCAATGCCGCATCGGCAATATTGAGAGTGCGATCGCTAAATAATAAAGTATTAGCGGACATTTTTAAGTCGTTACAGCCTTGAGGTTGAAAGCAGCCGTGAGTTGCTAGGTGCAGAATAGAGAAACGAGGCGCTTGGGTTCTAAAATTGCTTAAAGAAGCTTGTTTTCGCAGGTATGCGGTACTATTTGCCAATAAAGGCGTAATATTTTTGATTTCGGCTTCTGCGCCAGCAAGATTGCGTCCATCGTTAGGCGAAGGATTGCCAATAGCCAGCATTGTTAACTTGTTATTTGGCGGTTGTTGTAAAGAGCGACTAGAAAGACGGGTAAGATTATTAATTGGATACTTTTCAATTAGATACTTGCCAGTTTTGTTGTCTATTAAGGTTTCAAAAGGGATATAACGTAGTTTTCCTGTAGCAATAATGCTTAGTTGAGTCGAGTTAGTAAGTTGCGCTTCTACAGGGCGGATAAGAATATCGTAGAGTTTGGCACTGGTGGCGCGAAATCTTTTAGGAAACCTTGCATCGGTTAATTCTTGGCGATACTGGGTAACTAAAGCGTCAAAGGCTTTGACATCTAAGGGTTGCTTTATAACTGTGACTTTATCTTTAGTTACAACAAATAGTGTAATTTCATCGGGGACGTTGCTAACTCCTGTAAGTAATACTGGCTGAATAATTACTGTCCCATTGGGGATATTTGCCCGTAACTTAGCAATATCGGTAGGTTGGGTTTCAAACAGTTCGGCAACTTCAGGAAACTGACGAGCGATTTCTTCGGCTTGTTGATTAGTTTGGGTTTGCAGCTTATCAACTTGCGCTGATAACTCAACAGAAAACTTTGCTTGCAATTGTCGGCGCAAGCTTTCGAGTTTGCGGTTAGATTGATTCCATTGCTCAATTGCTGTTTGCGCTTGGGGGTTGGCGACTTTGGCATCGATTAGACGCGAATAATCGGCAAGATCGGCAGTAGTAGTAAGATTAACCCATTCATAGGCACGTTCGGGCTGATTTTGGTCTATAAGTAAGCTAATTAAGCCGATACTTCTACCATTACTACTTTCTAAAAACTGTTGGCGATTTGCTTTTTTTAATCCTTTACGGATATTTAAAGTAATTTCTACGGATTTTTCTAGATTTTTAATTGCTTCAATAGGTCTATTTGTATCTCGATAGAGCGTGCCAATATTGCCCAAAATAGCAGCTTCGGTTCTAGTATCGCCGATTTTTTGCACGATGGGCAATGCCCCGTTGTAGGATGCTAAAGCTTGGTCTTGCTGTTTGCTTTGGTAGTAAACTAAACCAATATTATTTAAAGCCACAGCTTCGCCGCTAACGTCGCCGACTTCTCGATAAATAGGCAATGCTTGGTTGTAAAATTCTAAAGCTTTTTGCGGTTGCTTGAGGTTGCGGTAAACTTCACCGATATTATTTAAAGTAGTAGCCGTAACTGGGCGATCGCCTGCTTTAAGTAATATTGGTAAAGCCTCGTTGTAGTAAGTTAGCGCTTTTTCTGGTTGTCCCAAAGCATTGTAAGCAACGCCAATATTATTTAAAGTGCTTGATGAACGAGCTACATCGCCGACTTTTTGAAATAGTGGCAGTGCTTGGTTGTAAAACTCTAGAGCTTTTTGAAGTTGCCCGATATTATTGTAAAATCCGCCAATATTATTTAAAACTGTAGCTTCAAGCCTCGCATCCCCGGCGGCTTTAACTATTGGCAGCGCTTGGTTATAGTATTCTAGGGCTTTTTGCGGTTGTCCAATGGTGTTATAGACTTCACCAATATTATTAATCGTCGTTGCTTCTTGGGTGCGGTTGCCTGTAGCTTTAGCAATAGGCAAAGCTTGGTTGTAAAACTCTAGAGCTTTTTGAGAGTTTCCAGTAACTAAATACACTCCGGCAATATTATTGAGAGTTACAGCAACTCCCGATTTGTCGCCTACTTCTTTTAAAATTGGCAGTGCTTGGTTATAAAACTCCAGCGCTTTTTGCGGTTGTCCAATTTTTCTATAAACTTCACCGAGATTATTGAGAGTTCCGGCAACTTTGGGGCGATCGCCAATTTTTTGTAATATTGGTAAAGCAGCGTTTAAAGCGTCTAATGCTTGTTGGGGTTGTCCTGTTGCTAAATAAACTCCAGCAATGTTATTTAAAGTTGTAGCTTCTTGACTTGCATAACCAATTTGTCTACTAGCGACTAATGAGCCGTTGTAATACTCTAAAGCTTTTGGGATTTGACTTGTTGCTTGATAAACTTTACCTAAATTATTGAGAATTGTGGCTTCCGTGCGAGGATTATTGACTTCTCGGCTGATTAATAATGCTTGGTCATAAAACTCTATTGCTTTTTGCGGCTGCCCAATATCATCGTAAACTGCACCAATACTATTTAAAGTGCTGGCTTCTTGGGGACGACTGCGGACTTCTTTAAAAATTGGCAAAGCTTGGTTGAGGACTTCTAAAGCTTGTTTCGGTTGTCCAGTAACTCGATAAATTTCCCCACTATTACTTAAAACTGTAGCTTCTCCGCCGCGATTGTTTGTGGTTTTGAAGATGGGGAGAGCTTGATTGTAAGCATCTAAGGCTTTTTTTGGTTGTCCGGTGTTGCCGTAATTTAGTCCAATTCCAAGTAATGCTGTAGCTTCGCTTTCTTTATCTTTATTTTGCCGCGCTAGAGTTAGAGC
>JAPJOW010000187.1 GCA_030826005.1 Aliterella sp. RAGGC_92
ATTATATTGATAACTGGTCTTTCAACTTAGATTTAGATATCTTAATCGATACGGTTAGAATTGTTTTGTTTGGCAAAGGTGCTTATTAAAGGTAGTTATGAAAGACGAAACGCGCCTCAAACAACATTCGCAAGGTAAAATTATCGGGCTATTAGTAGCATTTTTTTATGGCTTGTTTACACTTTTACCAGATAGCAATACTCAAGTTGTTACTTGGCCTTGGGTATTTTTATGGCAAGCGAGTTTAATCTTTCCCGTTCTGTGGTTATTGTGGCAGCTATGGCAACAAAAAACAATCCAATTATTGGGAAATAAACTAGACCCGATTGTAGGATTATTAGCAATTATTTTAATATTTTCTGCGGCGATCGCTCAGTATCCGAATCAATCACGATGGTATAGTTGGGCTGCTTTGTGTTTTTTAGCGGCTTTGTATGCTGTAAATAATTGGTTGGGGGAATCGTCGGAACGTTCTTATAAATTGTTAGTAGGACAAGGTTATTTGAACCTAGCCTTTATTATTATTAGTTTGCTGTTATGGTTTAGTCAAATAGTCCTACCTGAATTAAATCGTTTAAGTGAAATTAAACAACAATACAATATCAGTTTGCCTTTTGACTTTTCCATAATCGAGTTACGCAATGGCTTTCCAATTGGACATCAAAATTATGTTGCTGGTTATTTAGTTTTAGCAATACCTTTATTAATTGCTTTAAGTATTATTCAAACTGGATGGAGACGCTTGACTTGGATAACTGGGGTAATTTTAGGTTTAATTGACTTGTACTCCACAAGTTCTAGGGGTGGATGGCTGGGATTAATTATAGTTAGTATTATTAGCTTTATCGCCTTACTTATTCGCAGCAACTTACCCAAACGTTGGCTTTATTTAGGCGGTGTAGGACTTCTTGCTATCCTAACGCTTGCGGTATTAGCAAATAACCGTTTAAATACTTTAATCAATGCCGTACTTACAGGCTCAAGTAGTGGGGAATTTGCTTATCGCATAATTACAGCAACTACAGGTTGGAAAATAGGTATTAATCATTTAATTTTTGGTGCAGCACCGGGAAGCGTACCGCAACTATACCAACAATATCGCCCCGCTTGGGCAGGACGAGAAGCAGAACTTGCTTATCAATTGCATAGCACTCCAGCGCACCTTTGGGCGGAATTAGGAATAAGTGGAATTTTTATATTAATCTGCGCGATCGCACTGCTTACTTATCTTGGTGTAAAATGGCTGTCAGTTGCTCGTAATGCAAGTACCAAACGTATTTTTGTTTATAGTATTTATGCGGGTTTACTTGGTTATGGCATTAATAGTCTTACGGACTATCAACTAGATAATATTTGTATTAGCGGCACGATTGTAATTTATCTAGCTGTATTAGCAACAATTTTTCGTTCGACTTTCGCAAACAAGCAAGCACCTATTCAACCTAAAGTAGTTTACGGTTTAACTTTAGGAGGATTGGGAATACTTTTAGCAATGGTAGTTTGGCTAACTCCTATTCATTCTGCTTGGAATGCTTCTAGTATTGGATTTTTGGCTTTAAGTTCTGTTGAAGACGAGCAAAACCCAGAACAAAAGTCGCAATTAGTAACAGAATTTACCGAGCGTTTAACTCAAGCCCATCAACTAGCGCCTTGGGAGTCTTATTATTCTTATCAACTAGGCTGGAATCTAGGTAATATGGGCTTGCAAACTTCTAGTCCCCAAGAGCGACAAAAATTAATTCAAACAGGAATTGATTGGTTCAATCAAGGTATAAAAGCTTCATCAAATCAAGAATTTGGACATACAAATTTAGCTTGGTTGCTCATGGCAAAAGGCGATGTAGCAACCGCAACAAAAGAGTTTGCACGTTCGGCTCAATTAATGAGTGCTAAACGAGGTGTATTCTACGGTTTGGGTTTGAGCTTACTTGCTCAAGGAAAAACAGAGTTAGGCATTGAAGCTTTTACTTTAGAAGCCCTACGCGACCCCATAATTATTACTAGCCCAATTTGGAACTCGCCGCAATTAAAGCCAATTTATACTCAAGTTATTAGCCGCCTCGTAGCAAGGTACACAGTTTTATTGCAAACACCTTCTACCTTAAATAGTTACTTGCGTTATTGTCGTGGTGGGTTGCATTGGTGGCAAGGCAATTATCAAGCATCTCGCGCTGATTGGAGTAGCACAGTTTTAGGATTGCAAGTATTAGATTTAGCCGAAGGTAAAACAATACTACCAACTCAAGCAGCAAATAGCGCGATCGCTGCTTGGCTAAATCCGGCAAATAGACAGTCTCTAATCCAATCAGCTTTAATTAGTGCAAATTCTAGCCTTCCTTCACCGCAATTAGTGCAAGACTTAGCTAAAAGTATGGATGCTTCAGCTACCTTCGAGCAGTGGTTAAAACAAAATGCGTCTACACAACAATACCGACGTAGCCGCGCGGGTTTTGGCGTTATTAGCCGCCACAATGACGGCCCGTCGCCCGTTGATTTTTTCCCTGTCATTGAAAATGGAGCTTTGACAAACTTATTTAGCGACCTTATCCCTTCAGCTATTTATTTACCCCAATTAGATTTAGCATTGCAACCAATGCGCGAAAAGCTGCTAAAAAATATTTTCAGCGTACCTTAAACGTTTAATTCATCATTACGCCAGATTTCAATTATCAGATTCCCTCTTTAAGATAGAAAACAGAATAGTAAAGCCTACGCAAGTTCGGTAAATAAGCGATCGCACTCGGAGGATAAAACAATGGCTGACGTACAACAACTACAAGAGGAGGGGTACGCCTTAAATCGGGACTGTACGACCTTATCGCGTCACGTATTAGAGCAACTGCACAGTTTTGGCGCAGACGCTCAAGACCTTAGTGCGTTAATGAATCGAATAGCCTTAGCTGGAAAGCTAATTGCTCGTCGGCTCAGTCGGGCGGGGTTAATGGAAGGCGTACTTGGATTTACCGGAGAAACCAACGTCCAAGGAGAATCTGTTAAAAAAATGGATGTTTACTCCAACGATGTATTTATCTCTGTATTCAAGCAAAGCGGGCTTGTATGCCGCCTAGCATCAGAGGAAATGGAAAAACCCTACTACATCCCGGAAAACTGCCCGATCGGTCGTTACACGCTCTTGTATGACCCGATAGATGGTTCTTCTAATACCGATATCAACCTAACATTAGGTTCGATCTTTGCGATTAGACAACAAGTAGGCGACGATAGCGACGGTACAGCCCAAGACTTGCTCCAAGACGGACACAAGCAAATTGCTGCCGGATATATCTTGTACGGGCCGAGTACAATGCTAGTTTATTCGATCGGGCAAGGAGTTCATTCATTTACGCTCGATCCCAGCTTGGGAGAGTTTATTCTTACTGAAGAAAACATCACAATCCCAAATCATGGTGCTATTTATAGTGTCAATGAGGGGAATTTCTGGCAGTGGGATGAATCATTTAGAGAATATATCCGCTATGTTCACCGCACCGAAGGATATACCGCTCGTTATGGGGGCGCTATGGTAGGAGATATTCACCGAATTTTGGTACAAGGCGGCGTGTTTCTCTATCCCGGTACGGAGCAAAAACCCGAAGGTAAGTTGCGATTATTATACGAATCTGCACCTTTAGCTTTTTTAATCGAGCAAGCCGGAGGGAGAGCAAGTACGGGAATGCAAGAAATAATGGATGTAGTACCGGAAAAATTACATCAACGCACGCCTTTGATTATTGGGAGCAAAGACGATGTAGCTTTGGTAGAGTCGTTTATTCAAAAACAAACCCAGCAGCAAAAAATTGAAAGATCCCGCGTACCGCAATAAAACGTGACGCTAGAATTACAAACACTTTCCTAGGAGTCTATGATGGCAACTAATCATTTATTAGAGATCAAGCAATTCGGTCAAAGTATTTGGATGGACAACTTAACCCGCGACTTATTAAAGTCAGGGGAACTCAAGGATATGGTGGAAAATAAAGGGATCTGCGGGATCACTTCTAACCCAGCTATTTTTGAAAAAGCGATCGCCGGAAATGTAATTTACGATGCAGACATCGAAGCGGGGATTAAAGCTAAGTTACCCACTTACAAAATTTACGAGTCGCTAGTATTTGACGATATCCGCAACGCCTGCGATATTTTGCGCCCCGTCTACGATTCTTCGGAGGGATTAGACGGCTATGTAAGCATTGAAGTACCGCCAACTATCGCTCACGATACCGAAGCCACAATTAAAGAAGCTAAACGTTACTACGAAGAAATCGGGCGCGATAACGTGATGATCAAAATCCCCGGTACGAGTTCGGGTTTACCCGCCGTAGAACAGGTAATTAGTGAGGGGATCAACGTCAACGTTACTTTGCTATTTTCGGTAGAAAGCTACATCGAAACAGCTTGGGCTTACATTCGCGGCTTAGAAAAACGTGCCGCCGAAGGTAAGGATATTAGCAAAATTTCCTCCGTTGCTAGTTTCTTTCTCAGCCGGATTGATAGCAATATTGATGCCAAAATAGACGCAAAACTCAAAGGCGTTGACGATGTTAATTTAAAAGAGAAGCTAACCGCCGTCAAAGGTAAAGTAGCGATCGCCAATGCCAAAATTGCCTACCAAGAGTACAAAAAAATTATTAGAAGCGATCGCTGGAAAGCACTATCGGCAAAAGGTGCGAACGTCCAACGCTTACTATGGGCAAGTACCAGTACCAAAGATCCCAGCTACAGCGATGTCATGTATGTTGACGAATTAGTAGGTGCTGATACTGTCAACACTTTACCTCCAAACACTATTGAAGCTTGCGCCGATCACTGCGACGTTGATAATCGGGTAGAAACCAAAGTTGACGAAGCTTATCAGCTAATTGAAAGCCTAAAAGACCCCGACATTAATATCGACATTCACCAAGTAATGGAAGAATTGCTAGTTGATGGGATTGACAAATTTGTTAAGCCCTTTGAATCGTTGATGAGTTCTTTAGAAGATAAAGTCAATAACTTATCACCCGTATAAACAAATAACAGGGAGAACTTTGGAGCGTTGGTGAATTTTTAAGCTTGGATTATTCCTTTCGACAATTACTCCTTGTCTCCCTCTCTCCCTGTCTCTGTCTCCTTTGTCCCTTCATCATCAAACAACTATGATTAAGTTGCTAGAAAATCCTTTGCGCGTAGGGTTGCAGCAAGAGAAACTACCCGAACCACAAATCATCGTGATTTTTGGAGCTTCAGGAGATTTAACTCAACGCAAATTAGTTCCCGCTCTATACAAGTTACGCCAACAAAGACGCATTCCTCCAGAAACTACTATTGTTGGGGTAGCGCGTCGCGATTGGAGTGACGAATATTTTCGAGACAAAATGCGCGAAGGAGTAGAGCAATTTTCTGAAGGAATTGGTTCGGAAGATTTGTGGAAAGACTTTTCCCAAGGACTGTTTTACTGCTCTGGAGACATTGACAATCCCGAAAGTTACCAAAAACTCAAAACCCTGCTGGGCGAACTAGACGAAAAACGCTCCACCAGGGGAAACCGGATGTTTTATCTTTCCGTTTCGCCCAAATTTTTCCCCGAAGCGATTTCTCAACTTGGCAAAGCCGAAATGTTGGCAGATCCGCTCAAAACGCGCTTATTAATTGAAAAACCTTTTGGGCGCGATTTGAGTTCGGCGCGCATCCTTAACCGCGTAGTTCAGCAAACTTGCAGAGAAGAACAAGTCTATCGCATCGACCACTATTTAGGCAAAGAAACCGTCCAAAACTTATTAGTATTTCGCTTTGCTAATGCAATTTTTGAGCCATTGTGGAATCGCCAATTTGTCGACCACGTCCAAATTACCGTCGCCGAAACCGTCGGCGTAGAAGATCGGGCGGGGTATTATGAAAGTTCTGGCGCACTGCGAGATATGTTGCAAAACCACTTAATGCAGCTATTTTGTTTGACAGCAATGGAACCGCCAAACTCCTTAGATGCGGATAGTTTGAGAACAGAAAAAGTAAAAGTTATTCAAGCTGCTCGTTTAGCGGATGTAGAGAACTTACAAAAATCGGCAGTACGGGGTCAGTATAGCGCTGGTTGGATGAAAGGCAAACAAGTAGCTGGCTATCGTCAAGAACCAGGAGTAGATCCAAATTCTACTACACCTACTTATGTAGCAATGAAGTTTTTGATTGATAACTGGCGCTGGCAAGGCGTACCGTTTTATTTGCGGACTGGTAAAAGACTGCCAAAAAAAGTCTCAGAAATATCAATACATTTTCGCCAAGTACCGCATTTAATCTTTCAATCGGCAGCGCAACAAGTAAATGCTAATATCCTTGCCATGCGAATTCAACCTAATGAAGGAATTTCCCTGCGTTTTGAAGTCAAAATGCCGGGTACATTAGTTAGTACGCGATCGGTAGACATGGACTTTAGCTATGGTTCTTTTGGGATTCAAGCAACCGGAGATGCTTACGATCGCTTGTTGATGGATTGCATGATGGGGGATCAAAGTTTATTTACAAGAGCCGACGAAGTAGAAGCCGCTTGGCAACTGGTTACGCCCGCTCTAACGGTTTGGGATTCGCCTAGCGATCCTACCTTAGTACCCCAGTACGAAGCGGGGACTTGGGAGCCGGCGGAAGCTGAATTACTAATCAATCAAGATGGTCGCCGTTGGCGCAGACTTTAAAAGTGTCTTGAGCTTTGCAGTAATAACTGCGGTTTTACGTTAGAAAAATAAATACAAAACCAGGCGAATACTTCTTCAAGTCTTACTCTTAACGCAACAAACATAATATGGCTACAAAATCTGCTCCTATAGTCTCCTTACAACCGCCTAAAGATGTCTCTTTGAGCGATATTGAAGCGGAATTAAGTCAAATTTGGCAAAGCTACGGCATGGCTGGGGACAATGCTGGGCTTCCCCCCGCGACGCGAGCGACTACCTTTAGCTTAATTGTTTACGAACCCGAAGAAACGCAACAACTACTAGCCGCTTTGGGTGTATATAAAGGACCCGTTGACGGCATTCCCGGCCCCCAGACCGAAGCCGCCTTAAGAGAAATCCAACAAAAATATGGACTATCTGTAACCGGAGTAGGCACGCCGGAAACCTTACAAAAGTTGCGCGAAGAAGTAGCCAAAAAAGGCGGTAGTGGAATTAGCGACACCGGAAACGGCACGAGCGATTTAGCTTACAACCTCAGCGATCAAAATCCCAGAATTGCCGATGCGATCGCCCTGCGTAATCCTTGCCGAATTGTGGCGCTGTGTCCCATCGCGGGAGCGGACGAAGGAGTTAAAGTTCAAGTCTCGGCTTATTGCCCCCTGCAAAAGCAAGCATCAAATACTTTAATTTGCTGCGAATACATTACCCTCAAGGGTACAGCCGCCGCTTTAGAAAGAGTGGGGGGTTTAGTTTCTGCTTTATTAATTGGCGATTTGCCTAAGTTTTTGTGGTGGAAAGCAACGCCCGATCCTCATAATGAGTTATTTAAGCGCCTAGCCGAGGCTTGCAATTCAGTAGTGTTTGACTCTAGTAACTTTACGGAAACTGAGGCTAGTTTATTAAACCTGCAAGCATTGCTCAAAGCTGGCACACCCCTTGCCGACCTCAACTGGCGGCGCTTATCAGCTTGGCAAGAATTGACCGCCGAAGCCTTCGATCCCCCAGAGCGGCGCGTAGCCCTTAGAGAAGTCGATCGCGTTACCATCGACTACGAAAAAGGCAACCCCGCCCAAGCTTTGATGTTTTTGGGCTGGTTAGCTAGTCGGTTAAACTGGCATCCTACCTCGTTACAAGCAGAAGCCGGAGACTACGATCTTAAGCGCATTCATTTTCTTACCGACGATCAGCGCCCAGTGGAGGCGGAGCTTGCAGGCGTTCCAATTACCGATGCGGGAGAAATTCCGGGAGATTTGATAGCTTTGCGCTTGACTTCAACAAATCTAGAAGCCGATTGTTGTACGGTGCTGTGTTCGGAAACTAGCGGCTGTATGCGGATGGAATCCGGCGGCGGCGCTCAAGCGTGCAAGTTTGAGCAAGTATCATCTCTTGCCGACCAAAAAGCCGAAATACTCCTTAGCCAGCAGTTGCAACGCTGGGGTAGCGATCCTTTGTACGAGGAAAGTTTGGCTGTTGCGGCGGAGATTTTGGCATTGAGTAATTAGCGACTTCTAAACTATGGTCGTAATTGCTGGAGAACGCAGTGGGGTGGGTAAAACAACTGTAACCCTCGCCCTACTGTCTTTTTTATGTCGCCAAGCCAAGGTGGTGCAATCCTTTAAAGTGGGGCCAGATTACATCGATCCGATGTTTCATCACCACGTTACCGGGCGTTTTTGTCGCAACTTAGATCCGGTAATCACCTCTGTTGACTACGTGCAAAAGTGTTTTGCCGCTCACACTCAACAAGTAGATTGCGCCTTGATAGAAGGAGTAATGGGCTTATTTGATGGCGCAAGCAGTGATTTTGCCAGCACCGCTCATATAGCTTTACTGCTTAACTTGCCCGTTATCTTAGTGATTGATTGCAGCCGTTTATCGGGAAGTGTAGCCGCGTTAGCTCACGGCTATCGATCTTTAGATCCGCGATTGCAAATAGCTGGAGTCGTGTTAAATCGGGTAGGTAGCGATCGCCACCTGCAACTACTTCAAGAGGCGCTACAGCCGCTAAACTTGCCCGTACTAGGAGTATTGCGGCGGCAAGATAACATTACGATTCCCGATCGCCATTTAGGTTTAGTCCCTACGGAAGAATTAAACAAAATCGATCGCATTATCGATCGCTTGGCAACTATTGGCGAAACCTGCTTTGACTGGGAGAAATTATTACCCCTCACGGGACCTTCCCGACCCCAATGTTT
>JAPJOW010000188.1 GCA_030826005.1 Aliterella sp. RAGGC_92
ATCTCAAGCAGCCCTTGTATTGCGAAGTTTACCGGGTATAAACAATGTTGTAAACTTGCTGCAAGCAGCGAACAAAAGTAAGTTAGTGCGCGGTTGGAGTTACGACACCAACGGAAAAGCGAGAGTATTCAGCCATTTAATTCGCGTATCTTTTCCCAAAGATGGCGAAACACCTAAAAACTTTGCAACGCAGGTAAAAGCGGCAAATATTGACCAACAACAACTAATAGAATTAGCTATTTATGCGCCACAATGGGCAAATTATGTCGAATCTGCTTTAAAATGGCGCTCTTTTGCTCAGGCTGTGTGGTGGATTCACGCCCATACTAAAGATAGTAACTGGCAAGTTGAGCAAGAAATTAGAGAAACTTGGAACGCGCAAATTAGCGAACAAACTCCCCTAACTGGACAAGATTTATTAAACGGTGCGGTAGATATAGACTGGTTTACACGAGTTTACCAAGCATTGAAAGCCGAACGCTGGGAAGCTTTAGACAACGCCGCAC
The DNA here is from genome assembly GCA_030826005.1 of Aliterella sp. RAGGC_92. Classification (GTDB taxonomy): domain Bacteria; phylum Cyanobacteriota; class Cyanobacteriia; order Cyanobacteriales; family Chroococcidiopsidaceae; genus Aliterella. The sequence continues at coordinate 507 of JAPJOW010000188.1, forward strand.
AATACGCTTCTGGGGGAAGCGGACACAAACGGGCGCAGCTATTCGCATCGGCGATGTTGGGGAGAGTTGAAAAATCCGAATTAGTAAATCGAGTAACGCAAAAACGCAATCAAGACGCGCTAAGAGGATTAGGATTATTACCACTTGCAAAAGGCAAAAAGCGCGATAGCGCAAGCGCGCACGCAGGGCTTCGGGATCTACTAGAACGTTACCAAATTATTCAAGAATTTCTCCGCACTAGCCGCCAATTTGGTTCGCAAAGACAAGCAAGCGAAAAACTAGCCGTCAGCATCGCCTTAGAAAACTTAGCCCGTAACGCTGGTTATACAGACCCCATGCGCCTCCAGTGGGCGATGGAAGCCCAAGCCGTAGCCGATTTGGTCAAACAACCTCAAACAGTGACAATTGACGATTTGGTAGTGGCTTTAGCCATTGAAACCGGAGAACCAAAAATAACAATAACCAATAACTCAAAACCTTTAAAAGCTATTCCCGCCAAGTACAAAAAAGAGAGTAATATCGTCCAATTGCAAACACGCAAACAAGATATTACTCGCCAAGCTTCTAGAATGCGGCTATCTCTAGAACAATCTATGTGTCGAGGCGATCGCTTTACAGGCGACGAATTGCAACAACTCTGTACCCATCCGGTGTTAGCGCCGATGCTAGAAAAATTAGTATTTATTGGCGAAAATACGATTGGCTATCCGGTAGAAGAAGGGCGATTTTTAAAGTCTTACGATCGCGGACTTACACCAACGGGTAATATTAGTTTACGCATTGCTCATCCTTACGATTTATTAGGGACTAATTTATGGCATTTGTGGCAGCAAGAATGTTTCCAAAGCCAGCGCCAACAGCCATTTAAGCAAGTATTTCGGGAATTGTATGTACTTACTACCACCGAAAGAAGCGATCGCACTATTTCCCATCGGTACGCCGGACATCAAGTTAATTCTAGGCAAGCTTTGGCGCTATTGGGTCAAAGAGGTTGGATAAGTCAGCCAGAAGAAGGAGTTAGACGCACCTTTCACGAGTTCGACCTTTCGGTTTGGCTAACTTTTGTCAATGGCTACTTTTCCCCCACAGAAGTTGAAGGGTTAACCCTTGAAGGTGTGGAATTTACTAAACGCGGAGAATGGAAGCCTTTGGAACTAAATCAAATTCCGCCGTTAGTTTTTAGCGAAGTAATGCGCGACTTAGATTTAGTTGTCAGCGTGGCGCATCAAGGCGGAGTAGACCCCGAAGCTACGGCTTCAACAGTAGAAATGCGATCGGCTTTAATTCGGGAAACTTGTCGTTTGCTGCAAATAACTAATGTAAAACTAGAAAAATCTCATGCTTTAATTGAAGGTCATTTAGGTAGTTATTCCGTACATTTGGGTAGTGCTGGAGTTCACCGCCAACCAGGGGGCTATTTATGTATCGTCCCCGTCCATTCCCAGCATCGCGGACGAGTATTTTTACCTTTTGCCGATAATGACCCCAAAACCGCCGAAGTAATCTCCAAAGTCCTATTATTAGCACGAGATCGGGAAATTAAAGATCCAACAATCTTAGAACAGATTTTGGTAAGAGGTTAACTCCGCATTGCCCAATAATGAGATGAGGAAGCCCCCTAACCCCCAATCCTGGGGGAATAAGATATTTAAAGTCCCCCAAACTTGGGGGATTTAGGGGGCGTTCCGAAACCCCGTTATTTTGTAGTTTTGATAAAAGCGATCGCCTGTCGCCAAATAGTAATACTCTGTTCGCTGGTATCAACCATACATACACAGGTTTGATCTTGCCATAATAGTTTGCCGCTAAGTAAATCTCCACTGAGCAACTTTACTTCTACAGGTTTAGCTTCTTTAATCAAAGTTTGTACTTGCTTTATGCTGGGTGAAGCTACATCAAAATCACTTTTCATCAATTAATTCCTAGCAAATACTGCGACTTCTTGAGTAAAGATAAAGAAATATCATACAACTATAGTATTTGCCAGCTACTTTCGGGAGGATTCAACAGCGTGTCTATCGAGTTTGTTAAATATCAAGGACTAGGAAACGATTTTATTTTAATTGACAATCGCTCGTCATCCGAACCGATCGTATCTCCAGACCAAGCAATTAAACTATGCGATCGCCATTTTGGAATTGGCGCTGATGGAGTAATTTTTGCCCTTCCAGGTGTTGAAGGTACAGATTACACGATGAGAATCATCAATTCTGATGGTTCAGAACCCGAAATGTGCGGTAATGGCATTCGTTGTTTAGCCGGATTTATTGCCCAATTAGAAGGAAATAAGCATAAAGAAGTCCAATATCGCATACATACTTTAGCTGGCGTTATTTCTCCCCAACTATTGCCAGATGGTCAAGTAAAAGTTGACATGGGTTTACCAAAACTCCTAGCAAAAGAAATTCCTACTAACTTAAGTTCCCCCGAACAAAAAGTAATAGATGAACCTTTAGAAGTAGCCGAAAAAACTTGGTTAGTTACTTGCGTAAGTATGGGAAACCCCCACTGTATAACCTTTGTGGAAGATGTCGCCGCGATAGATTTAGCAGTAATTGGCACTCAATTCGAGCATCATTCCGCATTCCCCCAAAAAACTAATACAGAGTTTATTCAAGTTATGGGACGCGATCGCCTAAAAATGCGCGTTTGGGAACGCGGCGCGGGTATAACCTTAGCTTGCGGTACAGGTGCTTGTGCGGCGCTAGTAGCTGGCGTACTTACGGGTAAATGCGATCGCCAAGCCATAGTAGAACTCCCCGGCGGCGATTTGCTAATTGAATGGTCAGAACCCGACGGAAGGCTATATATGACAGGAGCGCAAGAGCGAGTTTTTGCAGGGACAATTAGTTAAGTTCGTAATTGAGTAACTAAATGCTCTAATTCCGGCAAAATCAATTCATTCATCGCTAGTTTGACGGCATTGCTAGAACCAGGAACGGAAAAGACTAATATATTTTGATATGTACCCGCGATCGCTCTGGAGGCGATCGCTCTTGAACCAATTTCTTTGTAACTAAGATATCGAAACAACTCCCCAAAGCCGGGTAAAGTCTTCTCTAGCAAACTAGAAATTGCATCGTAAGTTGTATCTCTAGATGCTATCCCCGTACCGCCATTAAAAATTACTGCATCAATGTTATTTAAGGCTTGCAGTTGGCTTTTGATCTGCGTTGGTTCGTCCTTAATAATGGTGTAGTAACCCACCGCGCGATCGGCATCTGTAAGCAACTGTTGGATTAATTGACCGCTTTTATCCGTAAGGTGCGATCGCGTATCGCTTACAGTAATTACTGCACAATTAACTACAATCTTGCCTGTATCGGGGTGGGGCTGCATATTATGCTTTGTTAAAATCTAGCTCGTTTTTCTCGGCGTAGCGCTCCATAAAGCGCAAAAACCGATCCCATTCTGCCGTTGAGTTCATGATATAAAATACTTCCAAAGCTTCCGGCTTGCCATTAACAAACTTACCTTTAACTTCACGGGTGACGATTTCCCCTTCTTCATCGATCATGTACATTCCCGTAATCTCATCAGCGCTACCGCCCTTTAAAACGGAAGGGTTTTGAAAGTAAAACGTTGCTGTACTTTGCTTTCCATCCCGCGAACGAGTCAAGCGCACATCGGGGGTCACGTCTTCGTCAATACCTCTTGAAAATTGAATTTTCGCCATAGTTGCCTTAAATCTGAGTTTTTTTCTATCTTCTCATTATTAGAACAAACCCGCGATCGCATCAACTCAAATTAACCTCCTCAGACAGAGTTGTTTTTATAGCAAGTTTTTCTCCATTGATTTGTAAAGTTTTGCAAAAAACAACTAGGTTTAAAACCTACTTATTGATTTCATAGCCTGTTCTTAATGCGTTGCCAGTAATTTTACGGTGGAGAAGGCTGCCAACAGCCACAAGTTTAGATAAATGGAGGCAGGTTTAGATAATTTTTTCCTCTAACGCGATCGCGCAAAGGTTAGGGCTTCGCATTTTTGCATAGATATCAGCATCCTCTCCCCCGTAAAGGTTAGAAATTATGTCAAATGCCCGTTCTACAAGCTACCGCCCCAAAGGGCTATCAACACAAATACTCCGACGCTTACAGCAGTTTTGGCGTTTTGGCACAACCAAACGTTTGGTTGTGCTGGTTTTAGCCGCCTTTATTTTGACCGCCGTTGCAAGTTCTAGCGTTTTTAGCGCCACAAGTACCGCACGACCAAAAACAATTGTCATTTCTCTTGACGGCGCAACTCCCGCATTAGTAAATAAATATCTTAACAACGGTGCGATCGCCTACAACGCAGGTTTGGGACTGCTAAAAAAGAAAGGCACTGTAGCCACGCAAAACATTACCGTTAATCCATCTCTAACAGCACCTAGCCATATTGCGATCGCTACAGGCTCTGGGGCGGCGGCTAACGACATTAATGCTAATAGCTTCCACTTAGTTGCAAGTTTATTTAACCAAAATATTAGTGGCTTTGCAGCCCCCATAGGCGGCTACTCCATTGACGGCCCGATGGAAAGCAGTCAACCTACGGCTAATCCCTTATGGCTGGCATTACGGGCAAATGGCAAAAAAGTTGTTGCTGCAACTTTTCCTGGGGCTGATGGAGCAGATATTTTTGAACCGACTAGCGGTAAACTATTGCAATCGAGCGCTGTGCGAACCGTAGATTACACCGTACCTTTTGGTAGTTTCGCTGGTGTCGGAGCTAAAGGCTTTAACTTATCAGCAACCGATTTTACCCCAGCTTCGACTACTACAACCGAGCAGCTAAAAAGTGCGGGTAAGGTATCTTACAGCCAAGTATTGCAAACCAAAACTGCCCTAGACACCTTTACAACGGGGACAGTAACCTACAATATTCAAGTTGCTGCCCTAGATACTACTAGAGATCGAAAGATTAATTACGATACATTAGTTTTTTTTGATGCCCAGCGAGGTATTCAAATCGAACCTTTTAAGTTACCAGCTACGGGCGCGGCTTACGTCCAAGCGCAAAGCAATACTTCTAGTAAGTTTTATTTAGAAGGCAGTACCAATAAAGCCGGAACTAGCTTTTATGTTAGTAAACTTGCTCCTGACCTGTCGCAAGTAAGAATTGCTCGTTACTCTGCCTACTTTATTCCCAGAAATACGCCAGTTATCGCCGATGTAGACGATATTAATAATAATGTTGGGTTCTGGTCGCCCCAACCAGACTTTCGCATTCCTGAGCGCCTTAGTCCTGGATTTACCGATTTTCCCGACTTAGAACTAGAGGCAATTTACCAAGATCAAGTACGCACCTTTGTAGATTATCAGACCCGCGTTGCTTTAAGAGCGATCGCCCAAAATTCTAATGCAGATTTAGTCCTTACCTACATCGAGCAACCAGACGGCTCTAGCCATCAATTCTTACTCACCGATTCCCGACAAGCTACAGATTTTAAAAATCCCAGTACCATTGGTCAAGGACAAGACCAAGCAAAAATTGAACGCTATCAAAACTACGTCCAGACATCCTACTACGTTGCCAATCAAGCCGTACAGCGAATTATTGATGCTGTCGGTACAGATAGGAGAGGTAGGCTAAGAAGTAATGTTATTGTCGTCTCCGATCATGGTTTTGCACCGTTTCACACCGCCGTTAATTTGAATAACTTTCTAGCTAGTCGTGGTTTTGACAATACCAAAGTCCGAGCTATTACTTCTGGTTCGGCAGTAAATATTTATTTCAACTTGCAAGGTAGAGAGCCAAATGGGACAGTCAGCCGTTCTGAGTATGGGGCTTTGCAACAGCAAGTAGTCCAGGCTTTGTCGGAATTAGTAGATACTAATCCCACCTATACTTTAGGCAGTCAATCTGTATCAGTATTTGCCAAAATATACTCTCGACCAGTATCTACAGATATAGACGATCCTTTGTTTGGCACAAGAAGCAACGAAGTTATTGGTCAAGATGCTGGCGATGTATTTGCCACTATGAGTTTGGGTTACAACTTTGATGGCACTCAAAACCCCGTAGTTCAACGTTTGGGTGACGCATCTTCTAATGCGCCCATACTATCAGTTCCTAATTTTTACGGAGCGCACGGCTACGATCCAGAATTACCAGAAATGAGCGCTATTTTCTACGCTGCGGGGCCAAATATAAATCGTCAGAAAATACCATTGGTGCGTAACATTGATATCGCCCCTACTATTCTTCAGCTTTTGGGTGTTAAGCCCGCCGATACCGTACAAGGCAAACCAATTAATCTCATTGGCAGCTAATTAATAACTACGTCGCCTCTCGTTCTAATAACAGCGTTACGGGGCCATCATTTTCTATCGATACCTGCATCATTGCGCCAAAGCAACCTGTTTCTACTTTTAGGTTACTTTGGCGCAACTTCTCTACAAAGCTGTTATATAGTTTTTCCGCAATTTCGGGACTAGCAGAAGCATCAAAAGAAGGGCGGCGACCTTTGCGGCAATCGCCGTATAAGGTAAACTGACTAATTACTAAAATTTCACCGCCGATTTCTTGGACGGATTTTTGCCAGCGACTTGCTCCTTCTTCGCTACCAAACAGGCGCAATTCCAAGCACTTGCGAACCATCCAATCAATCTCTGCTTCGGTATCAGTGCTGGCTATGCCTACCAGTAAGTTTAAGCCTTTACTGATTTTGCCAACTACTTTGCCATCAACGCAGACTTGAGAGCTAACAACGCGCTGAATGATAACTCGCATAACTTAAATTGTAGTAATTTGTACCATTATTTTGTATCAAATTACAGTTAAGAAAATTACAAGCAAGTCATTAATTGCATTAACTCTGTAGATAAGTTTTCTTTACTACTGCTGCTTTGTTTTGTAAATAATACCCCTGCTAGTAGATAAATATTTTTAGAATAAAAAGCCATATTATCTTGCTTTAATTCCTCAATTCTATTTTTCACCTTTGGCTCGGAACTGTAATAGCCAAATTTTAAAGGTGATACAATAAAGTTAGCAACATAGTAGCCATTAGTTAAAGCATAATCAATCGCTCCTACCGGATTAGAGTAACTAGCGATCATTGCTAAAACATTTTTATAACCTAAAGACAGTAGTTGTTTTGTAATAGTTATTCCATCAATACCACCGTGCAAAAATGGTTGATATATTTTATTGTCTATAGCTGGTAGGTAAGGAGGATTTGAGATGAGATAATCACCCTGGGGAATATCGGTGTCAAATAAAGAGCGGTTATGAACTATATATTTATCTTGTAAGCCGCGTGTATTTATTCTTTCATTAGCAAGCTCGCAAGACATTTTATTTATTTCAAAACCATGTACTATCCCATTAAAGCTTGTTTCGTTTAAAGAATTAATAACTGGGCTACCATCGCCCGAACCAAATTCAACAATAGTTTCGGAATTTAAGCAATTATTTATTACTAAGCTTTGCAAACAATAAGAATAAAAGTTTGATTCCTCTGGGCAGAAAAATACATCTTTTAATGGTTTTGGTGAAGTAAGCATTCCCGTCATAAAATAGCAACTAACCCAAACCTACTGTTTCAGCGATTATACTGCCATCTATCGTTAGTTCTATACCTAATGATTTGCTAAGTGATTATACTTAAACAAAATTTATTATTTATTGAAAAATTAATAGGAGAAAACAACCCTTTAGCGATCGCCTTACAACTTCTTGGCGCGATTGAAACACTGCAATTTTAAGGATTCGATCGGCAAAAGCGATGTTTGAAGGAGCAACTCCGGCGGGTGCATGGAGGGTAGTAGAAGTAGTAGTAGCAGCAGCTATATCGATTACTAATCGATAGCAGACATCTCCTATCTCTAGCCTTGCAAAACTAACGTTAATATCCACCGTCGCCATAGACCTCTAGAATGCTTTTCAACGTATCTATAGGTATAACGACGGCATTAAAGCAGTGATAGTCAATAGTTTACACTTCTATTGCTTGGGTGTGGCTAGAACATCTAGCAATAGAGAGGCAAAATTATAGTTATAATTGGCAACGGACAACTATCCTACTTAAATTTATCCAGACCTAAAAACTTTGACTGTATCTAGCGAATTATGGCAAGCAAATCTTGACTTAGCACAAGAATGTTTAAAACATCCTTTTGTTCAAGGTATTGCGAAGGGTACACTTGAGCGGAAAAAATTTGCCTACTATGTGGGACAAGATGCCTTTTTTCTAGAAGCATTTGCCCGTGCCTATAGCATAGTAGCGGCTAAATCAACCGACGGAGAAACATTTAGGATTTTCCATAACCTAGCGGC
>JAPJOW010000189.1:0-6768 GCA_030826005.1 Aliterella sp. RAGGC_92
GAAGCAGTCTAATACAGCAATTTTCGTGTGTCAGTTACTCTCAAACTTGTATCAGCCAATTCAAATCTTTCGCTATGACCAGAAGTTGAAAACACTTTACATCCAAGCGGGAACAACAGACGAAATTTCGCTCATAATTGATGAAGATGGAATTTGGGACTTTGTTGTGTGATGCAGAATCTCAGTGAAATGACAACGACGCAATTGAAGCAGTATCTTTCAGAACATCGCAATGATGAAGAATCATTCCGTGCAGCATTGCAAATTCTTATTAGTCGTCGAGATCCTAATGTTTCTCGTCAGCCTTACCCGTTTGACCTTGACGACCCTACAAGCGAAGTAGAAGCTATCCTTAGAGCAAAACTCAACCAGGCTGAGTAGCAATGGTTGAACACTCTGCGTAGGGGCGATCGCATCCAACACGGACTAAAATAATACTTTTCTGCAATAGTGCGATCGCGCTAATCATTTGTAGCTACTATCAACTCTCCTAAAGGGCGATCGCATTTCTCTAATTGTTTGTAATAGCGCTAGGCGATCGCATAACCTGTATGAGGACGTACATCAAGCGGTTGAAACCCTAAAACAATCCTATCTTTTGAAATCCCTGCTTCTACTAGCTCATCAGTAATCCCATCTTCAATGCCATCTCGTTGAATCCAAACCTTGTCATCGATAATTTGCACGTGAGTCACGCAACCATGTACCCGTCGTTTTTGCTGCCAACCGACATCAAACAGCATGAAATGATTGCGCTCTTTGTCAATAATTAGATACTGCTCAATTTCTTCATAGATAGAGGGAAGATCGGCATACTTTCGCAATACATTTTCGATGGTTTGTCGATAAAACTCTAAATTATCCATTTCACCACCTCCTGTGAATCTGCATCAAAAATGAGTAATTTTAAATGATTGAGTTCAATGATTAATTGTGGCAATTCTTCAGAGAAAAAATCTAAAAATACCCTTTGTGGAATTGCTAAGTACAATAATCGATCGAAATTCTGTCGTTCCAAAACCTGCGAATACATAATATATTGACCTAGTGCTTGCTCTAAGTCTTTTACAGGAGACGGACTGATGAAGCTTTTTACCTCCACAGCTATACGCTTACCTTCTTTTTCGGCGGCAAATAATTTTTCTGCACCTAAATCTATAAAAGCCGATCTTCCACCAATCCTCAATGTCAAGGGATCGTTTGTAATCGTCCAACCGTCTTTTTCTAGAGCAATTCTTACCGTACTGTGGTAAATATCTTTTGCCATTTCACCGTACCTCCTTTACTCACCCTTAATTTTCTTCTCCTGATTTCTTAATTTCTTTCAATAGTCGAGGTGGTAAATGATTACATAAGTTCTTTTCCTTCAGCACTTACATAGAAATTGGGAGTATTTTAAATACTCCCAAAGTTTTCCTAGCTAGGTGATGGGTTTTCTGGTTCTTCTACGTCTGGGGGCGATACGGGTTGATGCTTCTCCTCCGCATCTTTAATTGCTGCTTCTACAAGCTCTGGATCGGGCGGGTGAGGAGGAATTGCTACAGTCGGGGCTTCTTCCTCTACTTGAGTTGAAGCAGTTTCTATAGCTTGCGCGATCGCTTCTTCTTCTGTTAATGGTGGTGCAATTTCAGTAGTTTCTATTACCTCAACGGGTTCTGGTGGTGCAACTTCTGCGGTTGTTTCTATTACTTCTGTAGGGACTTGCGGTGCAACTTCTGCGGTTGTTTCTACTACTGCGGGTTCTGGGGCGGTAGTACGATTATCAATTACTTCAACTACTGAATTTACTGGCGGTTTTGGAGTCGATACAGGTTTAGTTGCAACGGCAGTTTTAGGTTGAGTGGGTTTATTCGATAACTGCTGAAGCTGATTTTTTAAGCCGCTAACAACGCCTCCAATTCCCGAAGTTACCGCCGGAACAGATTTTGATACTTGCTCAGTGACTGTACTTGTAACGGCGGCGGTGCTTGGTACGTCAGTTTGCTGGGCAATGGGTGTAAGCTGACGGCGCAACTGCAAAGTTTGAGTGATAGACCAGCCTAATAAAGCTACACTTGCTGCGTGACCGAGTAATAATCCGCCCGTAATGCGACTTCCGTACACCCACAATACCAAGGCGTAGAATAATCCTACCCCACTCCAGATAAAATCATTTTTGCGGTGTACTTCTGGAAAAAAGAAGGCAGCCATATAAAGGGCAAAGCTACCAAGACCGACTGCTAATGCCAGAACGTATGCCAGCATAATTGTGGGTACTCCTTACAATGTCAAACTAGATATCTCAATTTTGCAAGAGAATTGTTGAACTAGATACAAATAAAAATTATTTGGGTGTCTACAAATAGAAAGCGGTAGTCAAAATCTCTCTTTTTTAGCTATTGCTGGGCTTTTTTCTAGATTTTAATTTCTTCTTTGATAAAATCCGGCTACCCTAAAAAGGAATCAAACCTTACTGAACGCATAGTGCATTAACCTGTTAAATTTATGGCACAACAAAGTTTTGGCGTAATTGGTCTAGCAGTTATGGGTGAAAACCTAGCGCTAAATGTCGAGCGTAATGGCTTTCCCATCTCTGTTTACAATCGTACTCCTGAAAAGACTGACGCTTTCATGCACACGCGGGCGGAAGGCAAAAATGTCCATGCTGCTTACTCAATCGAGGATTTTGTCGCTTCTTTAGAGCGTCCGCGCAAAATCTTAATTATGGTCAAAGCAGGTGCGCCTGTAGATGGTGTCATCGATGGGCTTAAACCCCTGCTTGATGAAGGAGACATCATTATTGACGGTGGCAACTCTTTGTATGATGACACTGCCCGTCGCACTCGCGAACTCGAACCCCTGGGTTTTAGATTTATTGGCATGGGTGTTAGTGGTGGCGAAGAAGGAGCTTTAAACGGCCCTAGTATGATGCCGGGAGGCACAAAAAGCTCTTACGAGTATTTAGAGCCAATTTTGGTCAAAATTGCCGCTCAGGTAGAAGATGGCCCTTGTGTAACTTATGTTGGTCCTGGTGGCGCGGGTCACTATGTCAAAATGGTACACAATGGCATTGAGTACGGCGATATGCAGCTAATCGCTGAAGCTTACGACCTATTAAAAAATACTTTAGGTCTTGACCATCAACAACTGCACGAAATTTTTGCTGAGTGGAATAAGACAGACGAACTTAATTCATTTTTGATTGAGATTACCGCCGATATTTTTAGATACATCGATCCCGATACAAATCAACCTTTGGTAGATTTGATTATGGATGCTGCCGGACAAAAAGGTACGGGACGCTGGACGGTACAAAGTGCTTTAGAACTTGGCGTATGTATCCCCACGATGACGGCGGCGGTTAATGCCCGAATTATGTCTTCTTACAAAAAAGAGCGGGTGTCTGCGTCACAAATTCTTACTGGCCCTACAGGTAAGTATGAGGGAGACTCGAAGGCTTTTATTAACGCTATCCGCGACGCTCTTTACTGCTCGAAAATCTGTTCCTACGCTCAGGGGATGGCGCTATTAAGTACGGCATCCAAGGAGTATTCCTACAGCCTTAATTTGAGCGAAATGGCGCGAATTTGGAAAGGTGGCTGTATTATTCGGGCGGGATTTTTAGGTAAAATTCAAAGCGCTTTTATCGAAAACCCAGCGTTACCTAACTTGCTACTAGCACCGGAATTTAAACAAACAATTTTGGATAGACAAACCGCTTGGCGCGAAGTATTGGCATCGGCGGCAAAATTAGGGATTCCCGTCCCAGCTTTTAGCGCTTCATTAGACTACTTTGATAGTTATAGACGCGATCGCTTACCCCAAAATCTCACCCAAGCTCAACGGGACTATTTTGGCGCTCACACCTACGAGCGCACGGATAAGGAAGGTTTCTTCCATACCGAATGGACGCAGTTTTCGGAAGATTCGGTACAAACATCGACTCCAGAACCCATGCAAGCGGAGCAACCTACAACCCCACCTACCTCTACTAAGGTCTAGGGTTATTTCATTAATGTAGAGACGGTGCAATGCAACGTCTCTACACCTGGGCGTACCAAATAGATTCGATGGTTTGGGCGATCGCCTCTGCGTCCCCTACCCTATCTAACAATACGGTTACATGACCTAATTTTCTGCCGGGACGCGAAGTTTTTTTGTCATACCAATATACGTTTGCTTGCGGTAAAGCGGCTAATTGCTGGCGCTTGACTAAATAATCATTTTCCGCGTTTTCATAACCTAGGAGGTTCACCATTACCGCCGCCGGAGTGCGTAAAGCAGTGTTACCTAGAGTTAAATCGCAAACTGCGCGTAAATGCTGCTCAAATTGGGAACATTCGCAAGCATCTAGCGTAAAATGCCCGGAATTGTGAGTGCGCGGGGCAATTTCATTTACCAGCACTTGGCGATCGCTCGTTAAAAATAATTCAATCCCAAATATCCCCACTGCCTGCAAACTATTTAGTAAACTATAGGCAATTTCCTGAACTTGGCAGTCAACGTATATACTAATATCCGCCGGAGCGATGACGCTATGACAAACTTGGTTTTTTTGTTGAGTTTCTACTACTGGATAGGTGACAATTTCACCTTTGGGCGATCGCGCGGCAATTATTGCTAATTCTTTTTCAAAGGGGATAAATTCCTCAATTAAAAAAGTGTTTGCAGCTAAAACCCCTAGATTCTGTAAAGCTTCAGCATCTTTAACAATAAACGTCCCTTGTCCATCGTAGCCGTGACGACGAGATTTTAAAACTAAGGGAAACTGCCAAGCATCGGAAATAGCTTCTAAAGCGGTAAAATTGGGTACAGGTAAGCCGATTTGCTGTAAATACTGGCGTTGGTAATATTTGTCTAATAAGGGCGACAAAGTTTGTAAGCTGGGACGAAAACATACATCTTGCTTTGCTAAGGGTGCTAAAGCTGCTAAATTGACAAACTCATTTTCAAAAGTAACGACATCGCAGCGCCTCGCTAAGGTAGCTGTAGCTGCGGCATCATCCACGGGGGCAAAAATAGTATTTTGGGCGATCGCAACGGCTGGATCGTCCTGATTTGGCGTTTGTACGACTAATTCTACCCCTAGCTTGTCAGCAGCACTTGCCATCATCCAAGCTAGTTGTCCACCACCAATAACACCAACGCGCTTTATCGACATCCTAAAGAGTAACGAGTTTCAATACCAGTTTTTGGATTTACACCACTTGCTTTGGCGCACAATTCTTTGATTTGCGCCCGATCTAAAATTGCATCGGTAAAATCAGCATTAGCAATATTAACATCATCAAAAATTGCCCGCAGTAACAGCGCTTCTGTTAGCACTGCATCGCTGAGATCGGCTTTAGTTAAGTTTACTTGATCGACCATTGCATTACTTAAGTCTGCTCCATGCAAAGAAGCGCCCGTCATTACCGAAGCGCTAAAAACTGACCCGCGCAAGTCTGCATCGGCAAAATTAGCAAGCTCCATATTAGCATTAGAAAACTCCGCCGCTCTTAAAGTTTGCCCGGAAAAATCCCGCCCCTTTAATTCGGCGTTACTAAAGGATAATGGTGGCGGATAATCTGTTGCCAAAGCTGGCATTGCTCCGAAAAAAAGCACTAATATCAAAATAAAGCCTGTAATTTGCCGCCACATAAAAATTTAACTATTGAGGTGGGAATGCTGCTTTTAAGCTTACAAGACTTTTCGATCCAATTTTTGAGAGAAAAACTAGATGCCAGAATTTTTGATTACTTGGGCGATCGCCACAGTAGCATTGATAATTACAGCAAGTATAGTTCCAGGTTTGCTTGTCACCAATATTGTTAGCGCCGCGATCGCTTCTATTGTTTTAGGGCTAGTCAATGCCATTGTTAAGCCTCTACTGGTCGTTTTTACTCTACCGCTAACTCTGCTAACTTTTGGCTTATTTTTATTTGTCATTAATGCCATTGTAATTTTGCTGGCTGCGAAATTGACACCAGGTTTTGTTGTTGGCGGATTCTTCCCAGCTTTGATTGGTTCAATTGTTCTAACTTTAATTACAAGCGGGTTAACAATGCTTGTGGGTAAAAGAGGTAGATAATTAAAGTGCGATCGCACTTGTTAAAATTCCTCGGTTATAGCTGGTAGCTTGCGGTTATGCGGTGACGAAACAATTAATATGCTCAATCTAAAATTAGCCGATAAGCCAGATTTGGCTTATAAAGTGTTGTGTTTAGGCTCTCATAGCGACGATATAGAGATTGGTTGCGGAGGGACAATTTTAAAATTAGTCAAAAACTATCCAAATATCGTGTTTCAATGGGTAGTTTTTAGTTCTAGTCCAGAAAGAGAAAAAGAAGCTATTTGCAGTGCAGGTAAGTTTTTAGCAGGTGTAACAGAAAAACAGATAATAGTTAAAAGTTTTCGCGATGGGTTTTTGCCTTTTATGGCTATAGATGTTAAAGAAGCTTTTGAGCAATTAAAAAAAGATTTCAATCCCGATCTCATACTTACTCACTATCGCCACGATGCCCATCAAGATCATCGCTTAATTTCCGAGCTTACATGGAATACCTTTAGAAATCATCTGATTTTAGAATACGAAATTCCTAAGTATGATGGCGATTTGGGCAATCCTAATTTTTATGTTCCCTTAGAAAGCGACCTTTGCCAACAGAAGATTAAGTATATATTGGATAGCTTTCCTTCTCAAAAAGACAAGCAATGGTTTACTGAAGAAACTTTTTTAGCAATTCTCAGAATCCGAGGGATAGAATCAAACGCGCCAGATAAATACGCTGAAGCTTTTTATGCGCGCAA
>JAPJOW010000189.1:6868-8751 GCA_030826005.1 Aliterella sp. RAGGC_92
TTCCCCCAGAATTGGGGGCTAGGGGGCGAAACCGCCCCGCTTTTATATAAAGCCTTAACTAGCACTACTAGACTGCTAATTGGATAAAGGCGAAATCGCACTTAACTTTAATTCAGGACAATCACCTTCTACCTGCTGACAATTCCACTCATTGCGAAACAATAATACTGGTCGTCCCAAACTATCTTTAACAGTAACGGTATTAAACAACCTTCCGGCTTTTTCCAAAGCTTCCCAACCCGCCGTTACCCACCGCGCTACAGTGTAAGGCAATAAATCCAATAGCGTTTCTACACCGTATTCTTGCAGCAAGCGAAATTGTACAACTTCAAATTGTAATTGTCCTACCGCCGCTAAAATAGGTTCGCGCTTCATTTCATCGGCGGAGTACATAATTTGTACCGCACCTTCTTCGCGCAATTCCGAAACACCTTTGAGAAATTGCTTAAATTTAGAAGGATTAGGATTTCTAAGACTTGCAAATATTTCCGGCGAAAAGCTGGGAATACCCTCGTACTCAATCTTTTGACCATTATAAATTGTATCGCCGATCGCAAATACGCCAGGATTATTTAAACCAATCACATCGCCAGGATAAGCATAATCAATAGATTCGCGATCTTGAGCAAATAATTTCTGAGGGCGAGATAAGCGGATAGTTTTACCCGTGCGGGAATGATTCACCGTCATATCTTTTTCAAACTTACCCGTACAGACGCGAATAAACGCCACGCGATCGCGATGCTTGGGATCCATATTTGCTTGCAGTTTAAATACAAACCCCGAAAACTCCGGGTAAGTAGGCTGCATTTCGCCTAAATTACTATTACGAGCGCCCGGTTTAAGCGCGTAGTCCAAAAAAGTATCTAAAAATAGCTCTACCCCAAAGTTTGTCATGGCGCTACCAAAGAACACAGGAGTCATTTTTCCTTGGTGGACTAAATCGCTATCTAGCTCCGGCCCGATGCCTTCTATAAGCTCTAAATCGTCTTTAAATTGATGATATAAATCCCGATCTAGCAATTGTTCGATGCGCGGATCGCCTAGGTCTACTACCGTATCTACTGCCTCGCGGCTACCATGAGCGCTACGTTCAAATAGATGAATTTGTTGGTTGCGACGGTCAAATACACCTTTAAAGCGATCGCCTGTACCTATGGGCCAATTTACAGCATAAGTCTGTAAGCCTAATTCTTGCTCTATTTCGTCTAATAATTCTAAGGGTTCTCGTCCTGGGCGATCGAGCTTATTTACAAAGGTAAAAATCGGTAACTTCCGCAGTTTACAAACTTCAAACAACTTGCGCGTTTGCGGTTCTAGTCCTTTAGCAGCATCAATTAGCATGACTGCATTATCCGCCGCCGCTAAAGTGCGATAAGTATCTTCACTAAAGTCCTGGTGTCCGGGAGTATCGAGCAAATTAATTTGACAATTATGATACTCAAACTGCAATACAGTAGAAGTAATCGAAATCCCCCGTTGTTGTTCCATCGCCATCCAGTCAGAAGTTGCTTTACGCTGGGCGCGGCGCGCTTTTACAGCACCAGCTTCATGTATTGCACCCCCGTACAGCAGGAGCTTTTCAGTCAGCGTAGTTTTACCCGCGTCGGGGTGAGAAATAATTGCAAAATTGCGTCTATGCTCAACGGCTGTTTGCAATTCCGCCTCAAGGTCAGTGGATATCATGAAGTTTAGCTAGTAGGATGTTACAGGAGTCAAAAATTAAAGTAAAAACGAAAATGAGCTTATTTTCCGGCACTAATCGCTAGTATTAGGTTGAAAACCAGAAAAAACTTATTTTTAAAGAGGTCATTATTATTATGTACGATGCAGATCAGCGAAAACTACTCTCCGCCCTCTCTCATGGCTCAATATTTTTTAGC
>JAPJOW010000190.1 GCA_030826005.1 Aliterella sp. RAGGC_92
CTTATACTAGATTAAAAGTAAATTAATATTTTAATTTTTTCCGCCAAAAATTAATTATAAATAGCAATTTTTAAGGGCAGCTACTCATAGTGACTGGACTGGTAAGCCAATGGTTTCTACTTATACAACAAAAAAATCAACTGCTGACATTGATTTATCTCCAGCTAAGATATTAGTAGTTGATGATTACCCAGCCAACCGGATGACGGCAATGGCACTTTTAGCATTGGAAGGCTACGAAGTTTCCGAGGCAGAAAGCGGTGCCGCCGCCCTAGAACGGGTGATGAAAATTCAGCCAGACTTAATATTGTTAGACGTAATGATGCCAGAAATGGACGGATTTGAGGTATGTCAGCAACTCAAGCAAGACGAACAAACTAGACTAATTCCAGTAATTTTTATTACCGCATTAAACGATAAACAGTCAAGAATCCGGGGCATAGAAGCCGGAGGAGATGACTTTTTGACCAAACCATTCGATCGCCCCGAATTATCAGCACGGGTGAAATCGTTAGTTAGGCAAAAGCGCCTCAATGAAGACTTAGACCATACAGAACAAGTGCTATTTTCAATCGCCAGAGCCGTAGAAAGTCGAGATCCCAACACTGGAGATCACTGCGAACGCTTAGTTAGCTTGGGGGAAGATTTTGGGCAATTTTTAAAATTGACTCGTTCGCAAATGCGAAACTTGCAATGGGGCGGTTATTTACATGATATTGGCAAAGTCGGCATTCCTGACGCAGTGCTACTCAAGCAAGGAAAGCTCACATCGGAGGAATGGGAGATCATGAAGCAGCACGTTTTAATCGGTGAAAAAATTTGTCAGCCTTTACGAACAATGCGCGGAGTAATCCCAATTATTCGCCATCATCACGAGCGTTGGAATGGTACGGGGTATCCTTATGGCTTAGTAGGCGATGAAATTCCCTATTTAGCGCAAGTATTTCAGGTGATTGATATTTACGACGCACTGACAAGCGATCGCCCTTACAAACGCGCCTTCTCGCCTTCAGAAGCTTTGCAAATTCTTGCCCAAGAAAGAGATTTGGGATGGCGCAGTCCCAACTTAGTGCGGGAGTTTACAGAGTTTGTACGTGCTGCAAATTCCATTTAGAGCAGCGATAACATTGCTGGGGAAGCTCGGCAAGCTATTATCTAAACTGATACCTGATAGCTAACAAGGAAGCATGATAGCAGTAGCAATTTTAGCGGCAGGACGCGGGACGCGAATGAAATCGAACCTACCTAAGGTTTTACACTCTTTGGGCGGGCGGAGTTTAGTTGAAAGAGTATTAGAAAGTTTAGAGACAATCTCCCCGCAACGGCGGATGGTGATTGTAGGCTATCAAGCCCAAGAAGTGAAAACAGCTTTAAAAGAAAAAAGTACCTCTTGTCTCTCGCCAGTGGTGGAATTTATCGAGCAGACCGAACAATTGGGTACAGGTCATGCTATTCAGCAGCTAATTCCGCATCTAGAAGGTTTCACTGGGGATTTGCTGGTATTAAATGGCGATGTACCGCTTTTAAGACCTGAAACTATCAAACAGTTGTTACAAGCTCATCAGGAGCATCAAAACGCCGCTACCATTCTTACCGCTCAATTGCCCGATCCTCAAGGCTACGGACGGGTATTTTGCAACGGACAAAATATTATCAAAGAAATTGTTGAAGATCGAGACTGTACCACCGCCCAAAAACAAAATCGCCGCATCAATGCTGGAGTTTATTGTTTTAGCTGGTCAAAATTGATGGAAGTTCTACCCCACTTGCAAGCAAATAACGACCAGCAAGAATATTACTTAACAGATGCCGTAAATCAGTTAGAACAAGTAATGGCCGTTGATGTTGAAGACTATCAAGAAATGCTCGGTATCAACGATCGCGAACAACTAGCAACGGCTTATGAAATTTTGCAAAGACGGGTAAAATCAAAGTGGATGGCCGCAGGAGTAACAATGATCGATCCTGACAGCATCACTATTGATGACACGGTAAAATTGCACCCAGACGTAATTATCGAACCGCAAACTCATTTGCGCGGGAACACAGAAATTGAATCTAATTGTCGGATTGGGCCTGGTAGTTTAATTGAAAACAGTTATATTGGCGAAAACGTAACCGTGCTGTACTCGATAGTTGTTAACAGCACGATCCATGCTAATAGTCAAATTGGCCCTTACACTCATTTTCGGACAGAAGTTGAAGTCGGCTCGAACTGCCGAGTGGGAAATTTTGTCGAATTGAAAAAAACAAAATTAGGCAGTAATACGAATGTGGCTCATTTGTCTTACTTAGGCGATGCCACGTTAGGAGAGCAAGTTAATGTAGGTGCGGGAACAATTACAGCTAATTACGACGGCATAAACAAGCACCCAACTAAAATAGGCGATCGCTCAAAAACTGGAGCAAACAGCGTTTTAGTTGCACCCTTAAATATCGGCTCTGATGTTTATATTGCCGCCGGATCTGCCATAACCCAAGACATCCCAGACGATTGTTTAGCGATCGGGCGCAGTCGCCAAACAATTAAGCGGGGGTGGCGGTTAAAGAAGCAGCAGGAAACCAAATAGAGACGTTGTAATGCAATGTCTCCCTCCCTACCCCAAGGAACACCTGATATCCCTTTCATCCTGCCAAACAACCTGTGAGCGTACCTTCCTCCGCCTCTAAAGTATCGCCAATTTGTTCGCCATCATGGAAAGCCGCCAACAAAACTTCGCTAGTTTTGCCCCAAGCGATCGCTCCAGTGGCATCAAGAGCGATCGCGCCTAAATCTCGTTGGTTGCGATCGGACTCGGCAAAAGTGCGCTTCATTGCTTCGTGCAATGATAAGCCATCGGTGACGCGCACGACAATCCGGGCTGCCAAACACTCATCGATAATATCTTCGCCAATTCCCGTACAGCTAACGGCAGCGTGAATAGTAGCATAATTTCCTGCGGGCATCGCACTATCGCTAACCCGCCCGATGCGCTCGAAGCCTTTGCCCCCGGTTGATGTCCCGACCGCTAAGTGTCCCTGGCTGTCGAGGGCGACAACCCCAATTGTCCCCCGTCCGGCATTTTCTACTAATTCCGGTTCGGCGACTACTCCTGCCATTGTTTTGACAAAATTCTCTTGGCGCTCCTGCATCCATTCTTCGAGGCGTAATTCAGTGAGAGGATTGTAGAGCGGTATTTGCAATTCTCTGAGCAATTCGGCAGCCCCATAGTCGGATAAAACGCGATCGGGAGAATTTTGGAGGTGGTAGGCTAGATCGATCGGGTGCTGGACTCGCGATACATTGATAGCGCCGCTAAAGCGCTGAGTTGTACCATCCATTAAGGCGGCGCTCATGCGAATTTGCCCGTCGGATTGCAGTACCGACCCCGTACCCGCATTAAATCGCGGATCGTCTTCTAATAGCTGACAACCCAAAACTACCGCATCGCTTGCCTTTGCTCCCGATTGCAGTAAGGCGTAAACTTCTTTTATCACTTGATTGAGACTGCGCCTAACTGATTCTATTCCTCCTTTACCTTTAAGGGAACTCCCCGCACCACCATGAATAATTAACTTCGGCTGCACCTTTGAACTCCATCTATATATTTCATTGCTACGAGTAGACTTTACCTTTGACGAAGTTGGAAGTTTTTTAAAACTAAGTTTTAATCGATACTTCCTCCTACTTGGGGATGTCCTTTACGACGACGACAGCGTTCCGAGCAGTATTTCACATCATCCCAGCAATTTTCCCACTTTTTGCGCCAAGTAAAAGGACGCTGACATACAGGACAAATTTTAGTCGGTAAATCTGATTTAGAGCGTGGCATAGCATTTTAAATAATATATCTTCTTTAATTTTACAAATGTTTACTCAAGAACAAAAATTAGCTTCCCTGCGGATTGTGGTAGTAGAACCTGCGGGCGATCGCAATATAGGCGCAATTTCAAGAGTCATGAAAAATTTTGGTTTACAGCAACTAATTTTAGTTAATCCGCAATGCGATCCCCACTCCGAGGACGCGCAACACATGGCGGTTCATGCTAAAGATGTTTTAGCCGCAGCGCAGGTAGTAGAAACGCTACCAGAAGCTCTACACGGCTGCGTTAGAATAATCGCAACTACTGCCCGCGATCGCCAAGCGCCCCTAGAACACCCCCATACAGCTTTACCTTGGCTATTGGAAACACCCCTTGAGCAAGCCTCTGCGCTAATTTTTGGTCCAGAATGCCGGGGATTGAGCAATCAAGAATTAAACTACGCTCAACGCTTTGTCCGCATTCCCTCTAACCCCGACTATTCCTCGCTCAACTTAGCTCAAGCGGTAGCAGTGTGCTGTTACGAACTTAGCCAATCAATCCTATTTTCCCCCGATCGCCAAGCGCCCTTAGTAGAGTATGCTGCTTTTGAAGAATTAGAAGGCTATTACCAGCATTTACAAGAGGTTTTGCTGGCAATTGGCTATATTTATCCTCATACCGCTTCTAGTCGGATGGAGAAATTTCGGCAAATCTTTAACCGCGCCTATCTTGACAAAAACGAAGTAAGTATGCTAAGGGGTATCTTAACTCAAATGCAGTGGGCATTGCAAAAAAGCGTCAATAGTCCCATAGACAAGTCAGAAACTTAAACAGTGCTAGATCGGGATTTTAAAAATCGCTCGGCAGGGCAACAAAAATATTTAGCGGTCAGTTGCTCTAGTTTGTGCTATTAATTGAGCGTCTAAGGTAAGCATCGAGCGTTTTTATAGTTTTAATTATTAATTGATGCGCGATCGTTAGTTGTGAGGAGTTAGGCGTGGAACAGCCATTGGCAAGAAAAAAGTCCCTAGAATCGCAATTTAAGATTAATTCAGCTACAAGTGGGAGTAAAAACTCCCAAAACCTCAGTCAAGATACTAAAATTTCTTATAAGAATGAAAATTTGCAGCCAACAGCTACCGGGAACAACGGGTTTCCCGCAGTAGGGCTAGGTGGGCAAGCTAGGATTGAAACATCAGTAATGAACGGCAAATCGCGATCGCGTCAAGTAAACTTACCACCAAAAGCTGCGTTCAATAATCAACGCTCATCGTTGCCATTAACTGCTCCCTCTGCCAAAAAGGAAATCCAAACAAGAGTAATTAAGACACCACAGCCAGCTAAAAAACGTCCGGTAAAGCGCAAAAAATCTAACGGGTTATTCGTGTATGGATTACGGTTAATAATTTTGGGGATCGGCACAAGCGCGATCGCCGGGACTTTATTATCGGTGCTAAATCCGGCAACACGGCTCGATCGCGAAGCTAAACAAAAAGTGCAAGCTCCTTTAACCGCCGCTAAAACTATAGTTCCACCCCCGGCTGATTTAAAGCTAAATCGAGAAATTCTGCCCTTAAAAGCTGCCGTACAGCAGTTGGGCGCAAAAAATAAAGGCTTAACCCCTGGAGCTTTTTTTGTCGATCTCGATACAAACAATTATCTAGATTGGAATGGTTCGTTACCCTTTGCCGCCGCAAGCACTATTAAAGTGCCGATCCTAGTTGCCTTTTTTCAAGATGTAGACGCGGGAAAAATTCGCTTAGATGAAAAACTGACTGTCAAAAAAGAGCTAATTGGTAGCGGATCGGGAGAGATGCAGTATCGACCTGTCGGCACAAAGTTTACAGCATTGACGACTGCAACCAAGATGATTATTATCAGCGATAATACGGCAACAAATATGTTAATTGCCCGGATGGGTGGGATCGCGGCATTAAATCAACGCTTTCAATCTTGGGGTTTGGAATCGACAAAAATTAATAACTTGTTGCCTGATTTGACAGGTACAAATACAACTAGCCCTAAAGATATGGGACAGTTAATGAGTTTGGTAGATCGAGGAGAATTGATGTCTTTAAGATCCCGCGATCGCTTGCTAGAAATTATGCGTCGCACCAAAACTAGAACTTTGCTACCGCAAGGCTTGGGAGAAGGAGCAATTATCGCTCATAAAACTGGCGATATTGGCTCGATGGTAGGAGATGTTGGTTTAGTAGATATGCCTAGCGGCAAGCGTTACATCGCGGTAGCAATGGTCAAGCGTCCCCATAATGACAGTCGCGCTCAAGAACTAATCCGCCAAATTTCTCGCACTGCTTACCAACAATTTACCAAGCCCCCAGCCACTCAAGCAATGCCCAGTCCAACTCCATTTATTACGCCTGCGCGCTCTCAAACAGAAGGTCAAGTTATTTCTAGGTAAAAAGCATTTTATCTTCTACTTGTGCTTCCCGCACCGCGCTTTGACGATCTATCGTCGTCCAAATAGTTTGGAGCAACTCGTTTAAACCTTGACGACTAACGGCGGAAATGAGAAAAACAGGGCTTGGACTTAAAACTTTAAGCTCAGAGGCGATCGCTTTTGTTGTTTCCTCATCGATAGCATCGGCTTTATTAATTGCCACAATTTGCGGGCGGGAAGCTAGTCCTCGTCCGTAGGCGCGTAATTCTTGTTGAATTATTTGATAGTCGGCAATGGGATCGCTTGCTGTACCATCAACTAAGTGCAAAAGTACGCGAGTGCGTTCGATATGGCGCAAAAAATCGTGACCTAAACCCGCTCCTTGATGAGCGCCAGCAATTAGTCCGGGAATATCGGCAAATACCGTTCCGTCTCCCGTAGGCTTGCGGACTACTCCCAAATTCGGCACCAAGGTAGTAAAGGGATAATCAGCTATTTTTGGTCGGGCAGAAGATAAAGCCGAAATTAGTGTAGATTTGCCAGCATTTGGCAGTCCAATAATTCCCACCTCAGCTAACAGTTTTAACTCTAAAGTTAAGAGGCGAATTTCTCCAGGTAAACCGGGCAATGCGTGTTCGGGAGCGCGGTTGCGATTGCTGAGAAAATGCTTGTTTCCCAAGCCTCCTTTGCCACCTTTGGCGACGCACAAGGTTTGATTTGGGGCTGTCAAATCGCCAATTAATTCGTCTGTTTCCGCATCATAAATTGTCGTACCGCAGGGAACTTCAATAACTAAATCGCCCCCCGAAGCCCCCGTACAATTATTTGGGCCTCCACGTTCGCCATCTTCGGCTTTAAAGCGATGCTTGTAGCGAAAATCCAGCAATGTTTGTAAGTTTTCTACACTTTTAAAAATTACTGAGCCACCATAACCGCCATTACCTCCTGACGGGCCTCCGGCGGGGACGTACTTTTCGCGACGAAAAGCTACCATACCGTCACCGCCTTTTCCTGACTCAATTTCAATTTCGGCTCGATCTATAAATTGCATAATTTTTTAGCGGTTGGCTACTTGGTAGATAGGTGTAGTTCAATTTAGGGGTTGTAAATCTTATCACTTCCCAGGGCAGTTTTTTTACCTTTTCTACTAAGCATCGGTTATTCCATGCTAAAGCCTAAACGCTAACAATAAGTTGAGATATCTTCATGGCATTCATCGGCTAAGTACGATAAAGCCCGAAAGCGCAGGCTTACCAGTTGCTCGTAAACAGGGTTGATTTTGCACATGGGCGGAATATGAACGATTTTGCGCCCAAATAATTTGACATCTCGCTCGAAAGGACATTGAGCGGGGATCATTTTGCACAAAAACCGCGCTACTTTGGGATCGTGAATTTTTAATTCATCAAGCCAGTTGCGAATAGGACGCAAGGCATGGTTATCGATCTGACTAAATAAATAGAAGTTGGGGATCATGCCAGTTTCTTTGTCATAAAGGGTACTTCGCAAGCTGTCTAGGGCTGTTTCTGATAGCCCTAAAGCTTGGCAAAATTCATGCAACAGATCAGCTTCGCAGGTGGAATAGACTCCATCGGCGATCGCTACCATGACGGCGGTGCGTAAAAAATCTTCGGCGGCGGTACTGTCACCGCTCTTAAATGCCGCCGCGAGTTCGACGGGTGTAATTGGCTCTATTGCATTTAATTGGCTGGGAATATTGCCATCTAGCGCCACTGCAATTAACTTTTGTTCTTCTTCGTCAAAATTGCCATCTGCCCAAGCAATTGTTAGCAGTCCGCGCAGCCAAGCTGAGAGTTGCTCGTTAGTACAGGAAGTCATCACACTCGTCACATCACACAGTAATACATTTCGACGCATCGATTCTAACTCTGGTTTCATCGCTACTGACGTAAACTACAAAACCAAAAGGCTGATTTTTGATAAAGGTTTTGTAAAATTACTCCCCTTCAATATATTTTTTCCTACATCCATAGATCCATACTAGCTAGAGTTTGTAGCTGTTACCTAGAGTTTGCGGGAGTGAAATCGCTACTAATTAGGTGTGGATTTGTGTTTCCTCGTCAACTTCAAAGCGAAAATAGAAACTTCTACTTGCTCCAGAGATCGCTTAGAGTTTAGCAAGCTTTTTCAATTTTTGATTTTAAATAAGAAATACTTATATATGACTGCTTTTAGTAATTCAGTAATTTCTTTAGCTGGTATTTTCTAGAGACTCAATACTTTATTAGTTTGGAAACAATCTAGCAATTTGATTAGCGCAAGTTAAGAGAAAAGGCAGAACTCGCTCAATTTATTAG
>JAPJOW010000191.1 GCA_030826005.1 Aliterella sp. RAGGC_92
ATTTTTAGAGGACTATAGAACAATTTTAACAATTTTTATATTTAGAATTAAATTTAGATTTAAACAAAGACAATAAATAAATAAGTAGTTGGTATTGCTGAAAAAAATAACTTATTTATCTTGAATTAAAACTGGAAATAAGATATACGTTAAAGCAAGTTTAGGTTTGATTTACTAGCAAAGGCGGCAATTCCTCCTACCTTGAGTGCGGAAGTAAGCACTCAGTTAAAAAATGCGATCGCGCTCTGGTTTATAGACGGTTTTCGTTTAGTTATGCGGAGCTCGATGGGATTAGGTCTAGCAAGGGCGACTTTTAGTTGGTTAACAATCAACGCTCCCTCGAAAAATTAGTTTAATTGCAAGCTAAATTACAGATAAATTAATTGGAATACTAAAGATGAGTAGTTGGTTTCAGCCGCCGCGCTTGCGGATTGGAAAAGAAAGCGAACAAGAACATCGTCACGCTACTTGGTTAGAACTTTTTTATGACTTGGTGTTTGTAGTTGCCGTATCCCAAGTTGCCCATAACTTGTATGAAGATGTAAGTATATCCGGTTTTCTCAGCTTTGGATTTTTATTTATCCCGATTTGGTGGGCGTGGATTGGAACGACATTTTACGCTAATCGCTTTGATAGCGATGATATCGGACATCGGTTGTTAGTTGGCTTGCAAATGCTGGCAGTTGCTGCCCTTGCCGTTAACGTGCATCATGGTTTAAGTGAGTCTTCTGCCGGATTTGCTCTAGCTTATGCCGCCGGGAGGATAATACTTGTAATTGAATACTTCCGCGCAGCTAAATATATTCCCCAAGCGCGGGGACTCGCAACGCGCTATGGTACGGGTTTTGCGATCGCTGCTAGTTTATGGTTAATATCGGCATTTATCCCCATCCCCCTGCGTTTTATTTTGTGGGGCATAGGTTTATTAGTAGACTTTGCCACCCCCCTAACTACGCCTAAAAGCTTGCAGGTAGGACTATTACCGCACCCAGAACACTTACCTGAACGTTTTGGACTATTTACAATTATCGTGCTGGGGGAGGCAATTATTGCCGTAGTCGATGGAGTATCGGAGCAACAATGGGATATCCGCAGTGCGATTTCTGCGGTACTGGGTTTTGGTATTGCCTTTAGCTTGTGGTGGATCTATTTTGAAAATGTTAGCGGTTCGGCGTTGCGTTCGGCGGGTTCGGTAGGACGAATAGAGATTTATCAAGTCTGGCTTTACGGTCACTTACCTCTAGTTATTGGTCTATCGGCGACGGGTGTAGGGGTAGAACATATCATCGTTAGCGTTGCTAGTAATGCTTTAAGTACCCCCAATCGCTGGTTGCTGTGTGGTGGGGTGGCGCTGTGTTTGCTATCGCTTGGGTTATTGCACCGCACGGGAGTAATTTTTAGGTGCAAAGTTAGAAGCAAGTATCGCTTTGGAGCGGCAGCATTGTTGATTATTCTTGCTATGGTGGGAATTGGATTGTCGCCGCTTGTAGTAGTTGGGCTGGTTGCTTTGGTTTGTGCTACTCAAGTGGTGCAAGACTTGTATCAAAGCGGGCAATTAACTTTTCAATGACAATGTTAGAAGTACATCAAGTATTAGGCGATCGCTATCAACTCCAAAAACTATTAAGTCTTAATACCTTACGACAAACTTGGCTGGCGGTAGATTTAGCTAACCAAGAACAAGTTGTAGTTAAGTTACTGACTTTTGCGGCGGCGATGGATTGGACAAATATTAAGCTGTTTGAGCGAGAAGCAGAAATTCTCAAGCAGCTTAATCATCTCCAAATTCCTCAATATCGAGACTCTTTTAGGATTGACGAAGCTGATATTAAGTTTGTCCTTGTAGAAAGTTATATTCACGGTGCTTCGTTCAAGGAATTATTAGACAAAGAGCGAAAGTTTAGCGAACAAGAAATAGAAAATATTGCTAAAAATATTTTGCAAATTCTCATTTACTTGCACGAACAAAACCCCCCAGTGCTTCATCGAGATATCAAGCCTAGCAATCTAATTTTGGGCAATGACGAGCGGGTATATTTGGTAGATTTTGGCGCAGCCCAAAACCGCGTGGCTACCGTAGGAGCTACATTTACAGTAGTGGGGACTTATGGCTACGCGCCGATGGAACAATTTAGCGATCGCGCAATTCCCGCCACAGATATCAAGCCTAGCAATCTAATTTTGGGCAATGACGAGCGGGTATATTTGGTAGATTTTGGCGCAGCCCAAAACCGCGTGGCTACCGTAGGAGCTACATTTACAGTAGTGGGGACTTATGGTTATGCGCCGATGGAACAATTTAGCGATCGCGCAATTCCCGCCACAGATTTGTACGGTTTGGGTGCAACTTTAATTCATTTAGCAACAGGTACAAGTCCGGCGGATTTGCCTCAAAAAGAATTGCGGATTCAATTTAAAAATTGCGTTAACTTAAGTCCATTTTTTACGCAATGGTTAGAACGTCTTACCGAACCCGCACCCGAACGCCGACCTCGTACAGCGCGTCAAGCTTTGGAAATGCTAGAAACTAAGGCTATTAGTATTAGCAAATTTCAACCCCAAGATACTCGAATTAAGTTAAATAAGTCGGTCGAACAATTAAATATAGCGATACCGCCGATAGATGCAAAGGTTGGGAGTTTACCTTTTTTCCTCATCTCTACAGTTTTTATTACGCCTTTTTTGTCGGTTGCAGCTATGCTGACTGTAGGTTTTTTACTCAAGCCTGGAATTACTTATCTCATTCCCTCGGTTATTATTTGCTCAATTTTGATTCCGTTTGTATTCTTGTGGTTTCGCACTTTAGAGAGTTCCTGCGGGCGAACAGAGATTAACTTAGATAGAGATAATTTTCTAGTCAAATTAAAGTTATTTGGTTTTACTTATAGCCAAAAGCAAGGCTTTAACTCAGAAATTAAAAACATTTTTTCCACAACTTTAGAAAGAAATATTGAATATTCTAGATTGGGATTAGTTATAGAAACAAATACTAAAAAGTATTCCTTTTCTCCACCATTAACTGATGTGGAACGTCGCTGGTTAATTCAAGAAGTTAAAGACTGGTTGAAAATTAGCTGAATTTTGTTACAGCTAATTTTTACGCTCAACTTTGACAATTTTAAACAGTTAAGTACCGTCGTACCAAGGTATCAGTTAAATCGCTAGTATTACCTTTAGCTGCGATCGCCCCTTTTTCCATAATGAAGAACTTTTGCGCTAGTTGCTTGGCAAAATCGATCTTTTGTTCTACCACAAGTAGCGTCACGCCTTTCTCGCGATTTATCCGTTTGAGGGTTTCATCTATTTCTTGGACAATAGAGGGCTGGATGCCTTCAGTAGGCTCGTCTAATAGCATGATTTGCGGGTCGCACATCAGTCCGCGCGCGATCGCTAGTTGCTGTTGTTGTCCGCCGCTTAATAGTCCCCCTTGACGCTTGAGATGCTGCGTCAACATTGGAAAAAACTCAAATATTTCATCAGGTATTTTCTTTAGCTTTTTCCGACTAGCAGCCAATCCCAATTTTAAGTTATCCAAAACCGATAGATAAGGGATAATTTCGCGTCCTTGAGGAATAAAAGCAATCCCGTAACGCGACCTCTTATAAGTTGGAATATTAGTTATATCGTCCGCATCAAAAACAATATCTCCTTTAATAACTTTATTTAAGCCGATAATACTCCGCAACAGGGTAGTTTTGCCCATGCCATTACGACCTAATATGCAAGCTATATCTCCTTTTTCTACTACCATATCGACGTTAACTAAAACTGGAGTTTGCCCGTACCCCGCCGATACATCTGTAAGCTTAAGCAGCGACATCAATTCGTTCACGACCTAAATAAACCTCGATAACTTGTGCATTATTTTGAACTTCTTGAACAGAACCTTCAATTAGTTTTTCACCTTGATGTAAAACTACAAGCTTTTGAGCAATTTGCTTTACAAATTCCATGTCATGCTCAATTACTATTACCGAATGATCTTCTGCTATAGATTTAATAATTTCGCCTGTTAAATGAGTTTCATCGGATGTCATTCCCGCCGTTGGTTCATCTAACAATACTACGGTTGGATCTTGAGCAATTACCATCCCAATTTCTACCCATTGCTTTTGTCCGTGCGAAAGCGATGAAACTTTGGCATAAGCTTTATCTAATAAACCAATTCGTTCTAAAACTGCTTCAATTTTTGCTTTTTTTAGTCTAGTTAACTTCGACTTAATAGACGCGATAACTGAGTGAGTTCCTTTAAGCGCTAGTAAAATATTGTCAAAGACAGTTAAATCGTTATACACATTTGGATTTTGAAACTTGCGTCCAATCCCCATACGCGCAATTTCATAACGATTTTTATTTGTAATTTCTTTACCGCGATAATATACATGACCAGAAGCTACAGGAGACTTACCCACAATCGCATCTAAAAGCGTACTTTTACCTGCGCCATTAGGCCCGATAATTGTCACAA
Source organism: Aliterella sp. RAGGC_92 (assembly GCA_030826005.1). Lineage (GTDB taxonomy): Bacteria > Cyanobacteriota > Cyanobacteriia > Cyanobacteriales > Chroococcidiopsidaceae > Aliterella. The sequence goes on from JAPJOW010000191.1 coordinate 4,469, forward strand.
TTTCCTTTTCGTTTACCTCTAGATTGATTCCTTTAAGAGCTTGAAATCCTGAGAAGACGACTCTTAAATCTTTAACAGCTAATATTGAATTCATATTACTTTTACTTTTTTGGTTACATTAGCATGAATTATAAATGTCTGCTGTTTCATTAATTACATAGTGCTAGTTTTATTTATCGCTCCGCGTTGCTAATAAGTTAAACTTTTTTGGAACTAAACTCATCAAACCATCCGGGACAAACAATACAACAATCAGCAACAAAACTCCGACAATTAACTGCCAATCTTGGGTTACTCTTTCAGCGTAGTTTTGAACTTGTCCGAGTAACATGGCGGCAACTAGCGGGCCAATTAGCGTTCCTCTCCCACCAATTGCTACCCAAATTACGACTTGCGTACCAAAAGCTACAGCCAAATACACGGGAGAAATAAATCTATTTAGCGGGACAAATAACCCGCCAGCTAAACCTGCTATCCCCGCCGATAGCGTCCAAATAAAAATTTTGAAACTGGCGACATCGTAACCTAAATACGAAATTCTCTGCTCGTTTTCTTTAATCGAACGTAAAATTAACCCAAAGTTGGATTGAGTCAGTAGCCAACTTCCAATCAAGACGAAAGTTGCAAAACCAAGAATAATGTAATACAAACCCAGCAAAGGAATATCTAAACCAAAAAAACTTAAACGAGAAACATCAGTAATGCCATTAGTACCCCCAGTAAAAGCTTGCTGGCTGACAAAAAATGTTGTTAATGCCGATGCGATCGCTAAAGTAATAATAGTGATGTAAACTCCGCTAACTTTGGAGCGAAAAATAAACCAACCAATAATATATGCAAAAGCTGCGGGGACAGCAATTGTAGCAATGGCAGCAATGGGAAAAAACTTTAATGGGGCAATAAACCAAGGCAATTCTTTTAAGCCATTCCACACCATAAAATCTGGCAATTCCCCGCCGTAGGTATTCGCCGTTGATGACAAATTGAGTTTTAAATAATATGCCATCGCATACCCGCCCAAGGTAAAGAAAACCCCATGAGCAAAACTTAAAATGCCCGTAAATCCCCAAACTAAATCTAGAGAGATACCTAAAATTCCAAACAATAACAGCTTTGCCATTAAAGCCGTTTGAAATTCTCCGAGTACAAACGGCAAAACTATAAATAGTAAGAGAATAATTCCCGCAGTCGTTAATAACTTAACAGGAATAGCAGCCCTTTGTACGCCACCCAATACATCAGTCATTTTTTTACTTACTCTAGGTTTTTACAAATTAATAACTACGCTCGTTTTTGAATGGTAAATAAGCCTTCAGGACGATAGCGAATTAAGATAATTACCGCCGCCAATACTATGACTCGCGCCGCCGGATCGTTAAGCAAAAATGCGATCGCCGCATTCGATTCGCCAATCAAAAACGCCCCCGCCAAAACCCCGACTAACTTATCTACACCGCCCGTTACAACTACCATCCAAGCATCGACTAAATAATCTTGTCCCATTGGTGGCGCGACGCTTTTAAGCGAAGATAGCACCGCCCCTGCAACCCCCGCAAGTCCGCAACCGTAGGCAAAAGTTACCATATCGACAAAACTTGTATTAATGCCCAAACACTTTGACATATCCCGATTTTGAGTCACAGCGCGAATTTGCCGCCCCAAAGCCGTACCGTAAAGCAAGTAAGCCGTTAGTGCTAGTAGTCCTAATGCGATCGCTACAATAAACAAACGATAATAGGAAATTGTGATACTTCCACCATTAGCACCCGTAAATACATTTAAGTTTCCTGATATATAACGGGGGGCTTTGACATACTTTAGCTGGGCGGTAAAAATCAATTTAACCACGCCTTGCAGGACAATACTCAATCCCCAAGTAGCAAGTAAAGTTTCCAAAGGACGACCGTAAAGTCGCCTAATTATAGTTAATTCGATAATTGCCCCAATAATTGCTGTAGATAAAAAAGCAAAGGGAATAGTTAAAACTAAATCCATCTTAAAAGTGGATTGCATCAAAAATGTAGTGTACGCCCCTAGCATGATAAATTCACCATGAGCTAGGTTAATTATTCGCATCACTCCAAAAGTAATCGCTAAACCTAAACCTGTTAATAACAAAACGCCTACAATCCCCACACCATTTAAAAGTTGGTTAGTAAAAGTTACTAAGTCTAAACTTTTGGCTGACGAAGATTGTGCTAGTAGATCGATTATGGCTGGATACATTACAAATTATTACCCTATTAAATTATGAAAAATCTCTAATCTGTTGATGATTAGAGATTTTGAGTTATTACAACTACTTAAATTTTTAAGTATTCAGTTTTTAAGTCTGCACCAGTTTCTTTGATAGAATTTTTACGTTGATCGGGAACGCCATGAACGCAAGTGCGCCCTTTGTAAAGCGCCTGACTCCAAGGAATCGGCTTCACCGCCGCCGGGGTTGCAAATACAATCTCCGCTTGACCGTCCGCTTTCCACTTGCCAATTCTGGAATACAAGTAAGTATGGTAGTTGTCAGGATCGCTCTTTACTGTACCTTGGGGTGCATTAAAAACTTGACCGCGAGTTGCTTCTCGTAAGTTGTCTGGAGTAATTTCTTTGCCTTCATTTAGCAACTTCTCCATTGCTTGCGCCATAAAAAATGTCTGCAAGTAAGCCGCTTCCATAACTCCATTAGTTACTCGATCTTGACCGAATTTCGCCTTAAACTGCTCTACAAATGCCTTGTTTTCCGGCGTATCTACACTTTGGAAGTAGTTAAAGCTGCTGTAATGACCTTCCGCATATTCCGGGCCCATCGCTAAGATTTCTTCTTCGGTTGTGGGGTAAGCCATAATTGGAACTTGCGCCGAAGTGATGCCTGCATCTTTATATTGCCGATAGAAAGCTGGAATACTGTCACCAACTAAATTACTCAGAACAAAATCCGGCTGGGCTTGCTTGATTTTGTTAATAATAGTAATAAATTCAGTAGTTCCCAACGCTGCATACTCGTCGCCGACAACTTCCCCACCAGCTTTGACTAATTCGGCTTTAGCGATGCGATTGCTTTCTTTGGGGTAGATATAATCCGAACCAATAAAAAATCCTTTCTTACCAAAGTTTTTGGCACAGTAAGGAATAGAATCGGTAATTTGTTGGTTAGGTGCCGCACCCGTATAGAAGACATTAGAACTGCATTCGTTGCCTTCGTAGTAAACCGGGTAATAAAGAATGGCGTTTTTTTCTTCAAAAACTGGTAGTACAGACTTACGACTTGCCGAAGTATAACAACCAAGCACGCAGGCAACTTTATCTTCATCAATCAAGCGCTTAGACATTTGGTTGTACAAGTCCCAGTTGGAATCAGGGTTGACGACTACTCGCTGCAACTGCTTACCTTTGATTCCTTTCCCGCCTTTCCAAGGACCCGTACCTTCATTTATTTGATCGATCGCTAAAAAAGTAGCATCTTGCAACGATTTTTCCACAATAGCGATCGTTCCGGTCGTAGAATACATTACTCCAATTTTGATCCCATCGCCCCCAGAAGCTGTGGTACTAGCCTCACTACCAGGGCTTTGTGCTGAAGGCTCTCCGCCGCCCGAACAGGCTGCAAGCACCCCACTACCAAGGGCTATCGAGCCATACTTGATAAATTTACGGCGATTGATGCCACCAATGATGATTATGGGTTCGCGCGATGTCATTGAATTAAACTCTCCTTTATCTGCCTTCACCAGGATTTACAAAAACAGCTAAGTTTCTCTATTCGGTCGTCAACTAAGTAGTAAGGCAGAATCAGCATCCTTATTTTTGAGCTTAAGTCCCAAACACAAACCAATTTCTTCCTACCAAACTCCCTGCGTCCAACGACCCAGAAATAGCAGCAATTTTTGGGCTTTAACCTGGGTTTACCACAAAGTCTTAATAAACTTAATTGTAAGGATTACCACAAAATTTTTTATATGTGTTGTTACTTTAGATACATTTTTTATGATCGCTGGTAAGAAGAATAGTCAGCCCTAAAGC
>JAPJOW010000192.1 GCA_030826005.1 Aliterella sp. RAGGC_92
ACTTAATAGATACTTATCCCACATTTTATTAGTTGTAAAAATATTAAATTTTAAAACTATGAAAAATAATATTAAATGTGACTTTAAGCCAGTTTCTAATAGTTGGGTTGCAATTCATCCTGAGCCTAAAGGAGTTATTCAATTTATTGGAGGTGCTTTTTTCGGCACTTTTCCAACTATTTTTTACCATTACTTTCTTAATCGATTATATGCTTGCGGTTATACTATTATTGCATTGCCCTTCAGATTTACTTTCAATCATTGGTCTGTTGCTATTAGCTTAGTTAAAGAACAGTATGTACTGCGAAGGGAAATTGTTAAAGAAGCAGCAAACCTAGGTTATGAATACGATATCTACCTCAAAGAAAGTAATTTCTTTTGGATTGGACATAGCCTCGGATGCAAGTATATTGCTTTACTTGAGTTTTTAAGTGGTGAATGGCAGCAAGTTCTCCAAAATCTCAAGCTGTGTGAAGTTGGTAATAGTCACTACACCAGTGTTATTGAGAATATTGAAAACTTATCTCTGGATTTAGATTTAGAAAGAAGAAAAACGGAAATTTTAACAGAGGTATATATTAGCAAAAAGCCGGAAATAATCAACTTGTTTATTAAAGGTCAGCCTTCGGTATTAATTGCACCTGATATTAGTAATACAGAAAGTGCTATTCCTATTCCTTTTGTGGCTAAACTGGTCGATAATTATGGATTTGGGGTAAACCCCAATTTAAAGCAAACTCGTTGCTTGATTACGCGCAGTGAACTATTTAAGTTAATTGCACTTATTTGCTTTAAACAAGACACAATTGCTCAGTCAACTTGTACATGGCTAATTAAACAACTATATACTAAGAGGAAGCCGACTCAAGAATTATCAAAGTTTATTGAGCAACTAGATGGCAAGCATTTAGAACCAATCGGCATAAAACTTGATAAGTATATTATCGATTTGAATCCTTTTGATAAATTCATTGAGCCAATTAAAAATAGGCAAACTGAAGTTGTAACAGCCCAATTGTTAGACAAACTCAGACAAAAACAAAAGGAAATGGATTTGATAGAAGCAGAGAAAAACTAATATTGAGATTGCTAAAACTAGGCAAAAATATAAGTTTTTTACTGGCTAACTGCTGAGTTATCTATTGTTGTAACAGGTATAATACAAACAGACTCTTTGCGAGACAAAGATAAGTAACCAGACTGAGCTAAGTGCAGGGCTGCTTGCTGCCATTCAATGCCGATGTTAGTAAACCCAGAGGCATTATTTTCTCTTAGGTAATAGCCTTCTGTTGCGTCTTTAGATAATAAGTGACTTTTATCGTGAGTCCATTTCATCCCACCGCAGTTGCTTGGTGACAGAATCATTGTCCGTCCATCAGCCATTTTATAAAAGGTATTATTCCGTAACTTAGCTACGGCTACTTTAATATCCATGCGAGGAGACGACTTATCAAAACCTGATACTGTCATTATGTATGTTTAGCTATTTGATTTTAGTGCTGTACTTTGCATTCTAACGCGACTTGACAAGCGATCGCTCCAGCAGACATGGACAAAACCAAAACAACATTGAGCTAAGAGCTAAATTGCTGACTGTAATAATGAGCGTATTGGCGGGAGAGTGCTAACAATTCCTCGTGAGTACCAGATTCTACAACTACTCCTTTTTCGATTACTAAAATGCGATCGCATCTTCTTACGGTGGTCAAACGGTGAGCAATAATAAACACTGTCCGATTGTGCATAATTCGCTCTAGGGCTTCTTGTACCAAAGCTTCAGATTCCGAATCTAACGCTGAAGTTGCTTCATCTAAAATTAGTATTCTGGGATTAAGTAAAACCGCTCGTGCGATCGCAATTCTCTGTCTTTGTCCTCCAGATAAATTGACACCTCTTTCTCCCACCCATGTAGAATAACTCTCAGGTAATTGGCTAATAAATTGATGAGCGTTAGCTACTTCGGCGGCAGCTTGCACTGCGTCTAGATCGAAGGAAGTTTGTCCAAAAGCAATATTTTGGGCGATTGTCCCAGAAAACAATACAGTTTCTTGAGGTACAATCCCAATTTGCTGTCGCAGGCTGCTAATTGTAACATCTTGAATATTAATGCCGTCGATAAAAATATCCCCGGATAAAGGATTGTAAAAGCGAGGCAATAAATTAACTAAAGTTGTTTTCCCTGCTCCAGAAGCTCCTACTAGGGCGATCGTTTCTCCCGGTAATGCTAGTAAGCTTAGGTTATTTAATACGGGTTGGTCGCTTTTGTAGGCAAAGCTAACGCGACGATATTCTACTTTACCTGTAACTTGGGGAAGTGCGATCGCATTTGGTTTTTCGACTACTGTTGGTTTAATAGCTAAAATTTCAAAAACTCTATCAACCGATGCCTCTCCTTGCTTAAACTCGTTATAGTTGCTTGTAACATGACTGATAGGGTCAAGTAACGTTACTCCCGCCGTTAGGAAACTAAAAAACTCCGCTACGTTTAAGTTACCTAAAGAAATTTGCCAGCCACCAATACATAACAACAGTAAGATACTTAAAGCTTCTAAAAATCCGATAATTGGAATTTGAATTGCTTTTAAGCGCTCCGCCGAATACTTTGCTTGACGACTGGCTTCGGCTTCGTGGGTAAACCTAGCAATTTCATATTTTTCGGCTGCAAAGGCTTGAACTAAACGAATCCCACTAAAAACTTCGGTAAGGATTGCGGATAAATTAGAAACCCGATTTTGACTTTTACGAGAAAACTTGCGTAATCTTTCCCCAAACCAACCAATTAAAATTCCCATCAACGGCGCAACTATGAGCGTAGCTAAGGTTAGTTGCCAATTGAGGTAAATCATGTAAATGGGAATTGCTACCAATTGGAAGACGCAAGGTACAAAATCATGAAATAGCTTGTTGACTACTTCTCCCACTCTATCTACATCTTCCGTAAGGCGGTAAGATAAGTCTCCAGCTTGGGTAGTCTCAAAGTAGCTGAGGTTAAGCTTGTGCATATGGGTATAAACTTGCTTTCGCAAATTTAAAGCAACTTTTAAAGCTGCTTTAGCCATAAAGATATCTTGTCCAGACTGAGAGATGCCTCTAACTAAAAATATACCCAAGGCGATCGCCGATATTTGGGCGATCGCCATTACATCTCCTGCGCCGAAGGGTGCGGGTAATTTCCCTGCTAAGTAAATCAGTAGTAAAGTAGAAATTACATAGCCCAGGATGCAAATAAACCCTTTAGCAATAGTTTTCCACTGCGATTGGATATAAGGTTGTAGCTGCCAGTAATTAGAGCGATTTTTCAAGCTGCAATATTTATAAAGTATTAATACCTCAATCTGAAGTTATCAGTTTTGTGTAGGTAGTACAAAACTAACTTTTTGATGTTATCTGTAACTAACAGCGACTTAAGTAGAGCGGCGAATCATTCTGAGAACTACCCAAAAACCAAAAGCTGCAAGCAAAATAACTAGCACAATTTTGGAAACAGGGCCGAGATATTCTTCTACTAATTTGTAGTTGTTACCAAGTGCGTAACCTGCGTAGGTTAGTAAGCCTACCCACAATGTAGTTCCAAGAGTTGAATAAAGCAAAAATGGCAGGATTGGCATATTGCTAATACCTGCGGGTAAGGAAATTAAAGTACGGACTCCAGGGACGAGGCGACACAAAAATACAGCTTTTCCGCCATGCCGATCGAACCATCCGGTAGCTTTGGTAATATCTTTACTAGAAACGGTCAACCATTTACCATAGCGATCGGCTAAACTCTTTAAACGCTGCTCTCCCAGGATTTTACCAGCGTAGTACCAAGGTAACGCGCCGATTACTGTCCCAAATACTCCTGCAAACACTACCGGAGCAAAATCTAATTTTCCTTGAGATATAGTAAAACCCGCCAGAGGCATAATTAACTCTGATGGGATAGGAGGAAACAGGTTTTCTAAAAACATTAATAAGCCAATTCCCCAATATCCCAGGGAATCCATCGTACTTGTAATCCATTCAACCATTAATTTATTTCCTGTTTCTCACCAACTTATAAGCAAAAGGAGACATAGTTAACTATGCCTCCTTTTTCTAACCAATTTATACCGTCTTAAGTTCCCGCAGTCCAGGAATTAATGTATTCAATTTGTTCGGAGGTAAGAGTGTCGATGTTGATACCCATTGCTTGTAACTTCAATTTTGCAATGTTTGCATCTACTTCTACGGGGATAGAGTGCAAGCCTGGCTCTAGTTTGCCTTTATTTTTAACCAAATATTCGCAAGCCAAAGCTTGGTTAGCAAAACTCATATCCATTACCGCACTTGGGTGTCCTTCGGCGGCGGCTAGGTTAATTAATCGACCTTCGCCTAAAACTACAACAGATTTGCCGTTGGGCATTTGATATTGTTGAGTAAAGTTGCGTACTTCCTTAACTTCTTTAGCTTTTGCGCCTAAAGATTTGAGGTCGATTTCAATATCAAAGTGACCGGAGTTACAAACGATCGCTCCATCTTTCATTACTTCAAAATGCTCGGCGCGAATTACGTGCTTGTTGCCAGTAACAGTGATAAAAATGTCTCCTTGAGGAGCAGCTTCCGCCATCGGTAGCACTCTAAAACCATCCATTACTGCTTCAATTGCCCGAATTGGATCGATTTCTGTGATAACTACATTGCCACCAAGTCCCCGCGCGCGCAATGCTGTACCTTTACCGCACCAGCCGTAGCCAGCTATGACAATTGTTTTGCCCGCTAATAAAATATTTGTCGCGCGGATAATTCCGTCTAAAGTCGATTGTCCCGTACCGTAACGATTATCAAAGAAGTGCTTGGTATCGGCATCGTTAACATTCATTGCTGGAAATGTCAAGACACCGTCTTTAAACATGGCTTTCAAACGCACAATTCCAGTAGTAGTTTCCTCAGTTGTACCGATTAAATCTGCTACTTGGTCTTGGCGCTCTTGAATTAGCGTCGCAACTACATCACTACCATCATCAATAATGATATTGGGGCGGTGATCTAGAGCAATTTGAACGTGGCGATGGTAGGTTTCATTATCTTCGCCTTTCAGGGCAAAAACAGGAATTTCATGATCGGCAACTAAGCAAGCTGCTACGTCATCTTGAGTAGAGAGAGGATTACTAGCAATTAGTATTGCGTCTGCGCCGCCAGCTTTAAGAGCGATCGCCAAGTGAGCCGTTTCTGTAGTAACGTGACAACAGGCAACTAGACGAATCCCAGCAAAAGGTTTCTCCGTTGCAAAGCGATCGCGTATTTGCTTGAGGACGGGCATTTCTCGCCCCGCCCACTCAATCCTTTGTCTACCAGAGGGAGCTAGGTTAATATCTTTTATTTCATGCTTTATACGGGCAGTAGTCGCGGTCATTAAGAATATTCCTTAAATACTTGTACTAAGTAGTCTCACTTAGCTTAACCGCATTTTTAGTAATTGTGAACAACTACTCTTAATTAAGAGCTTGTGATGAGGAGGGAAAAATGCGCTCTAAATTTTGGGCGATCGCGCTATCAATAATGTTAACTGTCACAGTAGTATTACCTGCAACTGCCCAGTTTCCATTACCCAATTTACATTTACCAACTTCTTCTCAACAGATAAGATCGCAGCAGGAAGTTGTATCTACTTGGATTGCTTTGGATGGTCGCCGTTTATTTCAAGTTGCTGAAACTAGAGGTAATTTATCAAAGCGAGTTGAGGACATTCAGCAGCGCTTGCAAAATATCAGCCAAAATTATTTTCAAAGCAATTCTAACGAGCTTCAAGTACAAGTTAGGCAAGAAAATAATTTACCCGTCATCTACGTTAACGGTCAATACTTATTAACCATTACAGACCTTGATGCCAAACTGCAAGCCCAAGAACTATTTCCGCTTGCGGACAAACTGAGATTATCTTTAGAGCAAGACCTAAGACGAGCCAAGCTTGAGCGACAGCCAAAATTTTTAACGCGTTCAGGAGCGATCGCTTTTGGCGTATTTTTCTGTATGGTTTTACTTAGCTGGGGAGTCCGTCGTTGGCAATGGAGAATAAATTTACGCCCAGTTATTACTTCAACAAACGATCCCGTTACAACGCAACTTAGCCAGCAGCAACAAAAAAATATCCAAGAAGTCAGACGCAGGTTATTTCAATTAGCACACAGCCTAATTTGGGGTAGTGGAGTGCTGTTGATTTTAGGGCTATTCCCTTATACGCGAGTAATTCCTAGTTGGATATTAACGGTGTTAAAGATTCCTTTTACCCTTGCCCTGGTAGGATTGGGAACTTATGTCACCGTGCGTTTAAGTTATGTATTAATCGATCGCTTTACTTCCGCGCTGGCAATTAACACTTTACTTACCCCTGATGATGCTTTGCGCTTGCATCTACGGGTTTCGACCATTTCTGGAGTTACTAAAAGCATAACTACTTTAAGTGGAGTAGCAATTGGCACGCTGATTGCTCTAACTACGGTGGGAGTAAATATCGCACCTTTACTTGCAGGTGCTGGATTAGTAGGGGTTGCAGTTTCCTTAGCTTCTCAAAACATAATTAAGGATGCAATTAATGGTTTTTTCATCATTTTAGAAGACCAGTATGCTTTAGGAGATGTCATTAATGTTGGAGAGGTTGGGGGTTTGGTAGAAAACCTCAATCTCCGCATTACCCAGCTAAGAGACTCTGAAGGACGCTTAATTACTATTCCTAATAGTGAAATTAAAATTGTGGCTAATCTTTCTAGTCGTTGGTCGAGAGCCGATTTGAGTATTCCCGTTGCTTACCACGCAGATATCGATCGAGCTTTAGAACTGATTAACACTATTGGCGTACAAATGGATGCAGACCCCAAGTGGCAGGAACAAATTATCGAAACGCCGCAAGTATTAGGAGTTGAGAATTTTAGCGATCGCGGTTTAATGATTCGCGTCTGGATTAAAACCCAACCCCTCAAGCAATGGGAGGTCGCACGAGAATATCGCCGCCGCGTCAAAGTTGCCTTCGATAAAGCTGGTATTGCTATTCCCTTACCTCAACAAGCAGTTTGGTTAAATGAAGTTATCCCAACGCCCAAGCCTAACTTAGACGGTAAAGGCTCTCAAGCAATCGATAAATAAATACAAGTGCGATCGCGTTTTCTCCCCCCATTTTTAGTACAAACGTACTATAATATAAAGGTAGGGTCATTCAGCTAATGATTCTATAGGGTTGTTACAGAGGATGGATTCCAGACTTTAACCTATGACTAAGCACTATATTCTCAACCTAAATCCGACGGCTAAACATGATTGGGATCGTTGCAGTTTAAGAGATCCAATCACCGCCAAGCGTCCAGAACTTGCAAAATTAATCGCCGAAGCTATTGGCGCTGAACCTGGTAGCTACTTAGTTTCTGTAAATATTGAAGTCAAAGTATTAGAACAAGTAGGAATGCCGCAAACCGAGCAACTGCCACTAACAACGGTACATCAACTGCAAGAATTGGTGGCATAGAGCAAAAAAATTTAATTTCTAGCTTGCGAGTAAAAGCACATGATGATGACAATGGAACTGAGTCATTACCCAGGAGCGATCGCCCAGGCGGCGGGACGGGTAAACGAATTAGACTCAGAAATTATGGCAGTACAGCAATTGCTAAATCGAGTAGAAGGTCATGCGGATACTCGTTCGGCTTTTGACATAGATTTAAAAAACGATACCCAACGCAAGGCGCGGCGGTTTGAAGTTCTGCTGACAGATAGGGAATATCAAACTGCTACCAATACATTGATGCGATTAACCGCCGAAAAAGCCAACGCTCTAGCTAACTTAGAATATTTACGCAACCAATTTAGCGTAGCCAAGCTAGAGACAAGACGGGCGATCGCTCAACAACTAACCGACTTTGAATCCCGCGAATTAGTTGGTTTGTAATTAACCTTTGAGATTTTATGCTCCTATAGCAGTGAAACAATTGATTTCACTGCTTTTTATTTGGCAATTATTCCTCGCGTCCGTCAAAATTAAAATTACCTGACAGATTTTATCTAAGCTAGTTGGACGCTATGACTCAAGTTACACCAGAAAATATTGCTAAATTCCAGGCTGAATTAGTAGATTATCCTGATGCTATAGCTGCTCTAAAAGAAATAGAAGATTGCGAAGGCAATTTAGAAGATGCAGCAGTAGTATTAGCAATTAGAGTAGGGCAGCAACCAGATATAGCAAACGCAGAGTGGTTAGACAGCCTAGCCAAAAAATGCCGCGCTGCTATTTGCAAAGAAGAATTTAGAAGCAGTCTTTTAGAAAATAACTTTGCTCCCGTTGTAGGGCATTTAGCTGCAACCAAACTTTGCCCACCGCTACTTGTAACTCCTGTTCTCTTGTACGTGATGCAGCAAGGCGTAGACAGCTTTTGCGAACCTTTAGACACGGTATCTGAGTATCTAAACCTTTAACTAATAACTCCTTGGACTTCTTGTAAAACTTGGCGATGGGTATTGATTTATA
>JAPJOW010000193.1:0-3813 GCA_030826005.1 Aliterella sp. RAGGC_92
GGGACAAGTATTTTATGAACTCGATGTAAATAAATCCCACACTTTATTAAAATCGTTAAGTTTTTAGCTTTACATAACTCCTGCTAAGTCTAATGAATCTTGAGAAACAAGGGGTAAACTTCTCAATCTATACAAAGAACTACCTGTAGCTGTGGGTAGAGGATAAATAATTTGATCGAGTTGGGGATCGGTAGCCGTTACATCTTTAAAAAATGTTCCTCGATGTTCAGGAGTTAACAACAAAGTTGCATTTCTTGAAGGAGAAAGAGATGCTAAAAAGATTTCTACATAACCCCGAACCTCAAAATCAGGATCGGGGTTATTCAATAATCTTGGATCTGGTTGTAATATGAATAAGCCTGTATCATTAGCTGGGATAGTAATCGGAAAACTTGTTTTTCCAGGGCTTTCTGGAATTACATCACCTTGAACATTATTTCCTAAAGTATCTAGAAAAGTTACTGTTGTAGCTGGATCTAAAATAGGTGAATTGGCGGTAAATACAAGCGAGACTCTGACTACAGAATCGGTAGTATTAGCCAAAGTTAAAAAATAACCTTGAATGACTGTTCGACTAATTCTATCAAAGGGTGGTTGTTGAAGCTCTTTAGGTAACTGGGGCTTAATTAAGAGTTCAAATGTTGATACAAGCATGATTTTTCCTCCGTATTTGATAGTAAGTTGGCTCATTAAACAGTTTTTAATTTAGAGAATGCAACTAACTGTTTAACTGCTCTTTAACTTCTTACAAAAGAGGAAGTGGCAATTACGGAAATTTTTTATTTTATGTATGAACCGATCCAATAAAGAAGCGATCGCTTCTTTATTGTTGAGTCTCGTTTAATAAATATTAGCTAAACACGCGTATAAATTATTACCTACTAAATTTAAAACTAATTTACTCTCTAATTTACCAGGATTTATTCTTAATCTCGAACCAATTTGGTAGAACTTATTGCTTAACTAGCGTCCACTCCAGTAATTTAATTGGCGCATCTTTCAAGGCTGCGGTAAGTTCGGCGCTATCGCTAAATTGCACTTGGTCTAAATAACACGCTTCCACCGCAACAGTAAACTTTTCCTTTTCAAAAGGCCAAGGTTTGACGCAGACATTACCATCGCTTGTTTCCATCACATCGTAGCGCTTGCCGTCTGGCCCCTTGCTAATTTCTAAGGCGCGTTCTCCGGCGGGTAATTCGCGACAGCAAAGAATTAACGAAAAGCGATCGCACCATTGAAAAAAAGCATAAGCTTTTTCAGCTTCTTGTTTACTAATACCTAATTCTTTGCGCCATTTTGCCTGATTTGCCAATTGCTCGTCTAAAAACGAGTCAAGTTCCGGCGATTCTCCCCGCTTACCTTCATTGAGAAAACTGGTGTGCATAGAAATCAGCATTGCTACCCAGCGTCCCCGATAGCAGGAATTTTCTGTTTGTTCTTTGAGCTTTTTTAAATCGGTTTCTTTATCTAAAGTAAAGTCTAAAGGAGTACCTGCGGGGGTGAGGTTTTTGCCTTCCCATTCGCGTTCTAAATCGTCGTGATGGGAAATAGCCGCTACAGTTTCAATTATTCGTTTTGGTCTATCCTTTGAGTGCCAGTGTCCGGCGATTTCGGCAGCTAGTAAGGCATGAGCGCGATGGTAAATTATTTCCCATCCCTTTTCGTGCTGGTTTGCAATCATCTACTTTTGCTTTTACTTTTATTTTGTTATCATCGCTTGAATTAACTAATACTTGCCTCTCTCAGAATACGGATTGACAAACTTAAAAAAATTAATTTCTTGGAGCTAATACAAATAAAGCCTCAAAATATATTCTGAGGCTTTATTAAAGTTTAAATATTTGTGGAAAGTAGAAAAGTTATCTTTTACTTGCTGCTCTTTATTTGAAAAAAGCAATAATCCAATCGCTTCCACTTTGAAAAAAATACCAACTTTTACTCTCTGTAACCTGGAGTTGTGCTTACTGGATCGGGGTCGCGGTAACGAGTAGGTTCTTCATGCTTGCGAGATAAACCAGCTAAACCAGCTAAACCAATTAATCCCAACCATCCCCAATCAAAATCGCGATCGCCTTGTTCGGCATTATTTGTACCTTGAAGTGGCTCGGTAGTAGTACCAGGAGATGTTGTCGTTCCAGGAGCGGTATCGGTTTGAGCGGAAGCTGGCATAGATAAAGGAAGAATTGCTAAGCTTAAACCAATGGCACTAGCACCAATCAAATTTGATAAATTAGAGTGTTTCATAACGTTGTTTTCCGGTTTTAATTGCGAGTCATTACTAAAGTATCTGTTTTACTCGTAATTAAAATCAATCTTCCGCTAGAAAAAAGGAGCATTTTGTCGTCTAACTAAAGAAATACAATAACTCCTCTAATTAATCTTTAGGATTAATAATTCTTCATTGCTCTTTCCATATCCCGCCTGTCTTGACGGCGTTTCAAGTCCTCTCGTTTATCGTGCAATTTTTTACCCCGACAAAGCCCAATAGTGACTTTGACTAAGCCTTTTTTCAGGTACATTTTTAATGCTACTAAAGTCAAACCTTGCTGTTCGACTTTGCCGATCAACTTCCGAATTTCTTGCCGATGGAGGAGCAATTTGCGGTTGCGCCGGGGTTCGTGATTAAAATACTTACCGCTACCCGTATAAGGAGAAATATGGACGTTAATTAGCCACGCTTCCCCTTCACGGATTAAAGCGTAACCATCAGTGAGGTTAGCTTTACCTCCGCGAATTGATTTTACTTCTGTCCCTAATAGCTGCAACCCAGCTTCATAAGTTTCGAGAATTTCATACTGATAACGGGCTTGACGATTATCGCTAACTACTTTATAACTTTCGCTCTTGTCGCTCATGTACACTTATTACAGCTTCAATTTTTGATCTGGAGATAGGAAGCGGTTTATCCATAGTAATCAAAAAACTCAACTAATTGTCTATTTAAAGGTATAAGTACAGATTTGAGCGATCGCTTATGTTTATACAAGTAGCCTGAAATTAGCCGAGGGGTAAAATATTTCCACCTTAGCCAGGAGGAATTGCTCAGTTTGTTTGCGTGTAACTGTTTATTTATTAAAGGTTGCGATAATGAATCAGCTATACATAGATCGCGTTTATTGATTATTTTAGCTACAGGTCTTTTAGTTAATATATGTTAGTTTTCTTATCATGCCTTTGACGATCCTGATTGCTGATGATGATTTAGGAACTCGTCTAGCAATCAGCAATTACCTAGAAATGTATGGTTATACCGTTGTCATGGCTGTTGACGGTCAATCGGCTTTGGAGATGGTAGAAGCTCATCATCCCCATTTGATGGTGACAGATATCATCATGCCTCGTTTAAACGGTTATGAACTGGTAAGACAAGTACGCCAGCATCCAATATTTCGCCTATTACCAGTAATATTTTTGAGCGCGAGAAACAAAACTGAAGAACGCATCCAAGGCTATAAGTCAGGGTGTGATATTTATTTGCCTAAACCTTTTGAACTCAAAGAATTAGGCGCAGCGATTCAAAACCTTTTAGAGCGCAGTCAAATGCTGCACTCAGAGTATCGCGCGTCATTTATAAACGATAGCCCTCATTTACAGCCCGAACGAGCCGTAGCTGCCCAAAGCGATCTCTTACACCTACATTTAACTTTACGCGAACAGCAGGTAGTTTTATTACTCACTCACGGGCTTTCTAATGCAGAAATTGGTACTCGTTTGCATTTGAGTCCCCGGACTGTAGAAAAATACGTTAGCTCTTTGTTAAGAAAAACCAGTACTAATAATCGTGCGGAGTTAGTTGGTTTTGCGATGAAAAAT
>JAPJOW010000193.1:3913-8400 GCA_030826005.1 Aliterella sp. RAGGC_92
TACCACCGTAATAAGGATCGGGAACGTCTTTTGTCGAGTATTTAGAGCAGTAATCGCACATCAAATGAACTTTATCGCCGTACTGCCCAGTGGAGTCAAGAGCTAAAATATCTTGATAATTGGCTCGATCCATTGCCAGGATCAGGTCAAAATCTTTTAAGTCCGATGCTTGTAACTGACGAGCATTGCCAACTAGCTCAATACCTAGCTTGCTGGTAGCGGCGGCGCTCATCCGGCGATCGGGAGGACTGCCAATATGGTAGCCTGCCGTACCTGCCGAATCGCAAGCAATGTAACTTGCCAAATTTGCCTGCTCGGTCAAATGATTCATAATATTTTCTGCTGTAGGCGATCGACAGATATTCCCCAAACAGACAAATAATAGTTTGTAAGCCATAAATTTTATTTGAGTGCTGGCACTACTATAAGAACTAGCACCGCACTCGTTCGCATTTACATCCCTGGTAACTCTAAACCACTGGTTAATTCTTCCATCCGTTCGCGCATTGTCGCGGTAGATTTATTGTAAGCATCTTTCATAGCTGCCGTTACGAGGTCAGAAAGTACCTCTGCTCCTTCAGATACCGCATCAGGAGAAATTTCTACTCGCCTCGGTTCTTGATTGCCACTTAAAACGACTTTAACTAATCCGCCACCAGATTCGCCGGGGATTTCCATCTGCTCTAATTCTTCTTGGAGCTTTTTCGCATTTTCTTGAACTTGCTGGGCTTTTTTAAAAGCATCAGCTAATTCCTTCATTTTGCCCAACCCAAACCCAAAACCTTGTCCTTTTGTCATAATACTGACCGCGTAATAATGCTATTCAAGTTCCATTAAATTATAGATGCGCTGCGGAAGTTCCCGATCTATTTACTAGGGTGATTACCCTGCGGCTTGAAATTCCCCTAGCATTCTTACTTCTGGATGCAGCCAAATTGACCAATTTTGTTGTACTTGTTCCTGGACGTGGTTGATTAAGCTAAAAATATCGTTAGCTTTAGCGCCGCCGCAATTAAGAATAAAATTGGCATGGCGTTGAGCTATTTGCGCCGCACCAACTTGATAGCCTTTGAGTCCGCTTTGTTCGATCAGCCAACCCGCCGTATAAGGTAAAGGGTTGCGAAATACGCTACCGCAACTAGGTAAATGGTAAGGTTGGCTTGTTTTTCGGTGTTCTAAGTGCTGGCTAGTTGTTGCCATTACTTGACTTGGCTCAAAGCCGGGCTGGAGTTGTAAAGTAGCTTGAGTCACTAAGCGATCGCTTCCTTGCAGCAGCGAAGTCCGGTAGCTATAACCCAACTCCTCTAAAGTTAAAGTCTCTATTTTCCCCGATGGTAAAAGCACTTGAGCATTAACTAACATATCTGCGATGCAGCTTTTATGAGCGCCTGCATTCATTACTACCGCTCCGCCAACGCTTCCCGGAATCCCTACTGCCCATTCTAAGCCTTGCCAGCCTTTTTCGGCGGCTTGCCAAGCAAGGCGCGGTAATGGTTCTCCGGCGGCGACAGTAACCGTACCTGTTTGGGGGTCAAATTCGCTATGGCGCAGGTGACGAGTGCTAATCACTAAGCCAGGAATACCGCGATCGCTTATTAGCAAGTTCGATCCTGCGCCTAACATCGTAATTGGTAGTTCTCGCGTTTGAGCGTATTCAAAACTAGCTTTTAATTGGTCTAAATTACGCGGTGCGACGTACCACTCGGCAGGGCCTCCGACTCGAAACGAAGTTAAGGTTGCTAAGAGAACTTGGGCTTTTATTTGACACTCGGTAGCAGGTAGGTACATGGTGCTAGTAGTAAGGGTAAGTTAGGCAGATAGTTGACCAATAGAAGCGATCGCGCTAGGAATAATTTGATTGAGATTTCCCGCCCCTAAAAATAAAGCAATGTCTCCAGGGCGGAGGTTTGCTAAAAGAAACGTAGAGACAGAGTTTAAGCTAGGCTCGTAGGTCACATTCTCTTGGTGCTGGGCAATTAGTTCTACCAATTTTTGGCTGCTTACTAATCCCAAATCTTGCTCTCCCGCACTATAAATATCTGTAACTACAACTAAATCGGCATCTAAAAAAGACTCGGCAAATTCTGTTAAAAAAGTTTGAGTGCGGCTGTAACGGTGGGGTTGAAAAATTGCTACTACTCTTGTCCCGGCTTTTGCTTGCAAACGCGCTGATTCTAGCGTGGCGCGGATTTCGCTGGGGTGGTGGGCGTAATCGTCAATAAAAGTAATACCGCCAGCTTCGCCGCGTACTTCAAAGCGACGACTTGCGCCGACAAAAGTAGCTAGGCTGCGGGCAATAGTAGCAAAATCTAGTTTTAATAACCTCCCTACAGCAACGGAGGCGATCGCATTACTAAGATTGTGCTTGCCTAATAAGCGTAAATTTAACTTTCCTAAAACTTGCCCTTTTTCCCATACTGTAGCCGTTGTCCCATCGGCGCGGTATTCAATATCGCTAACGGTATAATCTGCACCTGTTGGTTGTAAACTGTAGCTAATTTGAGGTTTGAGGCGATTTTTCACGGTTTCGCAATCAACGCACCCCACTAAAGTTTTGCAGCGATTAGCAAAGGTGAGAAATGTTGTTACTACTTGTTCCAAATCTGCGTAATGGTCGGGATGATCTAGTTCAATATTTGTAATTACGCCAATTGCCGCCGATAATTTGACAAGCGTTCCATCGGATTCATCGGCTTCTGCTACTAAATACTCGCTTTGTCCGAGTCTTGCATTGCCTTCCCATGCCGATACTTCTCCGCCCACAATTATTGTGGGGTCTATTCCTGCTTGCAGCAGCATATAAGAAATTGCGCTACTTGTAGTTGTTTTGCCGTGAGTTCCGGCGACGGCAATTGTTGAGTATTCTTCAATTAAAGCAGCTAATAAATCCGAGCGATGAAATATTGGGCAACCTAATTCTAGGGCGGCTTTGTACTCTAAGTTTGTGGCATTGATAGCTGTGGAGTAAATGACTTGGGGATTATTAATTGTTGACTTATCAATAGCAAGCGCGATCGCATGACTACTTATACCAGTTTCCACCGTTGCTTGGATTCGGTCAGTTTCTTTTAAGAAAAATTCTAAATTGCTTGCGGCTTGGCGATCGAAAATATGCGCTCCAATTGCTTGTAATTTTTGCGTAATATGACTTGAACGAGTGTCCGAGCCAGATACGGGCAGTTGGCGTTTAGCCAAAATATAAGCTAAGGCAGACATTCCAATTCCACCAATGCCGATAAAATGAAATGGTTTGCCGCTAAAATCAACAGAATTTGGCATTTTTGCTCCTTACACCCCACCGCACCACCCGATTGGGGATGAATGTCACGCGCTATCATATCAAGATTTAGATTTTGTAGATAGTACAACCTGTGAGATTTTTCTATGGGCATTGCGATAGATTTTTTAGTTAATGACAGTGAAACTAAGCAATGGTAGGACTAGCAACCATTTCAAAAGGTTGAAAATGCTTAGATTGTCTTAACTTTCACGTTTCGGGCGATCGCGCTTAAATATTTAATAAATATAATTTTTATTTACTTGCCAACTATCTAGAGTTGGTATTTTATCGAATCGGGATTAGATATAAAACAATATTAGATATTTTCGCCAAGCTCTTAAACAGCAAGTTATAATGAACCGCCCTTTGCGATATGATGTGGTTCAATACCAAAAGTTTATTCAACACACACCAGAGGGCAAGACGCTGTGATTAGAGTCGCGATCAACGGGTTTGGACGCATCGGGCGCAACTTTACAAGGTGCTGGCTGGGTCGAGAAAATAGCAATATCGATCTTGTCGCCATTAATGATACTTCCGATCCAAGAACCAACGCTCACCTGCTTAAATACGATACGATGCTAGGAACGTTGCACGGTGCGGATATTAGCGCTGATGACAACTCAATAATAGTTAATGGCAAGACGATTAAATGTACGAGCGATCGCAACCCGGAAAACTTGCCTTGGAAAGATTGGGAAATTGACCTAATTATTGAATCTACAGGCGTTTTTGTCAGTAAAGAAGGCGCATCCAAGCATCTAAAAGCTGGTGCGAAAAAAGTTTTAATTACTGCTCCCGGTAAAAATGATGATGGTACGTTTGTTGTAGGTGTCAACGACCACGATTACAACCACGAACAGCACGTAGTTATTAGTAATGCAAGTTGTACGACTAACTGCCTAGCACCAATTGCCAAAGTATTGCACGAAAAGTTCGGCATTATTAAAGGCACAATGACGACTACCCACAGTTACACGGGAGATCAGCGTTTATTAGATGCTAGTCACCGCGATGTAAGAAGGGCAAGAGCGGCAGCAATGAATATTGTTCCAACTTCAACGGGTGCAGCAAAAGCCGTAGCTTTAGTATTGCCAGCATTGAAAGGTAAGCTTAATGGTGTAGCTTTGCGCGTACCTACTCCCAACGTTTCGATGGTAGACTTGGTAATTCAAGTTGAGAAACACACCTTCGCTGAAGAAGTAAA
>JAPJOW010000194.1 GCA_030826005.1 Aliterella sp. RAGGC_92
CAATTATTTTCATGGACTCCCGGCGCAACTTTACCAGGGCCAATACAAGTTGTTCAAGACACTTGGATCTTAATTTTCTGGCCCTTTTACGATCGCGGTGGCACAGATAAAGGTTTATTTTGGCAAATTTTCGCTAGTCTGCAAAGAGTGGCTATCAGTTATACCCTAGCAGCAATCGTCGGAATTGGCTTGGGAATATTGATCGGCACAAATAAAATGATGTCCAAGGCTTTAGATCCGATCTTCCAACTATTGCGGACTGTACCACCTTTAGCATGGGTCCCCATTGCTTTAGCTGCCTTGCGTCAAAACGAACCCGCCGCCCTATTTGTAATTTTTATTACAGCAATTTGGCCCATCTTAATAAATACCGCAGTGGGAGTTAAGCAAATTCCCTCTGACTACAACAACGTTGCCAAAGTATTACAACTATCGCGCAAAGAATACTTTTTTAATATCCTAATTCCGGCAGCGCTACCCTACATATTTACAGGTTTGAGAATTGCGATTGGACTTGCTTGGTTAGCAATTATTGCCGCCGAGATCGTCATGTCTGGAATTGTGGGTATTGGCTTTTTTATCTGGGAAGCCTATCAAAACAACAATGTTAGCGAAGTCATCTTAGCTCTAATCTACATCGGCGTTGTGGGTCTGTTGCTAGACAAAGCTATGGGTTGGCTAGAAAACAAGATTTTACCCGCCGAAACTAAATAGAAACAAATTTCCCCTCACCCCCCCAAATTAACTATGTCTGTATTCGTTGCTGTTGACCAAATTGATAAAGTTTTCCCCTTACAAGGCGGTGGTAGCTACATCGCACTCAAAGGAATTAATCTCGAAATTAAAAAAGGCGAATTTGTCTCGCTCATCGGTCACTCTGGTTGTGGTAAATCTACGTTGTTAAACATGGTGGCAGGTTTAGATTTGCCTAGCGAAGGCGTAGTAACTCTAGAAGGGCAAAAAATTACCAGACCCGGACCCGATCGCATGGTAGTATTTCAAAATTATTCGCTGTTACCTTGGCGCACAGTCCGCGAAAATATTGCTCTAGCGGTAAACTCAGTAATGACCGACTTGCCAGAAAGCGAGCGCAAAAGCATCATCGAGCAACATATAGATATGGTAGGTTTGCGCCACGCCGCCGATAAGCAACCAGGACAGTTATCAGGAGGAATGAAACAAAGAGTGGCGATCGCTCGTGCTTTAGCAATTCGCCCGAAACTATTGTTACTTGACGAACCGTTTGGAGCTTTGGATGCTTTAACGCGGGGTAACTTGCAAGAACAGTTAATGAAAATCTGCGAAGAAAACCAAGTTACCGCCGTGATGGTTACGCACGATGTTGATGAAGCCGTGCTATTGTCTGACCGCATCGTGATGCTAACTAACGGGCCAGAATCAAAAATTGGACAGATTTTAGAAGTAGATATTCCTCGCCCCCGCAAGCGGATGGAAGTAGTAGAACATCCCAGTTACTACAGCTTGCGTAGTGAAATGATTTACTTTCTCAATCAGCAAAAGCGGATTAAAAAAATTCGCGCTCGAAAAACTGATGCGATCGCCCGTCACGGTTTAGAGAAAGTCAATTTAGAGCTAGGCTTTCTCCCTCTAACCGCTTGTGCGCCTCTGGCTATAGCTAAAGAAAAAGGCTTTTTTGTCAAGCATGGTTTAGATGAAGTTACTTTGACGCGCGAATCTAATTGGCGGGGAATTACTGACGGTATAGTTGGCGGTTATTTAGATGCAGCGCAAATGCCTTCAGGAATGCCGATGTGGTTAACTTTGGGGGGGCATGAAAACAAACCCCTCCCCGTCGTTACTTCCTTAACTATGACCCGTAACGGCAACGCTATCACCCTGGCAAAGCGCTTTTACGACCAAGGAGTTTATACGCTATCCGACTTCAAGGAAATGTTACACAATACTCCCCTCGGTCAACATCGGATGGGTATGGTGCATCCTTCCTCTATGCACAACTTACTATTGCGTTACTGGTTAGCCGCCGGAGGTATCGATCCAGACCGAGATGTGAAGCTATCAATTATTCCCCCCGCACAGATGGTCGCTGACTTGCAAGCGGGAAGTATTGACGGTTATTGCGTGGGAGAACCTTGGAACTACCGCGCCGCCGACGTAGGAACTGGGTTTACTATTGCCACAGACTTAGAAATCTGGTTAGGACATCCCGGCAAAGTTCTTGGCGTGCGAGAAGATTGGGCGGCAGCTTATCCTAACACTCATATTGCTTTAGTCAAAGCTCTATTAGAAGCTTGCCATTATTGCGCTGACCCAAATCATAGCCAAGAAATCCGCGAGATTTTGGCGCGTAGAGAGTATGTGAGTACGGATATAGATTATATTCAGATTGGAGACCCAAATACATCCACTTGTAGCCTAGAGCATCCGATGCGTGAGTACGCTCACCATCAGTTTTATGGAGACTCTGGGGTCAATCGTCCTAGTCGCACAGAACAACTATGGATTATGACACAACTAGCTCGTTGGGGCGATACACCTTTCCCTCGAAACTGGGTAGAAATTCTAGAGCGCATCTGCAAAGTTGGAGTATTTAGCACCGCCGCGCGAGAACTCGGTCTTGGCGATATTACTTACACGCGCAAAGCTATTCAACTATTCGACGGTACAGTATTTAACGCCGACGACCCGATCGCTTATCTCAACAGTCTACCAATCAAGCAAGATTTCTCTATTGCCGAAGTTATTCTCGATTCTCGCCCGACGGTAGCAGCTTAATTTTCAGGGCGATCGCCAAATCGCAGAAAAACCATTGGCGTTGCTGAAAGCGTAATGAATGATTTTTCTTTTCTGCAATCTTGTCTCACTAACTACCCATTACCCATTACCCATGCACAACCGTACTCTTGCCTATATCGATCCTAGTGCCAACACTTCCGTAAAAAAAACTACCACGAGCGAACCTTTTTTACTAATTGAGGATGTTGGTAAGGTTTATCCCACCGCTAACAAAGGAACTTACACGGTACTAGATGGTGTTAACCTCACGGTAGACGAGGGAGAGTTTATCTGCGTCATCGGTCACTCTGGTTGCGGTAAATCAACGCTGCTAAATATGGTGTCTGGCTTTACTACTCCAAGTAGCGGTAGGGTAGAACTTAATTCTGTGCCGATTACGAAACCAGGACCCGATCGCATGGTAGTGTTTCAAAATTACGCTCTATTGCCTTGGAAAACTGCTTTTGAGAACGTCTACATCGCTGTTAATGCCGTTCATCCCAATAAGCCAGAGGCAGAAAAACGCGCGATCGTCCGGGAACATTTGGCAATGGTAGGACTGACAGAAGCGGCGGATAAAAAGCCCCCGCAACTTTCTGGGGGGATGAAACAGCGCGTTTCTATTGCTAGAGCTTTAGCAATTCGTCCGCAAGTTTTGATTTTAGATGAGCCGTTTGGGGCATTGGACGCGATTACAAAAGAAGAATTGCAAGAAGAACTACTAAAAATTTGGAACGATCATCGCTGTACGGTATTGATGATTACTCACGATATTGATGAAGCTTTGTTTCTTGCCGATCGCTTAGTGATGATGACCAATGGCCCCGCCGCCAGCATTGGGGAAGTAATGAATATTCCTTTCGATCGCCCGCGCGATCGCACTCGGATTATGGAAGATCCCGAATATTACAAGTTGCGTAACTATGCTTTAGACTTCCTTTATCACCGTTTTGCCCACGACGATACCGATTAAGGCGATCGCATAAGTTGCAGCAATCGCGCGATCGCGGTGGTTTTGAATTGTCTAGCAAGGGGAGAAATATGTAAAAACTTTTCCCCGTCTCCCCTCGCCTAACTAACTTCCCCGCGTCAAGCCGCTTATATTCTATTTTTCAATTCAGCGTCGAGTCGTAAAAGACAAATACTTTGCTGTAGTATATATCGTCTGGAACTTTGATGCCGATGATACTTTTTTTGTTGACTTTATGCAGCAAAAGTGCTTGCTCAAGCGTCATAATATCGTTGTTGTTGGCAATAGCAACACTAACTTCTTTTAAAGCATTGTTCAGTATGAGATCCTCGGTAGGAGTATGCTGGGCGTGTCGCTGTTGAAAAGCTTTGATTTCTTGACCTTTTAGCACGTCATTAATATCTACAACTTCAAGGCGCTCGAAGCGAACAACATTATTTGCTACATCCTGAAGCGCTTTTAATTTATCTACTTCAACTTTTCTACCTTGGCAAGCTAGGATCAAATCGCTATATTTAGCCTTGACATTGCTACCTTGCGCTATTCTCCTCGTCATCTGGGCTGTAGGCAAGTTTGTAGGTGTAGAGGGTGTATAGTTAATACTACTTAAAGGACTAAGATCGTTGACTATTCCAGTAATTGGTAAGCGACTGGGTGCGTCAGTAGTGCGCTGGAGATTTTTTAACTGACTTGCAAACTCTGGCGAAATAGCAATATTTTTTACCTGACCGCTAGTTAACATTACGCTGAGGCGATCGTTTTTGAGGTCTACTATCCGCCCATCAAATACTTGTAGCGGTCGCCCTCCTCTAGAAACTCCAACTTCAACATCTTTGTCCAGAATAATCGCAATGCCTTCAGCAGGTTTAATTGTAGAAAATATTTGCTGGTTTCGTGGGTAAGACTTGATACTACCATCAGCAAGCCGCACTTTGATCGAGGCACTATCAACAGATTCGATAATCCCCGCCACTCGATCGGGCGATCGCTTTGCTGGCATAGTATTCTGTTCTGTAGGTTTTGTCTGTGCCTCGCCAACACTTACTACACCTAGTGTTAATAAACCTACACTTAACAAAAAAGCTAGTCTAATCTGATTTTTCCGCATTTGAACCTTTTTAAAAATAGCCTTATATTTATTAAACCTAAGAATATTTTTTCAATAGGGTATAAAAAATTTATATTTATTTATATAAACATTTGGCTATCAGTAAAATTATTGCTTATTGCAGCCCTATTAAAATATTTAAGTAAAAAATGATACTTTAAGCTTAGGAAAGTTGTCCAATATGATTTTAAATCAGGATTGATTTTCCGCACCCATACTGGGAGACTATTCCATCTCTAAGCAATTTATTTCATTTTGAACGGATTAGGACTAATTGTACTGGTAGTAACGCAAATGAGTAGGTCACAATAGGAAAAAAAATCTTCAAAAACAGCAGTAATTTACTGGTATATAGTTCGGTTTAATTCAAAATATATTTTCACAGATTTCAACTATGGTTAATATCCGTATTGGTAATGGCTATGATATCCACCAACTCAGCACCAATCGCCGCTTAATTTTGGGAGGAGTAGAAATTCCCCACGAGTTAGGTTTACTTGGACATAGCGACGCTGACGTACTTACTCATGCAATTATGGATGCAATGTTAGGGGCTTTGTCTTTGGGAGACATTGGGCTATATTTTCCCCCCAGCGATCCGCAGTGGGCGGGGGCAGATAGTTTAGTATTACTTAGTAAAGTCAATCAATTAATAGGCGATCGCGGTTGGCAAATTGGCAATATTGATTCAGTAGTTGTCGCCGAACGTCCGAAGCTAAAGCCGCATATTGCTAGTATGCGCGATCGCCTAGCTAAAGTCTTAAATATTCCTGGCGATTGTATTGGTATTAAAGCAACTACCAACGAACAATTAGACGCAGTTGGGCGAGAAGAAGGAATTGCGGCTCATGCGGTAGTTTTATTAGTAGCTAGTTAATCAACCATGAGTAACCCCTTACGTCAACTTCGGTATTTACCTTGGCGATCGCTCGCAATCATTGCCAGCATAACTTTTGCGATCGTTATAGCCATAGAATTATTACTATGGATGCTTTTCAACCAGTTAGCTCAAGGTACGCAGTCTAATGTTACTCGGACTTTAGTTTTCGCTAGATATTTGCCTTTTTTAATTTTTTTAATAGGTTCAGCGAGCGGATTGGGAGTTGGGGCTTTAGCTGTATTTTTATTAGAAACACTTGATAAACAGGTTTTTATTAATGCCGGAGTGCTTTGGGCGTTAATTTTATGTTTAATTATTGGCTTAATGATTAGGGTTTACATTCCTATTCCAAACGTTAATATTCCAATAATATTAGTTGGGGCAAATATAATACAGTTAACTGGTATAGTCGTAGGGGTTTTTTGGAAAGGTAAGCGTTACTGGCGATGAAATAATGAACAGCACAAAAATAAAACGCTACAAAAATAACGGTCAAACAATATATTCATTCCAAGATAAATTTTTGGTGCATTGTCCTTGCTGTAATTCCCGTGCTATTGTCCAGCGCATCGATCCTGAAAATACCGATTGGTTTACTCCTCGGCGATTTTCCTGTGTAGCTTGTGGTTTTACAAAAGATTGGTCTGAACGAGAAATTGAAAGACCTTGGGATGGCGAACCAGTAGATGACTATTTTCATTACCCTTTGTGGCTGCAAACTCCTTGTTGCAGTAAAACTCTTTGGGCTTATAATCTTCAACATTTAGACTTTATTGAGGAATTTGTCAGCGCAAAATTGAGAGAACGAAAACCAGATAAAAACTATGGTTGGTCTAATCACAGTTTGTTTTCAAGGTTGCCAAAATGGATGCAATCTCGCAAAAATCGGGAAGCAATTATCAGTGCGATCGCCAAAATTCGCAAATCAGTATAAACAAACTAATTTTATAAGTATATTAAATAAGTTATGACTTCTTACAATTGGAGGAGTAAGTGGATAGCATTTATACTAACGATAGTAATTGCGATCGCATTTTCTGGCTGCAACCCCGCCAACTTTAAATCCCAAGCGGCGCAGACATCACAATTAGTTATTAGCGTCCTTAGCGATCCACAAACTTTTAACTATGCTCTAAATCAACAATCGCCTAGTATTTTCGGCTTAACATTTAAAGGGTTGACATCCATTAACGGTAAAGGAGAAATTGAGCCAGAATTAGCCGAATCTTGGACAATATCACCAGATAAAAAGCGCATTTTATTTAATCTCAGACCGGGTTTAAAATGGTCGGATGGCAAACCGTTAACATCGGATGATGTGGTTTTTACTTATAAAGATATAGTTTTCAATCAAGAAATTTCTACCGATCTTAGAGATTATCTTAAAATTGGCGTGAGTGGAACTTTACCCAAAGTGCAAAAAATAAGCGATCGCCAAGTGGAATTTATTTTGCCCGAACCATTTTCACCTTTTTTCAGTACCACTACTGGGGATTCTAGCAGCGCGATCGCAATTTTACCCAAACACGCCTTACAAGAGTCGGTAAAAACTAAAGATGCCGATGGAAATCCGCGATATATGTCAACTTGGGGAACAGATACCGATCCTCAAAAAATTGTCACGAATGGCCCCTATAAGCTAGAAAGTTATAATCCCAGTCAGCGATTGGTATTCCGCAAAAATCCTTATTATTGGCGCAAAGATCAACAAGGTAATTCTCAGCCGTACATTGAAAAAGTTGTCTGGCAAATTGTTGAATCGACCGATACATCGCTACTTCAATTTCGTTCGGGGGGGTTAGATATAGTTGGCGCGAGTCCTGTAAGTTTTTCCTTACTTAAAAAGGAAGAAAAAAGAGGAAAGTTTACGATTTATAATGGTGGCGCTGCTTACGGGCAAAGTTTTATTAGTTTTAACTTGAATAAAGGTAAAAGAAACGGCAAACCTTTAATAGATCCAATAAAATCGCGATGGTTTAATACTGTAGAGTTTAGACAAGCCGTATCTTATGCGATTGACCGACAAAGTATAATTAATAATCTTTTTCGCGGCTTGGGAGAGCCTCAAAATTCACCAATTGATGTACAAAGTAAATATTATCTTTCCCCGAAAAATGGATTGAAAGTTTATAATTACGAACCAGAAAAAGCAAAAGAATTATTGTTAAAAGCTGGATTTAAGTACAACGAAAAAAATCAACTATTAGATGGGGATAATAACCGCGTCCGTTTTACATTGTTGTCAAACGCTGGAAGTAAGACAGGCGAAGCAATGAGCGCTCAAATTAAGCAAAACTTAAGTAAAATCGGCATACAAGTAGACTTAAGCGCGATCGCATTTACCGTAATTGGCGAAAAACTGCATAACACCCTTGACTGGGAATGTTATTTTGGCGGCTTAATTGGTTCTGGGGTAGATCCCAACGATGGCGCAAATGTTTGGCTAACCGAAGGTGGCTTGCATAGCTTTAATCAAGCTTCGCAAGTGGGAGAAGAACCTATCCAAGGGCGTGTAGTGTCGGATTGGGAACAAAAAATTGCCGATTTATATATCCAAGGCGCGCAGGAATTTGACGAAGCTAAACGTAAAGCTATTTACGATGAAACGCAGCGCATTACGCAAGAGTATTTACCTTATATATATTTAGTTAATCCTTTATCTATGGCGGCGATC
>JAPJOW010000195.1 GCA_030826005.1 Aliterella sp. RAGGC_92
TCTACGATGTATCAATCTATTTTACGCGAAGGTCGCACCGTTGAAGGTAAAGAATTAGTTCTCAAGCAGCTTACCCGGAAACTGGGTATTTTATCCCCAGAAGTGACAGCAAAAGTGAGTGCTTTAAGTCTGGAAAGATTAGAGGCTTTGGGTGAAGCTTTATTAGATTTTACCAATGCTGCAGATTTGGAAACTTGGTTAGGGTAATGCGATCGCATTTTACTCAATAAGCGCACGTTGTTCAAGAGGAGTTAAATGTGCGATCGCACATTTAACTAATATAGGCTACCTGCCGTCTGGAGACATTATTATAGATTCTCACGGCAAGGAAATTTATGATGTGCGATCCTGATTGTAATCGATTGCTTTTGCCTTAATCTGAGTTTGAAAAATGAGAAGAAAAGAGGTTGAGGAAAGAACTATTTTTGTAGGTTTGGCTGGTAGTCATGCTTACGGGTTGAATCATTCTAAGTCAGATTATGATTATCGCGGCGTGTTTATTGCGCCCAAAGAATACTATTTAGGATTTAATTCTATAGAGCAAAAAGATAGCGGTTGGGATGAAGAAGGGATATTTCCGTTTATAGATGGTAATGAAGATACGGTTATTTACGAATTAAAAAAAGTAGTTCAATTACTAGCGGCAGCAAATCCTAATGTATTAGAGTTGCTATGGTTAGATAATTATCCTTTTCTTACAGAAATAGGGGAATATTTAATTGAGAATAGACAGTTATTTCTTAGTAAAAAAGTTAAGCATACTTACTCTGGCTATGCTTTTGCTCAAATCAAAAAAATAGAAACTCATCGTAAATGGTTGCTAAATCCACCAGAAAATAAGCCTTTACCAGCAGATTTTGGCATTATAGAAGATCCATTAACAAAGGATGAATTAAACGCTTTTTTAGAATATTTGTACAACTTAGTTAGAGGAAAAATTGACTTTTTAGAAGAAGCCGAACAGTTATATCAGTTACTTACGGCGGATATTGATTTTAAAGGTATGTTAAAACAGCATACTTTACCCGATGAGACTTTGGCATATACGCAACAATTAACTAATAGTCGTTCGGATTTTATTCGCCTTTTACAAAAGAGCCAAAAATATCAAGGAGCAATGCGAGAATGGAAAGCTTATCTATCATGGCAGCAAAATCGAAATCCGGCTAGAGCAGAAATGGAAAGAAAATCGGGTTTCGATTTAAAACATGGGATGCACTGTATTAGATTGTTGCGTTGTGGCTTAGAAATATTGCGCCAAGGTAAGGTAATTGTCAATCGCAAAGTAGCTGGAGATGTAGACGAATTAAAAGCTATTTTGCAAGGCGCATATTCTTACAAAGAAGTAACGAAAATGGCAGAAGATTTGATTGCCCAAATGAATGAAGCTATGCAACAATCAACTCTACCTCATAGCCCAAATTTGCAAAAGATTGATAAACTTTGTATAGAATTGGTGGAAATGCAAGGGTGGTAATGGATAAAGCAAACCTATTTAATTGATAAAAGAAAACGTTACAAACAATAATTCTTATCTCAAAAATAGCTTGTATGCCAAACTTTTATTCTCATCCCAATACTGATAGCCCAAATTATCTAGAAAAGCTTGCCATTGCTGCATTTCATCAGGGGGAACTTGTACGCCTACTACAATTCGTCCGTAATCTGCGCCGTTGTTGCGGTAGTGAAATAAACTAATATTCCAGTCGGGACTCATAGCACCTACAAATTTCATCAATGCGCCGGGACGTTCGGGAAACTCAAAGCGATATAGTAATTCATTATCGGCTAAATGCGATCGCCCTCCAACCATATGCCGCAAATGCAATTTTGTCAGTTCATCATCAGTTAAATCAATAGTTTTAAACCCGTGCGCCTCAAAGTTTTCTACCATCAAAGCAGCATCAGCGCGGTTTTGAATCTGTACGCCAACAAAAATATGTGCTTCTTTTTCATCCGCAATCCGATAACTAAATTCCGTCAAGTTGCGCCTACCCAAGCATTCGCAAAACTTCCGCAGACTTCCCCGCGCTTCAGGAATCGCCACCGCAAAAATAGCCTCCCGGCGTTCCCCTAATTCTGCTCTTTCAGCTACAAAGCGGAGTCTATCAAAATTCATGTTTGCACCGCAAGCCACCGCAATCAAAGTTTGATTTTCAATTTGCTCTCTTTCGACATAAACTTTAGCCGCCGCGATCGCCAATGCTCCCGCAGGTTCTAAA
Organism: Aliterella sp. RAGGC_92; assembly: GCA_030826005.1. Lineage (GTDB taxonomy): Bacteria > Cyanobacteriota > Cyanobacteriia > Cyanobacteriales > Chroococcidiopsidaceae > Aliterella. The sequence goes on from JAPJOW010000195.1 coordinate 2,223, forward strand.
ATTGACCTAGTATCCTCAAATACGTCTTTAATTGCCGCACAAGTAGCGTCCGTATTTACCAAAATAATCTCATCAACGTATTGCTGGCATAATCTAAAAGTTTCTTCGCCCACTTCCCGCACCGCCACGCCATCCGCAAATAAACCAACTTGAGACAATCGCACCCTTTTCCCTGCTTTAAGCGATTGATTCATGGCATCCGAATCGACAGGTTCAACCCCAATAATTTTAATTTCGGGGCGCAACCTTTTTACATAAGCCGCAATCCCAGAAATTAACCCACCACCGCCAATTGCCACAAAAATTGCATGAATAGGTTGCTGGTATTGGCGCAAAATCTCCATCCCAATCGTACCTTGTCCGGCAATTACATCAGGATCGTCAAAAGGATGAATAAAAGTCAAGCCTTTTTCTGCTTCTAACTGACGCGCATAAGCATAAGCATCGTCATAGGTATCGCCATGCAATACCACCTCACCACCCCGCGCTTCTACCGCATTTACTTTAACTTGGGGTGTAGTTACAGGCATGACAATAATAGCCTTAGTGCCTAGCTGACGGGCAGCTAAAGCCACTCCCTGGGCATGATTTCCGGCAGAAGCAGCAATTACTCCCTGGGCTAACTTATCGGGCGATAGTCCTACCATTTTGTTGTAAGCGCCCCGCAGCTTGAAAGAAAACACCGATTGCATATCTTCGCGTTTCAGCAAAAGCTTGTTATTTAATCGCGTTGACAGGTTGGGCGCGTATTCTAGGGGCGTTTCTTGGGCAACATCATAAACGCGGGCGGTGAGAATTTGTACCAGGTAGTCGCAAAGCATGAGGGTTGGTAAAGGCAGGGTGGGAGAATAATTCTACTTTACTGATAGGTGCGATCGCATAGAACTTTGCCATCTAAGGAGCATTCATTTATTGCACAATCTCAGCTTACTGGCGATTGACCGTAAAAAGGTACGGCATCTATCCAATTAGGGTATTTTCCTTGTTGCCATTGAGATCCGGCAATTTCTAAAACCCTTGCCACTGTTGCCCCTAAACCATTTTCCGCTTTAATTAATTGATAGGGTGTTTGCCAAGTTTCTAAGGTTTTTTCCCAAGCTTCTACCGTCATTAAACTATCGGGTAATAACGCTGTTCCACCACTATAAATCGCTGTATATAAAAGGTTTGTTTGCGCGGGGATTTGGACAGCGATCGCCTTATCTCTTTTTTCCCCCTGTGCGATCGCTTCTAAACTAGATATAGCAAATAAAGGTATATCTAACTGTTGGGCAATTGTTCGCGCCGTAACCACCCCTATGCGCGTGCTAGTAAAGCTCCCTGGCCCTTTAGCTACAGCCACAAATTCTAAATCTGTCCAAGTTTGCGGTTGGATATATTCGGCTAAATGGTAATGTAAATGTGTAGAAAGACTCCGCCCTAAATCCCATACATTAGAGCGCGAGTCATCCTTTAAGTTACTTACAGCTAAACCAAGTTCTGAACTTGTGGTATGAATTGCTAAACCGTATTTCACGTTGGTACTAATTCGCCTGGTCGTAACTTCGCCCATTTACCCGTTTCTTGCTTAAAGCTTAAGCAACCGACAACATCCCACTCCATTTGAATTTCCTCGTCGGTAGTGCGAATATTCACATTAATTGAGGGTTCGTTTGGTTCAAAATCGGGGGATTCTGTTAAATGCGGCTGTTGATGCTGATGTTCTACCGCATTATAGGTAACGCAGCGATCTACATAATGGCAATTTATACAAATACACATAATCCAACTCCAGAGGATTTTTCTGTTAATCTGTTGCAAGCCCTTACCGGGATTTTAACTTAACCAAAACCCCGCACGATCGCGATCTTAACATTTCGCTTCGGGAGTGTTGGGCATCAATATCTTACATTTGCGCCCTATGTCTTCTGCATTGTCTCCCGATTCTTGGTGTTTTGACTTAGCATGGATACCTCAAAATGCTTATTTGGTAGGTGGTGCGGTACGCGATGCTTTACTAAAGAGAGAATCGGAATACTTAGATTTGGACTTTGTTTTGCAGGGCGCAGTAAATATAGCGCGAAAAATGGCGAGTCATTACAAAGCTGGATTTGTGTTGCTTGATGCCGACCGCCAAATTGCTAGAGTTGTATTTAAGCAAGCTACTGTAGACTTTGCCCAGCAACAAGGAAATACGTTAGAAGAAGACTTAAAACGACGTGATTTTACGGTAAATGCGATCGCTTACAATCCCTATACTCAAGAAATCATCGATCCGTTGCAGGGTTATAACGATTTGCAAAATCGCCTGATGCGGATGGTGTCAAAAGCCAATTTACAAGACGATCCATTGCGACTATTACGAGCATACCGCCAAGCGGCTCAACTAGGTTTTGCGATCGCGCCTGACACTAAAGCAACTATTCGCACTCTAGCGCCGCTACTAAGTAAAATTGCTCCTGAAAGAGTCCGAGTAGAACTAAACTATCTTTTAAATAGTCCTTCTGGTACTCCTTGGCTAAAAACTGCTTGGGAAGATGGATTAATTGATAATTGGTTTCCTCACACTACCCAAAAAAGCTATGAAACTCTAGCGCTGGTGGACTCTGCTGCTTTTTCTTTCCCTCAACTTCCTCTATTTCAAACTTTAAGCGATACAGTCAAAACTACTTGGTTGGGAATTGCTAAAATAGCCTGTTTAGTTAGCAACTTTGAATCCGCAGAAATTGAACTACAGCAATTAACCTACAGCCGTGCAGAAATTCGCGCCGTAACAACAGCACTTAAATTATTACCGCAAATGCCAGTAAAAGCCGACAATCTAAGCTTAAAAGAGCAATATTTATTGTTTCGTCAGGCGGGGGCAGTTTTTCCCGTCTTAGCGGCTCTAGCAGTGGCAAATGGTACGCAAAAAGATACCTTAATCCCTTTAATTAATCGCTACCTTACGCCTAACGATTCGGTTGCTCATCTTCAATTACTGGTTAATGGTAAAGACTTGATGGAAGCCCTGAAAATACCGCCAAGTCCTGTAGTTGGGGAATTGTTGAATGAAATTGCGATCGCCCAAATTGAAGGTAAAATTTCCACATCCGCTCAAGCTATAGAATTAGCAGCAAACTTACTTAAGTCTTTTAGTTAAAGTAGAGATAGACCGTTAATGTTAATAATCTCACAATTTATAAAAACCTAGCAATGACAATAGAGCTTCATAGCACGTCTATTACACCAGCTTTTACAACCTTGAACTCGGAAGACCTGAAACTGCACAAGTGGCAAAATAACATTATTCTTGGTGACTGTCTAGAAGTTTTACGATCAATGCCATCTAATATAGTCGATTTAGTTGTTACATCTCCCCCTTATGCTGACAGCAGAAAAACTACTTACGGCGGCATTCATCCTGACAAATATGTTGAATGGTTCTTGCCAATTGGTCAGGAATTAAAACGAGTTTTAAAAGATGATGGAACTTTTATTTTAAATATTAAAGAAAAAGCTGTCAATTGCGAACGTCATACTTACGTTATTGAGCTTATTCTTGCATTGAAAAAACAAGGTTGGCTATGGACTGAAGAATATATTTGGCATAGAAAAAACTGTGTTCCGGGCAAATGGTCTAACCGATTTCGTGACTCTTGGGAGCGCTGTTTACAGTTCAATAAACAGAAAAAATTTAATATGTATCAAGATGCCGTTATGATTCCAACAGGCGATTGGGCTAAGTCACGGCTAAAAAAACTAAGTGCAACTGATAAACAACGCGATAGTTCAAAAGTTGGTAGTGGTTTTGGTAAAAATATTTCAAATTGGCTAGGACGTGAAATGGCTTATCCAACAAATGTTTTACATTTGGCTACTGAATGCAGTAATAAAAAACATAGTGCTACTTTTCCTAAAGAGCTTCCATCATGGTTTATTAAATTATTTACTAAAGAAGGTGATTTAGTTCTCGATCCCTTTCTTGGTTCGGGGACAACTAACATTGTGGCTAAAGATTTGAATAGAAAATATTTAGGTATAGAAATTAACGAGGATTACTACCAATTGGCATTATCAAGGGTAAACAATTCAAAATTACATAATATTCAGTTAACTTTGCTATGATTTTGGATTACCAAATTTATTACAACTATCTTGCAGAAGAAGTTTTGACACCTTTTTATGAAAATAGGCTTAAAAGCTTAAATGCTCTTTGTCTCTACAATATTCTTAAAAGAAAAAACCCCTATCTATTTAAAGCTAAAAATCTTGAGCTTGCTGGAGACTTTGTAAAAAGTATCGTTGACGCATTCTTGTCTTCTCAGGAGGAAACTATTTTTGGTAATCTTCTTGAAGGATTTGCCATTTATGTATCTCACCGATTACATAATGGCTTCAAGTCAAAGTTTAAAAGTATAGATTTAGAATTTGAACGCGATAACACTTACTACATTGTAGGAATAAAATCTGGCGTTAATTGGGGAAATGCAGATCAAATTAATACAATGAAAAATAACTTCAAACTAGCAAAAGAAACTTTAAGAGCAAAAGGAATTACCGAAGAAATTATAGCTGTTAACGGTTGTATGTATGGAAAAGATCGAAATCCTTTAAAAAATAAATCAAAAAATAAAGTTATCAAAGATGTAGATAAAGTTTATTATAAATACGCTGGTCAAGATTTTTGGAATTTTATTTCAGGCGACGATAATTTATATCAAGCAATTATTGTGCCAATCGATTGCAAAGCTCAAGAGAAAGATGAGGTTTTTAAAAAAGCATACAGCGCTAAAATTAACGAGATGACACAAGTGTTTATGTCGAATTTTATGCGTGAAAATCAAATAGATTGGATTAAGCTAATTGATTATGTATCAAAAAGAGAGGAAATAGAATTAAGCAGCAGTAAGCAAATAGAATTATTTTAACAACCGTCTACTTTACAACAACACTTTTAGCTCAATTGTACTTATCTTGTCATTCACCGAAGCGGAACAATTTTATAAACTGCTTCTTCTAATTAACGAAATTGATTAGAAGGGACAAATTGAATGTTTTTACGTCTCAAGTGCTATATTTTCGCCCTATTGAGCCTTAGTTTTATACTGCCTGCGGTTGCGGATACTGTAACTAATCAAAATATTACCCAGCAGAAACAAGCTAATTGGCAAGAAAAACCGGATTTTGGCAAATACTTTCAGCAAGCAGGGGTTAAAGGCACTATTTTAATATACGACCTCAACAAAAATCAATATTTTGTTTACAACGCTAAACGCGCAAATACCCCTTATGTTCCCGCCTCTACTTTCAAAATTTTCAACTCTTTAGTAGCACTGGAAACTGGTGTAGTCAAAGACGAAAATGAAGTTATTAAATGGGATGGCGTAAAAAGAGCAATTCCCCAGTGGAATCAAGACCATACTATGAAAACTGCGATTAAAGTTTCCGCCGTCTGGTTTTACCAAGAACTAGCAAGACGCATTGGCGAAAAACGAATGCAGAATTATATTAATTTAACCAACTACGGAAATAAAAATATTGGCGGGGGAATAGATAAGTTTTGGTTGGAAGGAGACTTACGCATTACGCCCAAAGAGCAAATAGATTTTTTAGTCAAATTGCATAACAATAAGTTGCCTTTTTCTTCTAGAGCGATCGCAATTGTCAAAAATATCCTCATTACCGAACAAACAAAAGATTACGTGTTACGAGCTAAAACCGGATGGGAAAATAGCTTTAAGCCGGAAATTGGTTGGTATGTAGGCTACTTAGAAAGCGGCGGTAATACTTACTTTTTTGCTACAGAACTAGATATTGTGCAAGCAAAAGATACTAAAGCAAGAATTGAAATTACTAGAAGTATTTTAAAAGATATGGGATTTCTACCTAAAAAGCCCTAAATCTCTCATGGGGTTGTTGTCTAAGTTAATATATCTGAGCAAATATGCAGCTAGATGAAATGCTCTAAAACTTAGCTTATGTCTTTCGATTACGATTTATTTATTATTGGTACAGGTTCAGGAGGTTCGGCGACGGCTAAACAAGCTGCGTTTTATGGTAAACGTGTAGCTATAGCCGAACAAGAAACAATCGGCGGTACTTGTATAAATCGCGGCTGCATTCCCAAAAAGTTTATTGTCTACGCTGCCGACTTTGCACTCAATAATCAAGTAGCATCTAGTTACGGCTGGGATAACATCG
>JAPJOW010000196.1 GCA_030826005.1 Aliterella sp. RAGGC_92
GAAACAAATACCGTCGCCTCGGCTCAAAATATTTCCGTTACCCTTAGCCCAACGGAAACCCAGGCTTTATTACAAGAAGTTCCTAGCGTCTACCATACTCAAGTTAATGATATTTTGCTGGCGGCTTTAACTTTAACTTTTGCCCAGTGGACGGGGGAAAATTCGCTGTTGCTGACACTTGAAAGTCACGGGCGCGAAGATATTTTTCCGCAAATTAATTTGTCTCGTACTATCGGCTGGTTTACTAGCCATTTTCCCGTGCAATTGAGCTTAGATAACGATTTGACTCTTGGAGATAGCTTAAAAAGTATCAAAGAACAATTACGCAATATTCCTCAACAGGGCATTAGTTACGGCATTTTGAAATATTTAGGCGGGGAACAACTATTAGCGATATCTCAAGTCAAATTTAACTATTTAGGGCAGTTTGACCAACTATTTGCTGATAATTCCCTATTTAAACTTGCTTCCCAGTCTGCAATTGCATCTCGTAGCCCGAACGGAAGGCGCAGCCATTTAATAGAAATTGATGGCATGGTTACGAACAGCCAACTGCAATTGAATTGGACTTATAGCCAAAATATCCACCGCTCTACCACGATCGCATATTTAGCAGAAAAATTTATTGATACGCTGCGACTTCTTATATCTCACTGTCAGTCCCCCGACGCTGGGGGCTACACTCCTTGCGACTTTCCCGAAGCTCAATTGAGCCAAACCGAACTAGATAAGCTCCTCAGCAAAATAGGTGAGCTATGAAAACAGAAAATATTGAAGATATTTATAAACTGTCTCCCACGCAGCAGGGATTGTTGTTTCATACCCTTTACGCTCCTGATTCTGGCGTATATTGCGATCGCTACAATATTACCCTCAAAAGCTTGAATGTCTCCGCTTTTAAGCAAGCTTGGCAGCAAGTAGTAGAGCGTCATGCGGTGTTGCGGACATCTTTCTATTGGGAAGAAGTAGACGAACCTATCCAAGTAGTACATCGTCAAGTAAAACTACCCTTTGAACAACACGATTGGCGCGGGATAGATGAACAACAACAAAAACTAGCAGCATTTTTAAATGCAGAGCAAAAACGTGGCTTTGAACTAACAAATCCGCCGCTAATGCGTTTAGCCCTGATTCAGATGGCAGAAAACGTTTATCAATTTGTTTGGATTAATCACCACTTGCTTTTAGATGGATGGTCGCGGTTTGTACTATTTAAAGAAGTTTTGGATCTTTATCAAGCATTGTGCAACAACCAAAACTTGTATTTAAAACCTGCTTTTCCTTATCGCAAATATATCGCTTGGCTAAGACAACAAGATTTAGCTCAAGCGGAGGCGTACTGGCGACAAACCCTTAAAGGCGTAACCGCCCCAACTCCCTTAGTAGTCGATAAGTTTATTGTCGGTGCATCTAATGAATATAGCGATCGCGATCTTGAGCTATCACCCGCAGATACCGAGCAACTCAAAGCTTTTGCAAAGCAACATCAAATCACCCTCAACACTTTAATTCAAGGCGCTTGGGCGTTATTATTAAGCCGCTACAGCAACGAAAATGATGTTGTCTTTGGGGCTAATACTTCTGGTCGTCCAGCAAGTTTATTAGGGGTAGATTCTGCTATTGGTTTGTTTGTAAATACCTTGCCAGTACGAGTAAAAGTAAATGGAGAACTTCGCCTCATTCCCTGGCTAAAAAACCTCCAAACAGAACAAGCTCAAGCCCGTCAGTACGAATACAGCCCGTTAGTGCAGGTACAAGGCTGGAGCGAAGTACCCAAAGGCGTACCGTTGTTTCACAGTTTCATTGCTTTTGAAAATTACCCCGTAGATGCTACTTTGCGCCAAGGTAAGGGAGGTTTAGAAATTGGCGATGTAGATGCGATTAATCGTAACAACTACCCATTAACTTTAATTGTCGCTCCTGGCGAACAACTGCACCTGCAAACTATCTGCGATCGCCAATATTTTGATGATGAAGCAATTTCTAGGTTGCTGGGACATTTGCAAACTTTGTTAGTCGGGATGGTTGCTAACCCCCAACAACAGCTAAAAGACCTACCATTACTAACGCCCACAGAACAGCAAAGTATACATCAGTGGAATAATACCCATACTAAATATTCGCTCCAATGCCTGCACCAGTTAATCGAGCAGCAGGTAGAAAAAACACCCGATGCGATCGCTTTAGTATTTGCTGACGAAAAACTAACTTATCGGCAATTAAATAACCGCGCTAATCAATTAGCGCACTACTTGCAAAAGTTGGGTGTCAAACCAGAAACCAAAGTAGGAATTTGCGTTGAGCGAAGTTTAGAAATGGTAGTGGGGATTTTGGGCATTCTCAAAGCTGGTGGTGCTTATGTACCAATAGATCCAGAGTATCCCGCCCAGCGCCAGCTTTTCATGTTGCAAGACTGTAAAACAACGGTGCTGCTAACTCAAGCGAAATTTAAAGCAACCTTACCGGATTCTCTGCACATTATTTGCTTAGATTGGGAAGACTTCGCCCAACAACCCACCCACAACTTAACTACTAGCGTCACCCCAGAAAACTTAGCCTACATTATCTATACTTCCGGTTCTACTGGCATTCCCAAAGGGGCGATGAATACTCATATTGCTGTCGCCAATCGCTTATTATGGATGCAACAAACCTATCATTTTAGCGCTGACGACCGCATAATTCAAAAAACTCCTTTTAGCTTTGATGTCTCTGTCTGGGAGTTATTTTTACCCTTGCTGACAGGTGCTTGTTTAGTAATTGCCCAACCTGGAGGACATAGAGACAGCAACTATTTAGTCAATCTTATTGCCCAAGAGCAAATTACTACAGTGCATTTTGTCCCCTCCATGCTGCGAATATTTTTGCAGGAAACAGGATTAGAAAAATGTATTTCCTTGCAGCGAGTATTTTGTAGTGGGGAAGCATTACCTTTTGACTTACAACAGAGTTTTTTCCAGCATTTAAACGCTCAATTGTACAACCTCTACGGCCCAACCGAAGCGGCGATTGATGTTACAGCTTGGACTTGTCAAAAAGATAGTACCGAAGCAGTAGTACCCATTGGTTACGCGATCGCCAATATCCAAATATATATATTAAATACCGACTACAACCTAGTCCCTGTAGGCGTACCGGGCGAACTATATATAGGTGGTATCGGTTTAGCGCGGGGTTATTGCGACTTCCCAGATTTAACGGCTCAAAAGTTTATCCCCCACCCCTGGAGTTTAGAACCAGGAATGCGCTTGTACAAAACAGGCGATATCGCCCGTTATCGTTTGGACGGTAGCATTGAATATTTAGGCAGAAGTGACAATCAAGTAAAAATTCGCGGCTTTCGGATTGAACTAGGGGAAATTGAAAATGCCCTCCGTCAACTACCAGAAGTGCGCGAAACAGTGGTAGTAGTTCGAGAAGATATCCCCAGCGAACAGCGTTTAGTTGCCTATGTAGTAGCAGACAAAATTAGCAATTTCCGCCAGTTTCTCAGCGACAAGTTGCCAGAATACATGATTCCGGCGGTGTTTGTGCCATTACCAGCTATACCGCTAACAGCCAATGGCAAAATAGATAGGCGAGGTTTACCAGTACCAGACGCAGTTAGACCAGAATTAACTAAATATGTATCTGCCCGTACTCCCATAGAAGCCAAATTAGTCACAATTTGGGCGGAAGTCTTGCATTTAGAACAAGTAGGGATTCATGACAATTTCTTTGAATTGGGTGGCGACTCAATTTTAAGCCTCCAAGCGATCGCTAAAGCCAAACAAGCAGATATCGAACTAACTCCCAAACTATTATTTTCTCACCCCACAATTGCTGAACTTGCTACTGTTGCTACAACTACGCCAACCTTACAAGCCCAGCAAGGGCTAGTAACGGGTTCAGTCCCGCTTACACCGATTCAACACTGGTTTTTTGAACAAGAATTAATCGATCTTCACCACTGGAATCAAGCCGTACTGTTGCAAGCAAAGCAAAAACTACAACCAGAGTTGTTAGCCGCCGCCGTCAAACAATTAATTTACCATCACGATGCTTTGCGCCTGCGTTTTACCACTACTGCAACAGGTTGGCAGCAAGTTAACGCCCCACCCGATCAAGTTGTACCATTTTCGCACATAGATTTATCTACGCTTCCAGCAAGCGATCGCTTGTCAGTAATGACAACAAAAGTTAATCAATTGCAAGCTAGTTTGAATTTATCTCAAGGTTCGCTGCTGCGCGTCGCTTTATTCAATTTGGGATTAGAACAGCGCTTGCTAGTTATCGTTCACCATTTAGCTATTGATGGAGTATCTTGGCGAATTTTACTTGCAGACTTGCAAACAGCGTATCAACAATTAGCTTTACCTCCAAAAACTACTTCTTTCCAAACTTGGGCTTACCGTTTGCAGGAATACGCGCGATCGCTAAAACCGCAATTATCTCAACTCAAATCAAATCCGCTACCCGTAGATTACCCAAATGGCACAAATACTGTAGCTTCAGCCCAAACTATTAATATTTCCCTGACTAGCGCCGAAACTCAAGCCTTGTTGCAGGAAGTACCCAAAGCCTACAACACCCAAATTAACGATGTGTTGCTAACTGCATTAGTCCAAGCTTTTGAACAGTGGACGGGCGAATCTGCCCTATTAATAGACTTAGAAGGACACGGGCGAGAGGCGCTATTTGCTGATGTTGATGTGTCTCGAACTGTAGGCTGGTTTACCTCGTTATTTCCAGTGCGCTTAGTGGCAACACTTGAACCCGGCGCAGCCTTAAAGTCAATTAAAGAGCAATTGCGGCAAATTCCCCACAATGGCATTGATTACGGCGTACAGCGCTATCTAGCTAATAACTTAGAAATTGCTGTTTCTCCGCAGGTATCGTTTAATTATTTAGGTCAATTTGATGCCACGCGATCGCAATTATCCCTTTTTGAACTAGCACCAGAAACCGAAGGTATAACCCGCAGCCTGAAAGGAAAGCGCAGTCATTTACTAACAATCAATGGTTTTGTTAGGGAAGGGCAATTACAACTAAGTTGGACGTATAGCAACGCCATTCATCAAACATCTATTATAGAGAACTTAGCACAGGGATTTTTAGGAAGATTGCGATCGCTTATTACTCACTGTCAGTCTCCAACTACAGGCGGTTATACACCAACAGATTTTCCCCTTGTCAAACTCGATAGCGCAACTTTAGATCGATTAATTGGTAGCAATTATCGCCAAATTGAAGATATTTACCCGCTTTCGCCCATTCAACAAGGCTTGTTATTTCATACCCTGTACGCCCCAGAGTCGCAAATGTATGTCGAACAGTGGAGTTGCAACTTACAAGGCAAATTAAATATACCAGCCCTAAAGAGCGCGTGGCAGCAAGCAATTGAGCGTCATAGCGTACTGAGGACGGCGTTTTACTGGGAAAACCTCGACGAACCCCTACAAGTTGTTCGCAAACAAGTAGAATTGCCTTGGCAACAATACGACTGGCGGGAATTGTCACCAACAGCACAAAGCCAGCAATTAGAACTTTTAGCTGGTCATCAACTGCAACTTTCCTCTGCACCATTAATGCAGATTACCCTAATTCAAGTTGCCAACGATACCAGTTATTTCATCTGGAGTCACCATCACATTTTAATGGATGGATGGGCAGCAGCTTTATTACTCAAAGAAGTCTTTGCCCTATATCAAGCCTCAAATCGCGGCGACGGGCTAACTTTAGCCCCAGCTTGCAGCTACCGCAACTATATTAGCTGGCTGCAACAGCAAGATATGCAAGCAGCAGAAACCTTTTGGCGGCAAGCTTTACGCGGATTTTCTACTACCACTCCTGTATTACCCCAATACCAAACATCTAACCCAGATAATAGTTACAAATTACAAGAAATTCAGCTATCGCCCACTACTTCCACCGCGCTGCAAAACTTAGCCAGCCAAAATCAAATCGCCTTAAACGCGCTCATCCAAGGAACTTGGGCATTACTTCTTAGCCACCATAGCCGCGAACTAGACGTAGTTTTTGGGGCTACAGTATCCGGTCGTCCAGCCACTTTAGAAGGCGCAGAATCGCTAGTAGGGCTATTTATCAATACCTTACCTGTGCGAGTCCGCATTGTTCCCGATGACTTGCTTTGGCATTGGTTGCGTCAACTGCAAAATTTGCAAGCCGAAGCGCGACAGTACGAACACAGTCCCCTAGCTTCCATCCACAAATGGAGCGAATTACCTCCGCATTTGCCCTTATTTGAAAGCATTGTTGTCTTTCAAAACTACCCTGTAGCGCCAGCATTAGAGCGAGAAACTACAGATTTACAACTAACCAATGTCCAAGCGGCGGTGTCTCGCAACAACTACCCGTTAACGCTTAGAGTCAGGGCAAATACTGCTTGGACAATGCAACTTCTCTATAATTGCGATCGCTTTGAATCTGCCACAATTACCAAAATTTTCCATCAATTAGAAACGCTACTAAATCAAATAGTTGCCCAACCCAATAGCCAAATCAGCGACTTATTAGCAACACTAACAGCCGCAGAAAAGCACCAAAATCAACAATTGTCAACCGCCAGCTTGCAAAAGTTAAAAGTAGCAAAAAGAAAGGCTATTTCAAAATAGGAATCATTATGGAATCAACATCTAATATTAAGCTAGGCAATATCCGCCGCAAATCTATCAATTTATCGCCTACGGAATTAATCAAAGTAGACTTGCTTCCCTCTGGGCAAATTCCGTTAGTCATCCAACCTGCTATTGAGGGCTTAAACTTAGTAAAATGGGCGCAAGATAATCGGGAATTTATCGAAACAAATTTGCTCCAACATCGAGCATTGCTATTTCGTGGCTTTGCTATAAACAATACGGATTTATTTAATCAATTTGTCCATATTACCTCTAGCGGACAGTTGCTAGAATACCGCGATCGCTCCTCGCCTCGTCATGAAATCGGCAACAAAGTTTACACCTCTACAGACTATCCCGCCGACCAAAATATTTATCTCCATAACGAAGGTACATATTGGTTAAATTATCCCTTGAAAATTTACTTTTGTTGTTTAATTGCAGCCCAACAAGGCGGAGAGACACCAATAGCAGATTGCCGAAAAGTTTTGCAAAGAATTAGCCCCCAAAACAGGCAAAAATTCATAGACAAAAATATTTTATATGTCCGCAATTACAACGATGGATTTGGACTAACTTGGCAAACAGTATTTCAAACAACAGATAAAGCTGTAGTAGAGGAATATTGCCATAAAAACGCTATTGAATACGAATGGAAAACAGGCGATCGCCTGCGTACTCGTTCCTATCGTCAAGCGATCGCCAAACATCCAATAACGGGCGAATTATCATGGTTCAATCACGCCGCTTTTTTTCATGTTTCCACTCTCGAACCTAGTTTACAAAAGGCTTTACTCGCAGAATTTAAACAAGAAGATTTGCCCAATAATACTTACTACGGTGATGGCTCACAAATTGAACCAGAAGTATTAGAAGAAATTAGGGTAGCTTACCAACAAGAAAAAATAATGTTTCCTTGGCAACAAGGAGATTTATTAATGTTAGATAATCTCTCGATAGCACATAGCCGCACCCCCTTTGTTGGCAAGCGCAAAGTAGTAGTAGCAATGACCGATCCAGTTACAAATTCAAGTAATTAAAGATTTTAAGCTATGCAATCAACAACTTTAACAGGCTACAGACTCTCTCCTCAGCAAGAACATTTATGGCAAATTAACCCCATTGCTAATAGCCAATGCTGCATCACTATAGAAGGCAATCTTAACCGAGAAACATTAAAATCTGTCATTCAAAATATTGTCAATCACTACGAAATTCTCCGCACTAACTTTGTGTGTTTACCTCAAACAACTATCCCAGTACAAATAATATGCGATCGCCAATTTATATCCCTCGATTATCGCGACTGTAATAGCTTACCTATCAATACCCAAAATCTAAAAATAGCAGAGCTTTATGAACAACAAAGATGTAAGCTTATAGACTTAGAAAAAGGTTCATTATTACAACTAAATTTAGTTAAACTTTCCCAAACCAAGCACGTACTATTAGTAAGTTTACCCTCAGCGATCGCCGATGCAATTAGCCTCCAAAACTTAGTGCGAGAAATTAGCATTTTCTACACGGCAATTATAAATAATCAAGAATTAGATCGCGACATACTCCAGTATGCAGATATAGCCGAATGGCAGCATGAATTAATACTAGAAGCCGCAGGAAAAGTTTACTGGGAAAACAAAAATGTTACGATACCGATTAAATTACCTTTTGAACAGTTACCTATTCAATCTCAAACATTAAACGTTGAAGTTGTCAAGCAAAATATTGATAACTTATCTGCAATTTCTGCAAGCTGGTTATT
>JAPJOW010000002.1:0-28295 GCA_030826005.1 Aliterella sp. RAGGC_92
TATGCGTCAAGCAGTAGAAGCACATAAAGCCGATTTAATTCTTGGGGTTGGTGGTGGTTAAGCATTAGATGCGGCAAAGTTATTAGATTATCAATGTCATTTGCCCGTAGTCACAATTCCCACCAGCGCGGCAACTTGTGCGGCGTGGACGGCGTTGTCTAACGTATATTCCGAACAAGGGGCATTTTTGTACGATGTGAGTTTGGAAAATTGCCCCGATTTACTTTTGCTCGATTACGATTTAATTGCCACTGCCCCCGCTTATACTTTAGTAGCAGGAATTGGCGATGCGATCGCCAAGTGGTACGAGGCTTCTGTTAGTAGCGGCAATTCCGAGCAAACTTTGATTGTTTCCGCCGTCCAGCAAGCAAGAGTATTACGAGATATTTTATTTCAAAAATCCGCCACTGCTTTGCAATCCCCCGGTAGTGCGATATGGAAAGAAGTTGTAGATGCAACGGTATTGCTTGCAGGAGTTATTGGCGGACTTGGAGGCGCGGAGTGCCGGACTGTTGCCGCCCATGCCGTTCATAATGGTTTAACTCACTTACCCGTACATAGCAGCATTCATGGCGAAAAAGTTGCCTATGGAATTTTAGTACAGTTGCGTTTAGAAGAAATGGTACAAGGCAATCAATTAGCTGCAACGTCTCGCCAACAACTATTAAAGTTTTATACAGAAATTGGTTTGCCCCAAAAACTAAGCGATCTGGGACTAGAAGACATTACTTTAAAAGAGTTAGAACAAGCAGCAGAACTTGCTTTAGCGCCAAAATCTGACATTCATCGCTTGCCTTTTAAAGTCGCTGTAGAACAACTGATGGCGGCGATGGTTTCTACCACTGCACCTACTAATAACAAAGACTCCCTCAACCATCTCTGCATTAATGAGGAGGTCAAAAAATGAGTTTAAGTTGGATTAGTCCCGCCGATCGCATTCAATCGCTACCGCCCTATGTATTCGCGCGGTTAGATGAATTAAAAGCTAAAGCTAGAGAACAAGGATTAGATTTAATCGATCTGGGCATGGGCAACCCCGACGGCGCTACACCCCAGCCAGTAGTAGATGCGGCGATTACAGCCTTGCAAAATCCCGCAAATCACGGCTACCCACCTTTTGAAGGGACGGCTAATTTTCGCCGCGCAATTACTAATTGGTATCACCGCCGCTACGATGTCCAACTCGATCCCGATAGCGAAGCCTTGCCCTTAATTGGTTCTAAAGAAGGATTAACCCATTTAGCGATCGCCTATATCAATCCGGGCGACTTAGTTTTAGTCCCAAGTCCCGCTTATCCCGCCCACTTTCGCGGCCCCTTGATTGCTGGCGGTAAAGTTCATAGTTTGATTCTGAAGCCAGAAAATGATTGGTTGATCGATCTAGCGGCAATTCCCGACTCTGTAGCCAAACAAGCAAAAATTCTTTACTTCAATTATCCCAGTAACCCCACCGCCGCTACTGCCCCCCGCGAATTTTTTGAGGATGTTGTTGCTTTTGCCCGCAAGTACGAAATACTGTTGGTGCATGACTTGTGCTACGCCGAATTAGCTTTTGATGGTTATCAGCCCACAAGTTTACTCGAAATTCCCGGTGCAAAAGAGATTAGCGTTGAGTTTCATACTTTATCTAAAACCTACAACATGGCGGGTTGGCGAGTAGGTTTTGTGGTGGGCAATCGCCACATTATTCAAGGACTGAGGACGCTAAAAACTAACTTGGATTACGGCATTTTTGCCGCCTTGCAAACCGCCGCCGAAACTGCTTTGCAATTACCCGATTCTTACTTGCACGAAGTCCAAAATCGCTACATCCGCCGCCGGGACTTTTTGATTGCAGGTTTAGGGGAACTAGGCTGGAATATTCCGAAAACCAAAGCAACAATGTATTTATGGATTCCTTGTCCGGTGGGGATGGGTTCGACAGATTTTGCCCTTTCGGTATTGCAGCAAACTGGCGTAGTCGTTACTCCAGGAAATGCTTTTGGAATTGCTGGAGAAGGCTATGTGAGAATTAGCTTAATTGTTGAATGCGATCGCTTGGCGGAAGTTTTGCAACGTTTTAAACAAGCTAACATTTGCTACAGTGCTACCGTTGCTTAGTTAAAAAGATCGAACTACTAACATCTGATGCTGGACAGCTTGCCAGATTAGCTAAATTTACTTTCCTATTTTTGTTTTTACCATCATCAATATAGGTATAAGCTAAATCGATATTGCGATCGTTAACTTTTACGCCCCAGTAAGATTCGTAGCCGACAGTCCCCGCCGAAACAGAATTTATTTTTAGGGCTTGGGGGGTAGTATCCCCACAGGGTTCGCACAACTGGTAAATAGTTTGACCTTTTTCTAAGTAAGACACCGCAGCTATTGCTTGCTGCTTACTTGTATAGGCGCATTGATCGGCATAAGCTGCCGATGCCAAAGTTATAGTAAAACCAATGCCTAGAGCAACTACTTGATAAAGTTTTTTGCATTGCATAAATTTAACCGCAATTGTTTGATTTGATAGACTGCGGCTCATAAATTATAGTTCCAGGCATTAAGTCGAGGTTTAGCAGGCAAAATGGCTAATGTATGTATTTTTTCAATTAATCAAGCTATATTTGCCAGATTTTAAACTATTTATAAAACATATAGCGGTAGATGCAGTTTGCAAATAAAACTCCAAAAGGGGCGATCTCATTTACCTTTGTTGACATTGCTGAATTTATATATAACTTTCCCTTTGCAGCAACCCAAGCGTTTCTTTATCACCTTGTCACCTTGTCTCCCTATCTCCCCCCTCCTTTTATCCTTTACTTGAGCAACGCCCCATTGTTTACCCCTTCTTGACTTCTTAGCTTGCTTGAACGGAAGCGGTTTCCGCACTTGTTACCGCATCCCCAAACCGAATTTGGATTTTTGGCCCTGAAGGGGCAATTCGCATAACTACCCCGTCTACAACTGGTACTTGAGAAATACGTTGCTCATCTACATAAGTACCATTTGCGCCTTTATTAATTATTTCCCAATTTCCGTTACTTTCTCGTAATTCAACGTGCAACCGTGAAACTACGGAACTATACAACACAACTTCATTATCTGTTGCTCTGCCAATCCTAATTAAAGATTTGTCGTTAAATTTCCAACTTTGCATTGGAGTAGAGTTTTGTGGATGCAAAAGCATTAATGTAATCACGTTGCCAGTATTTTAAAAGTTACTAAGAAATTTGAAATAAGAAAGTTACTAAGTCTCCCTTACCCAACGCAATGCGATCGCCCGCGCGTAAGCGATGACGATTACCATGAGGTAAGGGCAAATTATTCACATACGTGCCGTTAGCACTACCGACATCCTCAATAAAGTAAGTATCTCCCTCTACTCGAATATCTGCATGAACCCGCGAAACAATTTCCGAACTGGGAAAGCCGGAAACATCCACATCTGGCGGAACGCGCTCGTTTTGCTTGCCAATATGTACGACAGATAAGTTTGGTGGTAATTCAATTAACGTATCGGTTTGAATATGGAGTAACCGCGCTTTTTGCTGTTGTAATTGAGTTGTAGAACTTGGTTTTGCAGCTTTTGCCATTTCGTCGGGCGCAGTTGTAACGGGTGGTGCTACTTGTTGTGGCGTTGGGGGTGGTGGGGATGACATTATTGGTTGTGCGGTTATCTCGGTCGCTGCTACAGGCGTTGCTTCGCCTTGATTGCTCTTAGCTACTAAAGGCTCTGGTTGCACTAGAGGATCGGGAGTCATTAGATCGGGCATAGGTGCAGAAATATCTGTAGCCACACTTGGCTCTACTTCTGTCGCCACACTTGCGGTTGTCAAATTAGAGCCGCACTGACCGCAAAATGTAGCATCAGATTGAACTTCTGCCCCGCAGTTGGGACAATTTGTCATACTTGGTAATGGTGTATAGCAAGCTTCGCAGGATTGCGCGCCTTCGGGGTTGGAGTGATTGCAGTTAGGGCAGACGATCATAAATGGGATAGAAGAAAAGAACAACTTTTTTCAAGCGCAGTCGGGGAGAAAAAAAATATTTCTACCCCATTTAAGCTTTAGCCTGACAATTTACCAACTAAAAGTAAATAGATGGCAGTAATTATTTTTAGGATGAAATATCTAAAGGCAATTCTTGACCTGCCTCGCGATCGAGTAGCCAATACAACGTTCCTTGGGGTTGAATTAATCGGCTGGGGTAAGTATTAGAATCCGCCACCGGAGCAAAAATTTGTGCTAAAGCCGCTCTTTTGCTTGCGCCAGCAACCAAAAATATCACGCAACGAGCTTGATTAATCAGCGTATAAGTAAAGGTAATTCGTGGTTGTCCATCTTTATTACCTACAGTAACAGCGCGATCGCTCACCTGCAAAGCTGCGGTGTGAGGAAATAATGATGCTGTATGTCCATCATCTCCCATCCCAAGCAAAACTAAATCAAACACTGGTAGTCCAGAAGCCGCAGGAAAAAACTCTAACAATTCTTGCTCGTAAATGCTTGCACTTGCGGCGGGATCGGTTTCATTGGTAGGTATGGGGTGGATATTACTAGCCGGAATCGGTACTTTATTTAGCCAAGCATTACGCGCCATTAGTTGATTGCTATCTGGATGCTCCGGCGGGACGTAGCGTTCGTCACCCCAAAAAACATGAATTTTATCCCAAGGTAACGGCTGCTGAGAAATCGCTGCGTACAAGGGTTTCGGCGTACTACCACCCGCTAAGGCGATCGCGCACTTTCCTCGCGCTGCTATAGCTTGATGAATGCAATCGAGAGTAATTGCTAAACCGCGCTCGATTAGCGATTCTAGGCTTGGTAAGACTTCAACTGTTTTTTTCATTTCTTGCTCTGCACTTTAATTATTTAGCAAGACCTACCGAAACTACCATATTTTAAGTTCTCAGTGTTTTTATTAGCTAACAAGTTTCTATTAGTTTACTCGTAGATACAATAGCAAAAATATCCAATTTGTTAATGCTTGAATCGATCTTACCGCCGCCCGAAGTCCAGGAACGCTTAATAATTTTCACTCGTTACCCAGAGCCAGGTAAAACTAAAACTCGCATGATTGGCGCATTAGGAGCAGTAGGAGCGGCAACACTCCAGCGCCAAATGACTGAGTACACTTTAAGGCAAGTTCAGAAATTGCAATCTTTTCATCCCGTTTCTGTGGAGGTGCGTTTTGCGGGTGGAAATAAACAGTTGATGCAAGCATGGTTGGGTAGTGCTATTGATTGTCTAGCTCAAGGAGAAGGCGATTTAGGACAAAAAATCACCAATGCTTTACATTCTGCCTTTCAAAACCAAATAAAATCGGTAGTAATTATCGGTAGCGATTGTCCGGGATTAACTCCTCAATCGATCGCTCAAGCATTTCACCAATTGCAATTGGGTAGCGATTTAGTTTTGGGTGCGGCATTAGATGGAGGTTATTACTTAATTGCCATCAATAGATTTATGCCTCAATTATTTACAGGTATTAGTTGGGGAAGCGATCGCGTATTTCAACAAACTGTAGCTATTGCCCAAAAACTCAACTTGAAAGTTTTTTATCTACCACCCTTAGCAGACGTAGATCGCCCGGAAGATTTACCTATTTGGGAGCAAAGACAGAAAGAATGTTAACTTACAATGCTATTTTTCTACGGTACGATAGAACCGCTCAGTCACGCGCTAATTATCCTCATGTCGGCAACTTTAGTTACGGTCGAAACTACTACTCAACTTACGGACGATCTGATTATTCAACCGCCCGCTTCGGGAGTATCTTTGCATGGTCAAATCGAAGTCCCCGGCGATAAATCAATTTCTCACCGAGCCTTAATGTTAGGGGCGATTGCTCAAGGTGAAACCCAAATTCAAGGTTTACTTTTAGGTGAAGATCCCCGCAGTACCGCCGAATGCTTCCGGGCGATGGGGGCAGAAATTTCGGACTTAAATACACAGATGGTGCGCGTTCAAGGTATTGGTTTAGGACAATTAAAAGAGCCTGTAGATACCTTAAACGCTGGCAATTCCGGCACTACCTTAAGATTAATGCTAGGGCTACTAGCATCGCATCCAGGGCGGCTATTTACGGTTACAGGGGATAGTTCTTTGCGATCGCGTCCAATGTCTCGCGTCGTTAAACCTTTGCAGCAAATGGGCGCAAATATTTGGGGACGCGCTAATGGCACTCTAGCGCCTTTAGCCGTCCAAGGACAAACCCTAAAACCTATTCATTACCAATCCCCGATTGCTTCGGCTCAAGTCAAATCCTGCCTTCTTCTAGCTGGACTCATGACCGAAGGACAAACAACAATAACCGAACCTGCACTGTCGCGAGATCACAGCGAACGAATGTTACAGGCATTTGGGGCGCAACTTACTACCGATCCCCAAACCAACAGCGTAACGATTGCGGGTGGAGCGACTTTAAAAGGACAAACAGTAATTGTTCCTGGTGATATTAGTTCGGCGGCTTTTTGGCTAGTAGCAGGCTCAATTGTACCAGGATCGGAAATACTAATTGAAAATGTAGGCGTTAATCCTACCCGCACCGGGGTTTTAGAGGCGTTAGCAATGATGGGCGCAAATATCGCCTTAGAAAATCAACGCTTAGTAGCTGGAGAACCTGTAGCCGATTTGCGCGTCCGCGCCAGCGCTCTGCATAGTTGTACAATTTCTGGAGACTTAGTTCCCCGGTTAATTGATGAAATTCCCGTCTTGGCAGTGGCGGCAGTGTTTGCATCGGGAACGACGGTAATTAAGGACGCACAAGAATTACGGGTCAAAGAAAGCGATCGCATTACCGTGATGGCAAATCAGTTAAATAAAATGGGTGCAAAAATTACCGAATTAACTGATGGGATGGAAATTACTGGAGGTACGTCTTTGACGGGAACAGAAGTTGAAAGTCATGGCGATCATCGCATTACTATGAGTTTAGCTGTCGCGGCGCTCAATGCTAAAGGCAAAACTACAATTCACGGTGCGGAAGCGGCGGCGATATCTTATCCCACTTTTGTTGCTACCCTCAAACAAGTTGGCGGCGAATTAAAAAATTTATAACTAAATAACTAAAAAATGGATGTAATACCAGCAATCGATCTCCTAAACGGCGCGTGCGTAAGGCTATATCAAGGCGATTACGAGCGATCGCAAGTTTTTAACGATAATCCCGTAGAAGTAGCTTTAGGGTGGGCAAAACAAGGCGCTACAAGGCTACATATTGTTGACTTAGATGGAGCAAAAACTGGGCAAGCTGTCAACCAGCAAGCGATTTCTCAAATTGTCCAATCTGTACCAATAAAAGTTCAAGTAGGCGGTGGATTGCGCGATTTTGCGAGTGTAGAGCGATTATTGAGTTTGGGCGTAGATCGAGCGATCTTAGGTACTGTGGCTGTAGAACAACCAAGTCTTGTCGCTGATTTATGCCAAGCTTTTCCTAACCAAATTGTCGTGGGGATAGATGCGCGTAATGGTCTAGTTGCAACTCGCGGTTGGCTAGAAACTTCTGAAGTTTTGGCTACCGATTTAGCCCAACAAATGCAAGAATTAGGCGCAGCTACAATTATTTACACCGATATTCACCGTGACGGGACATTGCAAGGGCCAAACTTAGCCGCATTGCGCGAACTCGCCGCCACTATCTCTATCCCAATTATTGCTTCTGGCGGGGTTAGTTCGGTTACGGATCTATTAAGCCTATCGGCACTAGAGCCTTCTGGGGTGAGTGGCGTAATTGTTGGACGTGCCTTGTACACTGGGGATATTACACTTACAGAAGCAATTAGAGCGATCGGACAAGGACGTTGGCAAGATGTGCCGCCAGACTTGGGTTCTTCAGCCTTCGCGTAAACGTAGTTGCTATCAAGCCTCCCTGGTTGGACTCGAACCAACGACTCTCTGCTTAGAAGGCAGATGCTCTATCCACTGAGCTACAAGGAGATATAAGTATCACTATACCAAATAAATATGATATTTTTTTGATAAAAGTTGATACTTTTATTTTCACTACGACGTACAGCCAAACAAAATCTGCACTACACCTTTGTGGCAAGTTTTATTGGTGTAGGCAGGCAAAATTAAAACAACCTTCACCCCAACACCAATAGCCTCATAAATTATATGTAAGCGAAACCAGTAAAATGCCCAGTTATTAGATAGTCACTGCTCTTTTTTACTTGTTGGCTGCTTGCTTATTTTATGGGAATGCCATAACTGAAACTTTTTCTTTCTACCTGATAGCCTTGCTAGAAGCCGATGGCAACTACGCCTCTAACTTCTTGTCCCTTTGGTAGACTTGCCAAGCTCAAAAAACAATATTTCCTAACAAGTAAAGAAAAAAGTTATATGTGTCATTCAAGCGGATAATAATAGTGGTGCGAAAACAAGCAAATAGTTTTTCATTCATGATTACCCGCGAATTAACCAAAAGTCCTCCTAGGGCAGAAATCGGACAAATGAGCCGCGTTTTAGTAGTAGAAGATGAAGAACTAATTAGAGAAATGCTCGTCTTGGGCTTGGAAAGCGAAGGATATACAATTTCTACAGCAACAGATGGGCGCACAGCTTTAGCTTTATTACAAAATTCCGAACAGAACTTTGGCGAACTTCCTTTTGACCTAATAATCCTAGATATCATGCTGCCGCAGGTCAATGGTATGGATATTTGTCGCATACTGCGCCATCAAGGCAATCCCGTACCGATTTTAATCCTTAGTGCTAAAGGCAGCGAAATCGATCGCGTTTTAGGTTTAGAAGTCGGCGCAGACGATTATTTAACCAAACCTTTTAGTATGCGAGAATTAATCGCCCGTTGTCGCGCCTTGCTGCGCCGTCAGCGTTTAGGTGGTTTACCGCAATTGCCCGTACTACAGTTTAAAGAAATTGCTCTTTATCCTCAAGAGTGCCGGGTAATGGTGCGCGGCGAAGAAGCTAGTCTTTCACCAAAAGAGTTTCGCCTTTTAGAATTATTTATGAACTACCCCCGCCGAGTGTGGTCGCGCGAACAATTGCTAGATCGAGTATGGGGAGCAGATTTTGTTGGCGACAGCAAAACTGTAGACGTTCATATTCGTTGGCTAAGGGAAAAATTAGAACTAGATCCAAGTCATCCCGAATACGTGGTTACGGTACGCGGGTTTGGTTATCGCTTTGGATAAAGAAGTTTTTTAGGCTGAGAATCAGCAAATCACCTAAAATTGTTAGTGTCCCTAACAAAAATCGTTAAGCCGATATTTAAGAGCTTAATAGTGCTTGTGCTTCCATTTTTCCTTGGGTTAGCAGTCGCAATTGGATTTTGGTTTTGGCATCAAATTCGACTAAAACGCAAACTGCGAGATTTACTTAAAACTTTTGACACGGAAGTTTCAGAAGTATCGCTACCTCTAATTCCCCGCTTGCGTCGAGAAATTGCTTTGCAAAATCAGCGCCAGCAACAATTTCTTTCCCAAATCCAAACTTGGGAAACGTTGCTTCAATCTGCGCCTATTGGATACTTGCAAGTTGATGAAGAAAATCAATTGCTGTGGTGCAACGAGCAAGCCAAGCAATTACTTGGATTGCAAAAATGGGAAAAAGGACAAGTGCGCTTGCTGATAGAATTAGTGCGTTCCTACGAGTTAGATCGGCTAATCGAGCAAACGCGCGATTTTCAACAGCCAAAAGTCCAAGAGTGGTTGCATCACCCAGATTGCGCTGATGCCGCAGCTATGAGCAAGCTGCAAAAAATTAGTTTACGCGCTTCTAGCCTACCATTACCCCACGAGCAAGTCGGTGTATTTATAGAAAATCAACAGCCGATGGTAGAAGTTATCCAGACGCGCGATCGCTTAGTTTCCGATTTAGCTCACGAATTAAAAACGCCCCTTACGTCTATTCGTCTAGTAGTAGAAACTTTACAGCAGCAAACAGAGTTTCCCCTGCGTCGCTTGCTCGATCGCTTGCTA
Organism: Aliterella sp. RAGGC_92; assembly: GCA_030826005.1. Taxonomy (GTDB): domain Bacteria; phylum Cyanobacteriota; class Cyanobacteriia; order Cyanobacteriales; family Chroococcidiopsidaceae; genus Aliterella. The sequence continues at coordinate 9,920 of JAPJOW010000002.1, forward strand.
CCAGAAGTCGATCGCTTAATTAATTTAGTACAAAACTGGCTAGAAATCAGTCATCTAGAACTAGAACCGCACAAAAAATTAAATCTCCAACCTGTAGAATTAAAAAATTTAATTTACTCAGTCTGGCAAAATCTAGAACCTTTATCTCAAGCCCAAAATCTTCAACTTGCTTATTCCCAACCAAATCCCGTATGGATTAAGGCAGATAAGTCGCGGCTGACGCAAGTATTTTTAAACTTACTCCACAATAGTATCAAGTACAGCCCTCCCCAAGGAACTATTTATGTAACTATTAATTTGCTACCAACCAAAAAAGCTCCCAAGCAAGTGCAAATTAATTTTATTGATTGCGGTAAGGGTTTTCCGACGGCAGATTTACCTTACGTTTTCGATCGACTGTATCGCTGCGAAGCCGATCGCACTAGGCGGGCTATAGATTCCGCCCACCCTTCTTTACCATCATTGATTAATGGTAGTGGCTTAGGTTTAGCGATCGCCCAGCAAATTATTATTGCTCACGGCGGTACAATTAAAGCGAGAAACCACCCCGATACTGGAGGAGCGTGGTTGCAAGTAGAATTACCCCAAATTATAACTGAGACAGATTAACTAGAATTATAGTTAAACAAAGATTCTTGTAGCTAGTTGTAAGCAAAAGCCGACAGTGAACAATGCCGTTTCCGATTGCAATAGTGAACGCTCCCACTTTCAACGCCGCATTCGGCGTTTAGAACGCGATATTTTACGCATGGGCGCTTTAGTCGAAAACTCCTTCCGATTGAGTCACCAAGCTTTATTTTTTCGTAACTTGACGGCGGCCGAACAACTCCCCTTACTTGACAAACAAATCGATCAGTTTTATCGTCAAATTGAGCTAGAATGTGCCACCCTCATTACTTTAGAAGGCCCCGTAGCTCAAGATTTGCGGCTTTTAAGTGCGTTTATGCAGCTAGTGCGAGATTTGGAGCGAATCGGCGATTATGCTGAAGATTTAGGGGAAATTGCCTTAAAAATCTTTCCTTATCCTCCTCATGGCTGCATTGGACAAATTGAAACTATGTCTCACCACGCCCAGGCAATGTTAGCTACTAGCTTGGTAGCTTTAGCGGATTTGGATGCCACTGCTGGGCGATCGGTCAAGCGTTTGGATGATACGGTAGATACTGCTTACAAAACTCTCTACCAAACCTTAGCTAACGAGCGCGATATTAAAGGAGTTGTCGAGCCAATTATCCTTTTAGCATTAGTTATTCGCCATTTAGAGCGGATGGCAGATCATGCTACTAATATTGGGCAAAGAGTGTCTTACATAGTCACAGGTCAAAGAAACTAAATTTCTCTGTCTGTTATTTGCTGGCAGTAGTTATATTGTCTAGGAGGCGATCGCTTTATAAACAAAGCTATTTAACTTTTTTACCCACGCTATAAATGTAAATCTTTAAGAAAAGCTTACCTATTCTTAAACTTGTTGTTCTAAAATTCAGTTGGCAATTAATTGACGCAACTATTACTTTCACGTGCCACACCAGAAGATCGATAATACTTTAAAAGTATTGGATTAGCCATGAAAGAATTGTTATCTAGTCTTGCTGTTTAGCGCTCATATATTTTAGGGGCGGTCGTACTTTAACATTAGACACAAGTGCAACCTATAACTATTTAACTCAAGCACCTGTTCAAAACTTAGTTAAGTTAAATTCATTTAATACTCAATTAATAGGGTAAACGTATCAATAGCGGTTTTAATATATGGCATTTTCTGCTTTAAATCCCACCTTACCCTCTATGCTGGCGCAGCGAATATTTAGTCGCCGCGAAATGATTCCTCCCCGTGAAGACATATTATGGAAAATCGATCGTGGAGCAGTTCGTACTTATACTTGGAGCGAACAGGGTACGTTAATTGTTTTGGGCTATTGGGGAAAAGGAGATATTGTCGGTCATTCCTTGTCGCGGGTTAATCCTTATCAAATAGAATGTTTAACCAGTGTCGAAACAAGTCTTCTCCCCGTTAAATTTTGGGATGAAGCAATGGAAGCTATGTTTTCCCACATCCAACAAACAGAAGAACTTTTAAGTATTGTCCACCGCAAACCCGTTTCTCTAAGACTGTGGCAATTTTTAAACTGGCTAGGTCGAAAATTTGGTCGCGATGTCGATCGAGGACAATTAATTGATATAACAATAACCCATCAGGAAATAGCTGAAGTTATTAACACGACAAGAGTATCAGTGACTAGAATGTTACAGCAATTTGAAGCGGAGGGAATAATACTACGTCACCAAAGACAATTAATCATCCCTTTGGTAAATAAGCAGAAAATAAATTTTAGATAAAGCCTTAAAAATGTCTGTCTTTGTATTGACACATTTAGGCAAAAGATTTGTATAATCGAAATTGAGGATCGAACGAAAGTAGCAACGGTGTAACTAGAAAAGCACTTAACTACAACTATCTAAGGTGTGAGTGAGAGGAATATATGTCGAAAGTTTTTTGGAATGCGCTTAAATTAAGTCCAGTTTTACTCGGAGCTACCCTACTTGTAGCTAATCGCGCCCAAGCTGCGGAAGTATCTGCCGCAGATTTAGCTTTAAGCCCAACGGTCGCTACAAGCGAAACTTTAAAAGTTGACAGCACTCAAGTAGTAGCAGTAAATGCTCCCGCAGCTACTACAGAAGTAGCTCCTATCAGCAACAGCCCTGCAACTCAAGAAATTGTTGAATCAGCACCAGTAGTTGTGAGCCAAAACGCTCCAGCTAACGACAACTTGGCCCAAGTTACATCAGTTTCCCAACTATCAGACGTACAACCCACAGACTGGGCGTTTCAAGCATTACAGTCTTTAGTTGAACGTTACGGTTGTATTGCTGGTTATCCTGACGGCACTTATCGCGGTAATCGCGCTTTAACTCGTTATGAATTTGCCGCAGGTTTGAATGCTTGTTTAGACCGCGTTAACGAACTAATTGCGACCGCAACGGCTGACCTGGTAAGACGCGAAGACCTCGCAACCTTACAGCGTTTGCAAGAAGAATTTTCTGCGGAACTTGCTACTTTGCGCGGTCGTGTAGACGCTCTAGAAGCTCGGACTGCGGAACTAGAAGCCAACCAGTTCTCAACCACAACTAAACTAACTGGAGAAGTTGTTGCAGCTATTAGTGATGTATTTGGGGATACCAACGTCGCTGGTGGAGATATAGATGCCAACACTAACACAACCTTAGCCGCCCGCGCTCGCTTGAACTTCAACACCAGTTTCACTGGTAGAGACTTGTTGAGAACTCGCTTGCAAGCTGCTAACTTCCCAACGTACTCAGGTGGTACGGGTACAAATATGACCCGTTTAGGATTTGACACCAATACCGGAAACCAGTTTGAAATAGACGACTTTTTCTATCGTTTCCCCATTGGCGAGAGATTCCAAGCACAAGTTGACTTCTCCAACGTTGAATACAACGACAACGTCTATACCTTCAACCCAGCGTTTGAAAGTAGCGGACGCGGTGCAATCTCCCGCTTTGGACGCTTTAACCCCATCTATCGCGTAGGTAGCGGTGCGGGATTAACACTTAACTTCAACCCCAACGGCCCGATTGGCGCATCGGTAGGTTACATAGCAAATAATGCTAATAACCCCGGCGATGGTACGGGATTATTTGACGGTTCTTTTGCTGCTCTAGGTCAAATTGCTTTCCGACCCACTGAAAGTATCAACCTTGGTTTGACTTACGCTCGTACCTACGATAAAGGTAATGGTGCAGGTGGTGTTGGCGGTGCAGGTCAAGTTAGCTTATTTGACGGAACAGGTAGCCTTCTTGCTAACCAACCTTTCGGTAACGTACCAACTGCTGCGAACCACTACGGTGTGGAAGCAAGTTTCCGTGCTAGTGACAAGTTTACAATTTCTGGTTGGGCTGGTTTAACGGATGCTGAAGACAAGTTCCGCGCTGGTGACAACAGCGCAACTGCTTTCAACTACGCAGTTTCTCTAGCTATCCAGGACGTAGGCCCAGAAGGTAGCCAATTAGGTTTAATCTTCGGTCAGCCACCTAAAGTTACTGATAACGACTTAACCGTAGCCAGCAATGGCGGTTTTGGCGGTGGTGGTGAAGACCCAGACACTTCCTACCACATTGAAGCTCTTTACCGTTTGCAACTTAACGATAACATCGCTGTTACTCCAGGCTTATTAGTGATTCTCAACCCAGAACACAATGATGCCAATGACACAATCTATGTAGGAACTTTGCGTACTACATTCACATTCTAGAAATAGCGAATCAATAGTTGTAAAAACTCGCTCTAGCTACATTAGTTAGGGCGAGTTTTTCCACAAGAGAAAACTAGCAAGCAGTTATGCAGATATCTATAGCTCAACAAGAGTCAAAAATAGAGCCAAAGAAAATTAAATTGCTCGTGCTAGATATTGATGGCACGATCGCCGGAGAATCAAATACAATTAATTCCCGCGTCAAGCAAGCAGTTAAAGCCGCGCAAAGTCGCGGCGTACAAGTAGCGATCGCTACGGGGAGAATGTATCGCTCGGCTTTACGTTTCCATCAAGATATCGGCTCTACACTGCCCTTATTAGCGTATCAGGGGGCTTGGATTCAAGATCCTAGCACCGGACAACTCCACCGCCATTGGTGCGTCCCTCCCGCCACTGCTCATCAGCTATTAGATTACTTCGAGCAATCGCAATTGCGGAATCTTTTATCGGTACATTTTTATATCAACGATCGCTTGTACGTCCGGGAAATTACCCCAGAAACTAAAATTTATGCCCAAAGATCGGGAATAGAGGCGACTGCTGTTGGCGACTTGCGCTGCGTCCTTAACGACGCGCCTACAAAGGTTTTAGCTTTAAGTGACGATACTGAGGTCATCGATCGCTTACTTGGTAGTTTGCGAGAGCAATACACGCCCGCAGAACTATATTTAACTAAATCTGTGGCGACTTTTTTTGAAGCTACAAATCCGCTTGTCAATAAAGGTACGGGAGTACGCTATTTAGCAGAAGAATTGCTAGGCATCAATGCAGCTAATGTTATGACTATTGGCGATAACTTTAATGATGTAGAAATGCTCCAGTATGCGGGGATGGGGATCGCAATGGGCAACGCGCCTGTAGGTGTTCAAGCCGTTGCTCAGTGGGTAGCACCTAGTGTGGAGCAAGATGGAGTTGCGGTCGCAATTGAAAAATTTTTACTGACAAATAATTGAAATCAGAAAAAACACCGACGACTTGCCGTGTTTCGTCTCGGTGTTTTTTCTGGTTCGCTCCTCACACAATATTAAATATATCTGAATATGGTTAATTTGTCACCACTTTTAATTTTTAATGTAGCCTTTTACTCAACTTATTTTTTAAGTTAGAGAGCTAAACCCTCTAAAGTTCTTGAGGTGCAAAAACTCCCAAGCGTTGCAATAAAAGCTTTAAAACTACGGAAGTTGCTAAAATCAAGCCTAAACGTGCTGGAGCTAAATTGGATAATTGGGCAATTGGTTTATTAAAAATTTGGCAGCAACTATAAAATTCCTCGAAAGCTTGGCTCAAATTTAGCGCTATTTTTGCCCAGTAATTTAGATTTACTGGTTTAGAGGCGCACAAATCGTCTACTACCTTAACAAGCTGCATAGTTAAAATATATTCTGCGCGATCGCCAAAGCACAATTTCTGGCTGCAATCAAGCCAGGGGAGGGGCTGCGGATGATTGATAATTAAAATACTATCTTCAGAGGAGGCAATATTTAAGTCAGGAAACAATGACTTAATTTTCTGAACTGAAATTGTTTCTAAACTAATCAAACCCTCTTTTTGGGCTAACCGCAGCAACGAATAGCAACGTGCGTGAGCATACTGAATTGCAAATAAATCCAAATTATGCTGAAAAAAGTTAGAGTCTGAAACTGGTAAATGAGTTAATGATAGCTGTAAAAATGGCAATTGTTGCAGCCAGGAGGCTAGTTTAAGCTCTGTTAGTTTTAATTGCAAAAAACCCGGCGGTACTACAGAAATCGCCAAATCTTGTTCGCAGGCGTAAACTTGAGCGTAAACAGTAGCAAAATCTGTAGCTATTTCTAAAGGAGGAATATTCAAGAATTTAGTAAATACGAATGCTACGTTAGATAAATAGGTTACTTCCCCGCGATCGCGCGCTCGATAAGATGCAGACAGAGAGTAGGTTTGCTGCTTTTTACCGAGGGCGAAATAGTCATCTCCAACGGTTTTTATTCTTTTTAAAGCTAGTTGCTGGATTGCCGGGCGATCGAACTCTATGGAAAGATAGTTATATTCTATACTCAAGCAAAATAATACCAAAAAAATAATTAGTCCGTTCTAGTAAATTGGCAAAAATATTAAATTCCTTACTTTCTACCGATGCGATCGCAGAGAAATTCATGGCATATATTTTTTATTACACTATTTAATACTCTATTGCTGATTTTTATTTAACTAGATTGAATTACAATAGCTACAATTTTACCAACAGTAAAATCAACTAAACAACAAGTAAACAAGACAACTACGAGTATTTAGATAAATGTGTGAATATAAGAAAGCTTCATAGCTTAAATAGCCCGGTTATGTATAGACCTATCATTACAGAAAATCGGTGACGGCTGCAATTTAATGTAACTTTTCGCGCTTTATTGCCATTTGCTTTAACTTATGCACTCCCCATCTTTTTCAGAGCCATCACGACCTTTTTTAACCTGGCAACGAATTCTTGACTGGGCTACCGAGCATTATCGCTGCCGTAGTTTTAGTAAAGACGAGCGAATTCCAGCTAGACCTGGATTGCTGTATTTAGTTCAACGCGGTGCCGTAAGACTTGTTGGTACAGCCCAACCTAGCACGACAGCAAGCCAACTAATGTCAAGGCGGATCAACCGCACTCCTGAAGAAGCTTTTTTAGGCTTTGTGGGAGCGGGACAGCCTTTTGAAATTGTTGCTCAATCGCCATTTACCCTCCAAAGCTACGCCCACGTAGACCAAACATCAGTTGTATGGATGTATTGGCACGACTTAGACAACTGGCCTCACTTTCGCCGAGAAGTGTTAGATGCCTTTCGCTACCAACACCAACGCAAACTTTTGTGGCTGAGTGCCTTGGGTCAAAGACGGACAATCGATCGACTGTTAGGCTTTTTGACATTATTAGTTGAAGAATATGGCGAAGCTTCAGTCAGCGAAGACGACCCAGAAACTTTGCGGGGCTATTATTTACCTTTTCCCCTGACTCATGCCCAAATTGGGAGCGCCATCGGCTCTACGCGCGTAACTGTCACCCGATTAATGGGTAAGTTGCGGCAGAAGGGTTTGTTGATCAATCAAGGAGATAACTTAATTTGTTTGCCCGCTTCTTCGATAAATTTGGTACGCCAATAAAGCACAATTGGGTTAGCGAATTCTCACAAATCCACTTTGACTAATTAGTTCTTGCCCTTGATTTGAGAGGAGAAAATTTACATAAGCTTCTCCAGCCAACTGCTCGGTTTGACCATTTTGCTTGACGATCGCAAATAAATTCCGAGTAATTGGGTACGCTCCCGATTGAAAAGCCTCTGTATTTAACTGATTGCGCTGGCTGGGGCATTGAGACAACGGCACGAAAGGCTCTCGGTAGGGAGCAATCAATTCGTTAGCTTTGCGCCCCAGGGGGATCGGTTTAATCGTACATTGAGGAATAACTTCAGGCGCGGAAGCATAGTAAATTCCTCCAGGGCTACTAGCTAGTTTTTGTAAAGCTTGAGTAGTAGTAGCAACATACTGGACGTTGGCAGCAAACTTTTTGTTCCCCAAAACTTCTTGAACGAACAACTCCACCGTGCCACCATCATTAACAGGGCGCGAAAAAGGTTGAATGGCAATATTTGCACCACCCACTTGTTGCCAGTTAGTTATTTTACCTGTATAGATAGATTGGAGTTGCTCTATCGTCAATCCCGGAATATTTAAGTTAGGGTTGACAGCTATTGCCAACCCATCAATAGCAATAGGAGTTTGTTGGAGTAAAAATCCTCGCTCTTGAGCGCTATTTAGCTCCGAGTCTTGCAGACTCCGCGATGATTGAGCAAAATCTAGCTTGCCATCAATAAGCATTCTAATTCCCGTTGAAGAACCTGGGGCAACGCCTGTGGGAGTAACGTAGCGCAGGCGAAATTCAGGACGCGCCGCTTGGATTGCGGAATCTACTCTTAAACGAATAGGGGCCCAAGACGTGCTACCGCCGTAGTTAAACAAGCCACTAGGAACGTTTTGGATGGAGTCAAAAGTGCGATCGCTATTTACAGGCAAGGTAGAATTTGATTGATTGTTGTTAGCTGGTGATGGCGAATCTAGCCGATCGTTAGTGGGACTCGGACTATTATTAACTACTTGGCTCAAGTTAATTCCAGACTTTTGAGTAAACCACCACAATCCGCCACCTACAAGCCCTACAGTAATTAATAACGCAAAAATCAGGAGGGGAGTTTCATTTTTTTGAGACATAAAGCAATTGGAGTAATGATTGAATAATTCTCAGCCTAAATTTAACTTTATAGTTTCCTAACTAGCGAATACTCACAAACCCAGCTTTAGCAATTAATTCTTGACCTTGGGAGGTCAAAAGTAATTTGCCATAAGCCTCTCCTGCTTGCTGGTCAGCGCCACCATCAAGCTTAATAACTACAAACAAGCGGCGAGTTATTGGGTACTCGCCGCTTTGAAAAGCTACACTATTTAATTGATTGCGCTGCTGCGGACACCGAGCAAGTTCAACAAATGGCTCTTGATACGGCGCTACAAGTTGCGTCGCCTTACGCCCCAAAGGTAAAGGCTTCACCGTACATTGGCTGACAACTTCCGGCGCAGAGGCGTAATAAATACTGCCGGGATTAGCAGCTACGAATCTCAAAGCTTGCGTAGTCGTGCCTACAAATTGAACGTTGCTACCAAAATCTGCGCCGACTAAGATATTTTCAGCAAAAAATTCAATAGTACCGCCTTCATTAATTTTGCGCGAATAGGGAACAATTGGTAAATCGCTTCCTCCTAACTGTTGCCAATTAGTTAATTTACCTGTATAAATTTCTCGTACTTGCGCTAGAGTCAGACCAGAAATATCTAAATTTGGATGAACGGCGATCGCAATTCCATCAATAGCTACAGGTATTTCTTTCAAAATTAAGCCTCTGGTTTTGGCACGGCTTAACTCCTTGTCATTAATTGACCGCGAAGATTGAGCAAAAGCCAGTTGACCATCTAATAGCATTTTAATCCCACTACCCGAACCCGGAGAGCCAGAGGTGGGATCGGTATAGCGCAAACGAAACTGAGGATGAACAATTTCAATTGCTGGATCGACTATCCCCCGGATAGGAGCCCAAGTTGTACTACCACCATAACTAAATAACCCCGTCGGCAGGTCAGTTACTTGAGCAAAAGTATTATTCGCCCCATTAATTGTAGTTGGCTCGGCTTGATTTTTATTTGAGCTAGTTATTTTAATTCCACCCTGAGCAAACCACCAAATCGCACCAGCTACCAAGCCTAAAGTAGTTAGTAAAGCTAAAACCAAAATAGTGGTTTCCTTTCTTTCAGACATAAATGGGTAGTAACTATAGTTAGCGGATAAGTCGAGCAAGTAACTTGTAAATCAATTGATATAGCGCGGTTAAAGCGATCGCAACTAACGCCGCAACTCCTGCTAATAGTAATACAGCTTGCCAAGCCCTAATTCCTTGCCAACTGACGACAATTTTATGCAAACTAGGCATAAATAAAACAATAGCTAAGGTAATAGCTGCAATAATTACTAAATCTTTGCCCTCAATCCAGCGCCGCCACTGCACAAAAATTAGCCCAACTAATAACACTAACCACGCCCCCGTATTAATTAAAATCGTGCTAGAAAAACTTGCTAGAGCGATCGCAATTAATCCCGCTTCAAAGCCTGTAAAAGCGCCATTACTTAACACTTCCCAAGTAGAAAACCTAGGGCGACTTCGCACGAGAGGTAGTGGCGCGCTCGGTGCGGACGGAAGATTAGTTACTGGGGGGCTGGGGGTCGCTTTAGGGCTAGGGGGCATAGAAGGATTTGCGATCGCATCTATTACTTCTTGCGCCGACTGAAAGCGTTGATTTGGTGCAGCCTGGAGCATTTTGTTTAAAATGTTTTCTAGCTTCGAGCTAATTTTTACTTCCTTTTGCCAACTCCATTGATTGCTATAACTATCAAATAATTCTGTTGCTTCTTTGCCCGTCAGCAACATTACGCAAGTAACGGCTAAAGCGTATAAATCGGTAGATGGATAAACTTGTTTGCCAGACATTTGCTCTGGGGGTGCAAATCCCATTGAATAAATACCTGTGGAGGCTTTACTGGTGGCGGTTCTAGCTACTTGCTTGACTGCGCCAAAATCTAACAAGTACAAGCGTCCGTTGCGGTGACGCATGATATTTGAGGGTTTAATATCCCGATGAATTGAGCCGCTATCGTGGACTAGCTTTAAAACTTTCAGAACTTCTACTAATACTTCTATTACTTCCGCTTCAGAAAACTTACCTTTTTCTTGCAGTTCTTCTTCTAAGTTTTTGCCATCAATAAATTCTTGAACCAAATAAAAAAACTGTTCTTGCTTGGGAGGTTGAAGACTGGGGACAGTTAGATCGAAAAAAGCAAACAAGTCTGGAATTTGGTTACTTTGGTTGCCAATAAGTTCTAATACTTCAGCTTCGCGTTCAAATAGTTGTTGTGCTGTTGCTAATTGATCTATTGTCAGATCCCCGGCGGGCTTGAACTGCTTAACTACACACTTACGCAAACCAGGAGTATAGCGATCGCGTGCCAAAAACGCCGCCCCAAATCCTCCTCGTCCTAACAACTTTACTGGTAAGTAGCGCCCTACTAAAATCAACGGCATTCCGCAAGTAGTACAGTATTTTTGCTGCGCTGTTTTCAAAGTTGCCGCGTTATCTAGATCGGCAAAATTGTTTTGCGGACGAGGACAACTCGAACGAGTGCAATAGACTTCCATAAGTATTTATGAGTTTGGCTGCTTTTATAAGCAAGTTATTTGTTTATAACTTATGCCGATTAACTTTTAGCTAAATACCGATCTAAGCTTAGAGCGAGGTTGGCATTGGGCGATCGCTTATTTCTTCAATCGCCTCAGTAATTAAGGGTGGTGTATTTAAAACCTCCTTATTCCATCCTGGGGTAGCAAACTGAGGTAAAACTTCTTGACTAAAAGCTTCCGCCGCTTTGGATCGGTAACGATTGGGATTAAAAATTAACCATAGCGTCCGTTTTACCACCACACCTTCAATAGGAGCGCAGTGCAAGACATTCATTTGCAATTCTTTGGCGATCGCGCTTAACGACACAAAAGCCGCTCCTAACCCCGACTGGACGGCGTTTTTAATCGCTTCAATTGAATTAAGTTCCATTTCTATTTTTAAGCGCCGCGTATCAATTTCACAGCGAGTTAACACTTGATCGATAACTTTGCGAATAGTCGATTGAGAGTCTAAAGCAATAAATTGTAATTTGTATAAGTCGTCTCTTTGAATTGTGTGGAGTTTGGCAAAGGGATGAAATACAGGTAATATCAGCGCTAACTCGTCTTCGGCGTAAGGAATAATCTCCAACGATTCTTGCAATTCGCTAGGGACTTCGCCGCCAATAATTGCTAAGTCTACTTGTCCGTTAGCGACACTCCAAGCGGTGCGCCGCGTAGAGTGGACGTGCAGTTGTACGGCAACATCGGGGTATTTTTGCCGAAATAAACCGATCATTTGCGGTAATAGATAAGTGCCAGTAGTTTGAGACGCACCGACAATTAACGTCCCGCCTTGGAGATTTTGCAAGTCTTCAATCGCGCGGCAAGTTTCTTGACACAAAGTCAGGATTTTTTCGCCATAACTAAGTAAAAGATAACCCGCTTCAGTTAACTGAGCGCGTCGCCCGCCGCGATCGAATAAAGGTACATCTAATTGCCTTTCCAAGTTTTGCACTTGGAGACTGACGGCGGGTTGAGAGACGTATAAACTATCGGCGGCACGCTTGAAGCTTCCTTCAGCAGCGATCGCTTTAAGAATGCGTAACTGATCTAAAGTGAAAGGAAGGTCAGACATACAGCTACCAAGATTTTAAAAAGCAGTGGCGGAAAATTTGGGAAAAAGGTTTTTTCTCCAGATTTTTACAGTAAACAAGCAAAAAAACACTACCTTGCTAAGGATTTAGACTTTGGTTGAATGTTGAAGCAAAAAGACTTCTCTAAAAATTGACACTAACACAACGCTATCAACTTTAGTCTGCTGTTGACAGTTTGTGATAACAGTTGTGCGGAAACAATAAGCGGTTAATTATCAGCCTAGTGCAAACGACGAACTAAAAACAAAAACTTGGGGTATAATTTCCTACTTTCAAAGTTTCCTAGAGACTTGCTTTGATGGGTTATTCTCCAATAAAACAGGTATTGATGTTAGATTAATCTATTTATGATGTCAAAAGCGGAAAATCAAGATCGGCAACATCCTTTACACCGCCGCGATCGCCTTATTGTTGACGAGTTATTAAAATCTGCTGTCACCGATTACAATCAGGCAGAGCTTGCTAGATTGCGAATTCGTTACAATGGCTTTCCTGGCGCTAGAGATATTCAAAGAGATTTAGACAAAGTATTGCAAAATTGGGGAATTACCGAAACTGAGCTATTTGCTAAAACTCGCCAAATCCACGCCGAAAAACCTTTGTATAGAGGTAAAGCTAATAAGGGTGAAGATGAGGACTGGAGTTGATCGACGTTCGGCGCGTCGGCGATTGCGGGTAAACTATTTTAATTAGCTTTTATACTTTATATGTCTGATTTTTTATTAGAAGTTGGTACAGAAGAACTACCTGCAAGCTTTGTTGCGGATGCGTTGCAGCAATGGCGCGTCCTTATTCCCCAAAGTTTGACTCAAAACAGTCTTGAAACTCAATCGGTAGAAGTTTACGGTACTCCTAGAAGGTTAGCTGTATTAATTACAGGATTACCCGTAAAACAATTAGATAGAGAAGAAGAAGTAAAAGGGCCACCCGCACAAGCCGCTTTTAAGGATGGAAAACCGACTAAAGCCGCCGAAGGTTTTGCTAAAAAGCAAGGCGTAGAAGTAGAGGCTTTAGAAATTCGTCCGACAGACAAGGGTGATTTTGTCTTTATTCGTCAAACTATCCCCGGACGAGAGACGGCGGAAATATTGGCAGAAATTGCTACAGGGTGGATATTACAGCTAGAAGGTAAAAGGTTTATGCGTTGGGGAGATGGCGACTTGAGGTTTCCCCGCCGCATTGAAAGATTAGTTGCTTTGCTTGATGACAAGGTATTGCCAATTCAATTAGTTAATGGTTCGGAAACTATCGTAAGCGATCGCATTACTTCCGGTCATCGCGTTTTGCATCCGCAACCAGTTACTCTAAGCAATGCTAGTGATTATGTTAGTAGTATGCGATCGGCTTTTGTGGATGTAGACGAAAAAGAACGACTTGCTAAAATTCAAGAACAAGTAGAATCCGCCGCGCGAGATTTGGGCGGAAACTTGGCTAACTATCCGCAATTACTAGAAGAAGTTACAAATTTAGTTGAATGGTCTTCGGCGGTGGTGGGGAAGTTTGACGAAGAATTTTTACTTTTACCACCGGAAGTAATTACAACGGTAATGGTGACGCATCAGCGCTATTTCCCAGTGTTTAAGGCTGTGAGCGGGAATTTGCCAGGAGTGAGCGATCGCCCTAACGCCAATAATACCCAATCGGTTGACACTTTATTGCCTTATTTTATTACCGTTTCTAATGGCGATCCGCTTAAAAGTGATATTATCGCCGCAGGAAACGAAAGAGTAATTCGCGCTCGTTTAGCTGATGGTCAGTTTTTCTATAACGCCGATTTAGCCAAGCCTTTAGGAAGCTATTTACCAAAGCTGGAAAAGGTGACGTTTCAAGAAGATTTAGGATCGGTTAGAGATAAAGTAGAGCGGATAGTTAAAATTACTAGGCTTATTAACCAGCAATTAGACGCACCAGAAAGCCAAGACATCGAACGCGCTGCTTTGTTGTGTAAAGCCGATTTAGTGACGCAAATGGTGTATGAATTTCCTGAATTGCAGGGAATTATGGGACAAAAGTACGCTTTAGCAAGTGGAGAATCTCAAGCTGTAGCGACGGCTATTGAGGAACATTATTTACCTAGAAACGCTGGGGATATAATGCCACAATCTTTGGCTGGTCAAGTTGTGGGAATAGCAGATAGATTAGATACCCTAGTTAGTATCTTCGGACTTGGAATGTTACCAACAGGTTCATCCGATCCTTTTGCGCTAAGACGGGCGGCGAATGCAATAATCAATATCATTTGGATGGCAGACTTACAAATTAACTTAGAGACTCTGCTAGAACAAATCGCCAGCCAAGAAACTAAGACGCAGTTGCAAGAATTTTTTATTCAAAGAATCCGCAACCAATTACAAGATGAGCGCGGGATTGATTACGATTTGGTAAACGCAGCTTGTGGCGAACAAGATGCGGAATATAATTTACGAGCATTGACAGATTTATTAGATGTACGCGATCGCGCTCTATTTTTGCAAACTATCCGCAACAATCGCACTCTTGAGAAAATCTACGAAACCGTCAATCGTTCTACTCGTCTAGCCGTACAAGGTAATTTAGATACAACTCAACTAAACCCCGAAGGCGTAGTCAAGCCAGAGTTGTTTCAAAAGTCGTCAGAAAGAGCTTTTTACGATGGTTTGGTGCAATTAGTTCCGCAAACTCAAGCGGCGAAAAGACTTCGCAATTATCAGCAGCTAGTTGAAGCCATTGGTGAGATTGCGCCAACAGTCAGCAAGTTTTTTGACGGCGAAGATAGCGTCTTAGTGATGGATAATGACCCAAGTATCAAAGAAAATCGCTTGAATTTGTTGGGTTTATTGAGAAATCACACCCGTGTTTTGGGAGATTTTGGAGCGATCGTTAAAGGGTAGAAAGAATGAAAACGGCTCATATAATTGGACTGGGAAAGTCGGGAATTGCCGCCGCCAGGTTGTTAAAGGGTGACGGTTGGAATGTTGTAATTAGCGATCGCGCTACTAACGAAACTCTGCAAAAACAGCAAGATGAATTAGCGATCGAAGGAATAACCGTTAAGCTGAATTATTCCTTGAAGCTAGAGGACGGGGACTTACCAAAAAGCATTGTAGTTAGTCCTGGCGTGCCTTGGGATGCCCCGATTTTGGTAGCGGCGCGTGAATTGTCAATTGAAACCATTGGCGAGATGGAACTAGCGTGGCGGGTTCTAAACTCCTCATCTTGGGTAGGAGTTACGGGGACAAATGGCAAAACTACAACTACCGCTTTAATTGCAGCTATATTTCAAGCGGCGGGTTTTAACGCTCCCGCTTGCGGAAACATCGGCTACGCGGCTTGCGAATTGGCGCTAGAAGCAAGAAATAATGGCACTACTCACGACTGGGTAATTGCGGAACTTAGCAGCTATCAAATCGAGTCATCGGCGAGTATTGCGCCAAAAATCGGAGTTTGGACAACTTTTACTCCCGATCATCTCAGTCGCCACAAAACTTTAGAGCGTTATTTTGAAATTAAAGCCTATTTATTGCGACAGTCCGAACAACAAATTTTTAATGGGGATGATGAATATTTAAGCCAGTTAGGGGCTAGTTTTTGGCAGCCCTCAGCTTGTTGGACGAGTGTTAGGGGTAAAGATTACGTTTTAGGAAATCGGGAGCTTGGAGCTTATATAGAAGCTGACTGGATAGTATTTGGCGGCGAGCAAGTTGTTGAAGTTTCGGCTTTGCGGATGGTAGGGAAACATAATAAACAAAATTTATTAATGGCTGTAGCGGCGGCGAAATTGGCGGGAATTGATAATAATGCGATCGCATTAGCTATAACTAATTTTCCTGGAGTTCCCCATCGCTTGGAACATATCTGTACTTGGCAAGGAATAGACTTTATTAACGACAGTAAAGCAACTAATTATGATGCGGCGGAAGTTGGGTTATCAGCAATTGATAGTAAAGCGATTTTAATTGCTGGCGGCGAAGCTAAAGCAGGGAATGATAGTAGTTGGATAAAAGCAATTCATACTAAGGCGGCGGCGGTATTACTCATTGGTAGCGCCGCCGAACAATTCGCAGAACGTTTGCAACAAGCGGGTTACACTCATTATCAAATTGTCGAAACAATGGATAAAGCCGTAATTAAAGCAGCAGAATTAGCACCACAATACAACGCTAAAGTAGTTTTGCTATCTCCTGCTTGTGCGAGTTTCGACCAATACCAAAATTTTGAGCAACGGGGTGATAATTTCCGCCAATTGTGCTTGGCGCTTTAATGGGGATTGGTAAGGGGTGTAGGGGCGCAATGCTTTGCGCCCCTACGGTTGCGGGATTAATTTGCTAATAATCTATGAGTTGCATTAACCACAACTTGCGCCGCACCTGTAAAAAAAGCGCGATCGATATTTGCTACCGTATCGCTTGACTTGTGATAGTGAGGCGATCGCAAATTTGCCGTATCTGTAACCAAAACCGCGCCAATTCCTTGATACCAAAAGGGTGCGTGATCGCTGCGTAAAACATCGGGGGTAAATAAACCTTTAAGGGGAATCGGTAAAGTAATTACGGGTAACTTGGTGCTAGTAAAAGCTTTTAATAGTTGCAAGTGTTCCGCATCGCCAACTACGGCGAGAAAATCGCCAATATTGCGTTGTACAATTACTGGCAATCCTGGCGGGTATTTCTGACAATTGGGAGTATAGCAACCAAACCCAACCATATCCATAACTACAACGCCGTTGAGGTTGGCTAAATTTGCTTTATTTGCCGTAAATGCCAAACTCCCGCGCAAACCAACTTCTTCCGCATCAAAGAAAACTAACTTTAAAGTTTGTGGTGTGGAGACATTTCTAAAAATACGGGCAATTTCGAGTAGTGTTGCAACTCCACTAGCGTTATCATCCGCGCCCGGAGAACCGGGAACAGTATCATAATGAGCAGCAACAATAATTGTGCCAGCATTTGGGCTTGTTCCCGGACGTTCGGCAATAATATTGACACCATCGGCAAAACTTTGTAAGTTCGGCGACCAACCGAGGTTTTTTAGAGAGGTAGTAATATAGTTACGGGCAATAGTACGATTTCGATTGGTATAGCGATCGCCTTTGGCGCTACGCTGTGCGTAATCGCCACTTAAATTTTGCAGGTGAGTAAATAAGCGAGTTTTAGATACTTGTGGCGTAGAAACTACAGGCGGCGTAGCTACTTTTTGTTTAATCTCAATCGGTGCGGATACAGGTTTAGGAGCAACAAAGAATTTACTACTAACTAAACCCATACCTAAGAGTAGTAAGAGCAAAAAGAGGATTAATTTACTCATGAATAGAGCGATCGCACTTTTTCTAGCATAACAACTAGAACTCAATCCCCGGTTGAGCTTTTACCCCTTGTTCCCGGAAAGGATGCTTGATAAGTGTCATTTCTGTAACTAAATCCGCTCGTTCAATTAGCGCCAAAGGAGCGCCTCTACCAGTAAGGATCGCGTGACTATCGGGGGGCTTCTCATCTAACCCAGCTAAGACATCCTCAACTTGCAAATAGCCCAGTTTTAGAGCAACATTCACCTCATCCAACAGCACCAATTTATAATCTGGATTGCGGATAAAAGTTAAAGCCGTTTGCCAAGCTTCCCCAGCTTTTTCAATATCGCGGTTTCGATCTTGAGTTTCCCAAGTAAAGCCTTCACCCATAGCGCGAAACTCTAATTGTTCCTGCCACATCCCAAATACAGCCTTTTCCGCAGGCTCCCAAGCGCCCTTAATAAACTGAACGATCGCTACTTTATAACCATGCCCTAAACTCCGCAACACCATTCCCAACGCGGCGGTAGTTTTACCCTTACCATTGCCTGTATTGACAATAATTAAACCTTTTTCTTGAGAAGCTTTAGCTACGCGCTCTTGTTGGACTTCTTTGCGCCTCTGCATTTTGCTTTGATATTGTTCTTCTGTAAGCGTTGAGGAATTGACCCCCGCTACATCTGGTTCATTTAGAGAATTAGTTTGCATAAATTTTTGGCGATCTATCATTCAAAATTGTAATTTGAAACGTAGGGGCGCAACGCATTGCACCCTTACACCGCGCCTATATCTCTCGTAGGAAATAAAAAATGATAACGGTTATTCAACAAGACATCACCACCTTAGAAATAGATGCCATAGTCAACGCTGCTAATGAATCTTTACTAGGCGGCGGTGGGGTAGATGGTGCTATTCATCGCGCCGCCGGAGCGGAATTATTAGCAGAATGCCGCAAGTTAAACGGCTGCG
>JAPJOW010000002.1:28395-43882 GCA_030826005.1 Aliterella sp. RAGGC_92
AGGTTTCCTGTAGAAAGAGCGGCAAATATTGCAGTTAGCGAAATCCATAAGTTTTTAATCAACAACAACCATTTGGAAAGAGTAATTTTAGTTTGCTTTAGCAAGGATGCTTACAATTGTTATCTGGAAGCCGTGAAAAAACTTGCTGAAAATGGCTAAATTAGATCGACGCATCCAAATAGAGAATCAAAACAATGTCAAAACTGGCTAGTAACAAAATTGCTCCTACTCCCATGCAGCCCGAAATTGGCGTAGTAGATTTAATTGATAATTATTTCACTGCTTACAACTCCGCACGTCTGCGGGAAATTTGCCACCTATTAAGTAAACAAGTCTTGCAACCAGGCGTTACCGTAGGTGTTAGTTTATCAGGAGCAATGACTCCGGCGGGTTATGGGGTTTCGGTACTTGCGCCGCTCATTCGTAATGGTTTTATTGACTGGATGATTAGCACAGGTGCAAATTTGTACCACGATATGCACTACGGCTTGGGTTTTGAACTCTATAGCGGAAATCCTTTTGTTGATGATGTCAAGTTGCGCCAAGAAGGAACTATTCGGATTTATGACATCATGTTTGGCTACGATGTCTTGTTAGAAACTGATGCTTTTATTCGGAAAATCTTGCAAGCCGAGCCTTTTCAAAAGCGGATGGGAAGCGCGGAGTTTCACCATTTATTAGGTAAATACGTGCGCGAAGTAGAAAAGCAAATTGGCGTAAAGCATTCTTGTCTACTCGCTACAGCTTACGAATGCGGCGTACCCATTTACACATCTTCCCCCGGTGATAGTTCAATTGGCATGAACGTTGCAGCTTTAGCATTGGAAGGATCGAAGCTAATAATTGACCCCTCAATGGATGTAAATGAAACGGCGGCGATCGCCTATTCTGCCCGCGATTCTGGTATACCAGATGTAGAAGGGAAAAGCGCGGCAATAATCATTGGTGGTGGTAGCCCGAAAAACTTTTTATTGCAGACTCAGCCGCAGTTGCACGAAGTCCTAGGCTTAGAAGAACGCGGACATGACTATTTCATTCAATTTACCGATGCACGCCCGGATACAGGCGGCTTATCGGGCGCTACACCATCGGAGGCAGTAAGCTGGGGCAAAATTGACCCCGAAGAATTGCCCAATACCATTGTCTGTTATACCGATAGCACGATCGCATTGCCTTTACTAACTGCTTACGTTTTGCAAAAGTCCCAACCCCGTCAATTAAAACGTTTGTACGATAGACGAGAATCTATGTTAGACAAGTTGCGAACAGACTATTTAGCCGCTAAAACTCAACCTATAGAGGAAATTCCGGCGGCGGTATCTGCCGAGCAATCTACAACTACTTATCCTTGTGGTAGGCTAATTCCTGGTGGTTAGGAAGTGTTATAAGCGGAAATCCTTTTAAAACAGTTTAATTATCGCTATAGCAATCGATTGCCTGATTCGTGAAAATTACCTTTAGGGGCGCAATACATTGCGTCCCTAAAACACATTCATAATTGATGAAAGAAACCGCTATAGTTAGTATTTAGAGAGTGTATGACAGTATAACTGTTAAAAAAAAGATTTTTAATTTGACTTGCGGCAACAATCTGAGCCGTTGTAAGTTCTGGATGAGGAAAAGTTGGGGAAATTAAGCGATCGCCATAATTTTTAGTGCCAGCAAGAGATATTTATCACAACACCGTAAAATCTGCCTTACAAAAGGATGGCTGGACAATTACCCACGATCCCTTTCCACTGATAATTGGTAAAAAGCGTCTGTCTGCCGATTTAGGCGCGGAACGTCTCCTTAGTGCCGAAAGAGACACTCAAAAAATTGTAGTGGAAGTAAAAAGCTTTGTAGGACAATCAGATGTAAAAGATTTAGAGCAGGCATTAGGTCAGTATATTTTGTATCGCCAAATTCTTAATGAAATGGAGAGCGATCGCATTCTTTATCTTGCTATTTCTCAACTGACTTTTAACAGCGTATTTACAATAGAACTGGGACAGGTTTTACTCAAAAACCAAATTGTCAAGCTAATTGTCTTTGATGACGAAAAAGAGGCGATTGTGCAATGGATACCAAATTAAAATACCAAAACATTATTAAAAACATTCTCCAAAAACACGCTGATTATCGCGCTACTCTACCCGACGGCTATAACTCTCAAGTTTTATTTGATGATGAACGGGGACAGTATTTAGTTTTAGATATAGGTTGGAGTGGCAATAACTATCTCCATGCCACACCCATCCATTTGAGTTTAATCGGTAACAATATCTGGATTCAATACGATGATACAGAAGAAGGTGTAGCAACCGATTTAATCGAGGCGGGTGTTCCTAAAGAAAATATAGTGCTTGGTTTTCGCCACCCTAAAGTACGGCAGCATACAGGCTTTGCTGGGACACAGCTTCTTTTATCCTAAACCTTTTGTCTGTAAAGTCACTATTAGCCTGCAATTTTAGTTTCAGGCTAAAGTGTAATTCGCCTGTAGAAATTATGCTGACTAAAATAAAGCGATCGCAATTATGATTTTTCTTTTGGCTTTATTAGCTTTTTATGTAGCCTGGAACTTAGGCGCGAACGATGTTGCAAATTCAATGGGAACATCGGTAGGTTCTAAAGCTGTAACTCTGCGTCAAGCTTTGGTAATTGCTGGAGTTTTAGAATTTACTGGAGCGGTATTATTTGGGCAACAAGTATCGCAAACTTTAGCAACTGAAATTGTCAACCCCGCTTTATTTGCGGATGCACCGCAGGTATTGTTAATTGGGATGGCTTCAGTTTTAATTACTTGTGGCGCGTGGCTGCAAATTGCTACCAGTCGTGGCTTACCTGTAGCATCATCTCACGCGGTGGTAGGTGCGATCGCGGGTTTTAGTGCTTGCGCGGTGGGAATAAATGCGATCGCTTGGTCTTCTATTGGTTTAATTACTCTAGGCTGGATAATTACACCACTCTTAAGTGCTACGGTTGCTGCGG
Source organism: Aliterella sp. RAGGC_92 (assembly GCA_030826005.1). Taxonomy (GTDB): domain Bacteria; phylum Cyanobacteriota; class Cyanobacteriia; order Cyanobacteriales; family Chroococcidiopsidaceae; genus Aliterella. Next base: position 31,366 of record JAPJOW010000002.1, read on the forward strand.
TGTTTTATAGTGCCATTAAACGCTGGATTTTAGACGAGCCAAATCAGTTAAAACAACTTGACGAGTGGATTCCTTGGTTGAGTGTCGCTTTAGTCAGTATCTTTGGGGTAATTGTCTTACCACCAATTACTAACACGCCTTTAATTGCTAATTTACCGCTTCCCAGTCACGATGTACCTTTGGTTATAGGAGTAGTCGCAGCTACAGGTATTACGTTAAATTCCTGGCGACAACTGAGTAAAGCCAATCTTAACGTTGCTGCGCCTGTAGAGCAGGTATTAGCCAAGTTTCAGCTATTAAGTGCTTGCTTTGTTGCCTTTGCTCATGGTTCAAATGATGTGGGAAATGCGATCGCACCTCTAGCCGTAATTGCTCATATTAATACTACTGGTAGCGTTCCCCAAGGTGTATTAGATATACCTTTATGGATTTTGGTACTTGGTGGCGCGGGGATTGTTGCGGGGTTAGCCGTTTGGGGTAAAAAAGTCATTGCAACTATTGGCGAAAGTATTATTTCCTTGCAGCCTAGTGGCGGTTTTTGTGCGGAATTAGCAACAGCAACAACAATTTTACTTGCTTCTCGCTTGGGTTTACCCGTTTCTACTTCTCATGCTTTAGTTGGCGGCGTTGTGGGAATTGGCTTAGTACAAAACTATAAATCAATCCAATTATCCACAATCAAAAATATTGCTTTGGCTTGGATAGTTACCATCCCCATTAGCGCCGCCTTAAGTGCTGCTTTGTTTAGCTTGGCAAGGTTATTGTTTTTGTAGCTAACAAGAAATGTGCGATCGCGCATTTAATGATTCAATCTTTGGCATCCCCTCAGTTTTAATCCAAGCAATTTGTCCAATCCGCCGATTGCGGGCGTATTCGCGGATAGTGTCGCTATCTCTCCCCTCTAATTCCATTTCTACTTGCACTTTATGATTTGAGGATCTCAATTTTTGAGCATAAGCAAAAGCCGCCGCGTAAGCATTTTGGTTTTCTGGTACTACTAACCAATGACTTGCGGGGGTAAACTTGGGTAACTGATTGCTACTAAGTAAAACTTGCTGCAATTGCTCGATATTGAGCGCAAAGCCAATTCCTGGCGATGACTCGCCTTGGGGATGATACAGCCCTAATAAGCGATCGTAGCGTCCTCCCTGCCCTAATATACTTTGGCTATTGTCGCTGACTACTTCAAAAACTATTCCCGTGTAATAGTCCAAAGTCTGCACCAAACTTAAGTCTAAAATTAAGGGAAAATGACTGTTAGCCACCGGATAACATTCATCTAGCAAAGCTATTAACGATTTAAGGTGATGAACTGCCTCAATTTGCGCTTCGTCCAAGTCCAAACTAGAAACGCGCTGCAAAACATCGGCGGGATGACCGCGCAAGTCTAATAATAATAAAGCCCGCGATCGCAAATCGTCGCTTAATGGTAAGTTTTCTAAGGTTACCCTGTCTAAAGATGCGATCGCTTTTCTTACGGTAGCTTGCAATTGAGGCGGAAAAGGCGATAGCAAACTCCGCGCAATTCCCGCTTCTCCCAAAATCAACCGCCAACCACTCGCTAATCCTAGTTCCTGCAAGCACTCCGCTACTAATAACAGTATTTCTGCATCGGCAAATCCACCGCCACCGCCTAACAACTCTACCCCAGCTTGATAAAACTCTTGCTGGCGGTTATAGGAACTTCCCTGCGTGCGGCGAAATACGTTGGCTATGTAATACAACCTTTGGGGATGAGTTACCCCCGCCATGCGCGTTACGGCGGCTCTAGCAATTGAGGCTGTAAGTTCGGGGCGCAAGCCTAATTCTTCTTCCTCCGCTCCTTGCAGCGAAATCACCGAGCGCCGCTCGATTGCGCCCCCCGCCATGAGGGTATCTAATCGCTCTAAAGTTGACGTAATAATTTGGTGATAGCCGTAGCGTTGAAATACTTGCTGCAAGCGCTCCTCAATCCAGTGTTTTTGAGCAACATCTAGCGGTAACAAGTCTCTTGCGCCAGTGGGGGGTTGATAAATCATTTATTTTTCTTCCCACCAAACAAACCACCAAATAAACCACCACCTTTTGGCTTATCCGAACTATCGGTTGTTCTCGGTGGAGTTGTTTGTCCTTCTATTTTTGGTACAGCTTCTGCTAATACTTGCTTGCTTCTTAATGCCATTGGTTCGTTTGGTTCTAATTGCAACGCTTTATTGATGTGAACCTTAGCCATTGTTAGTTGATTTTGTTTTAAATAAACTATGCCCATTAAGCTATGAGCAATAGCATTATTAGGTTCTAATTTTAAAGCATCTTGCAATTCTACTCTGGCTTGAGGAAAGTTATTTTTTTCCATCAATTTTTGCGCGCGGCGCAAATACTGATCGAATAGGGTTTCTGGGGCTGGCGTTTCGGGCTTGGGCGCAGTTTTTGGGCTTTCTTGGGGTGATTTTTGAATACTACTGGGAAATGGGTGCGATGTAGAGCTAAATACTCTGTCTCCTTGACGGATTAAATAAACTAAATTTAGTTCGCTAATTTGAGCAATAACTTGCGTGACTCGATCTAAGTCTTCATATTGATTGAGAGCAAGTTTAGCGATCGCAGTTTTATAAATATGTTCTATATTGTTTGTTTTAGCTAATTCTTGGGCGGCTTCATGCTGCAATGAGGGGTTTTGTTCTTGTTTTGCGCGTTTGCTAATATCTTTTAGCAGTACGGTGTATTCGGCGCGCGATCGCTCGGTGGTAAATTTTTCGTAAGCTGGATTAACAATTTTAGAAAATAAATCGTTAGCTTTTTGTTTTTCTACCTCTCCTTTAGCGGCGGTACTATCGGGGTGTAAAAAGCGGGCAATTTTTAAGTATCGCTGGCGAATTTCCTTAAAGTCTGCATTAATAGGTACGCCTAAGACTGCATGGCAATCTGTAAAATCAAATTTGAATAACCCAATATTAATAGGTAAAGACATAAAACGCTGTTCGCTTGCCTGCCATAAAAGTTTATTTACGGGTGCTATATTCCCCTTTTAGCTAAGTCAAAACGGGTAACATCTATTCCTTGCTATTTAGCAATTATATTGCTTCTATGTAGACACAGGCACTTTTATTAGTTCCTGGCTCAAACTATGGTGAATTAAGCCGTTGGTTGCCAAAATTCGCCCAGACTCAATGCTCAACGGTTTCTCATCATAAGCTGTAACTTTGCCGCCAGCTTCTTGTAATAATATTACTCCAGCGCTAATATCCCAAGGGGCAATTCCCCGCTCCCAGTAGCCATCCAAACGCCCGCAAGCAACGTGCGCCAAATCCAACGCCGCCGAACCACTGCGGCGCACGCCTTGGGTGAGATGGGTGAGGTGACAAAATTCAGCGTAGTTATTATCTTTCGTTTCGTGGCGATCGTAAGCAAATCCTGACACCAAAAGGCTTTCACTTAATTGAGTTGTAGCTGAAACATGAATTGGGCGGCGATTTTTTGTCGCTCCAAGTCCCCTAGCCGCGCGGAATAATTCTTGATGAAAAGGATCGAAAATAACCCCAACTTCTGGGACTCCAGCAATTAGTAGTCCAATAGAAACCGCAAAAAAGGGATATTGGTGAGCGTAATTTGTTGTTCCATCAAGCGGATCTATTGCCCATAAATATTGACTTTCTGGCAATCCTAGTTTGCCCGATTCCTCCGCAAGAATGGAGTGGTCGGGAAAGTGTCGCTGTAAAATTTCTAGTACCACAGCTTCAGAAGCTTTATCCGCTACTGTTACTAAGTCCCCTGGACGACCTTTTTGAGTAGCCGTACCGATATTACCTAAATAACCAAGTAAGACTTCACCCGCAGCTAGAGCGGCTTCGGTGGCGATTTCTAAAAAGATTGATAATTGTAGAGATGAAGTCATATTTAACGATACTGAGCGCGAAATTCGGCGGGAGTCATAGTCAACGGTTGCTTGGGATTCCAGATTCCCTGCTCTTGAAGTCTAGCCCATTCTTGAGCGCGAGCTAACCGCGTATCGTATTTATGATTTGGCGGCTTCGCACTTACAATTACTACTCCTTGTTGTACCAAATATTCATTTACTAACAAGTCGCTCCACACGTAAGCTAAATATCGCCCGTATTCATCTTGTTTTTGTTCGTCAAATTCTAGGACTACTTCTTTACTTGCGACTATTTGAGTTAAGGAAGCTAAGGAAGCTTTTCCGTGTGGCTGTTGTTGCAAATCCGGCGCGTCAATGCCAATTAACCTTACTTGCATTGTTTGCTGATGACTAACTACTTCTATTGTTTGTCCGCTAATTACCCGTTTTACTTGAACTTTCAAACCTTGGGGTTGGGTAGTGCTTTGACACCCAGTTAGCAGTAAAAAAAGACAAACAATGTTTTTACTCCTCATCTAAAGGCAAACCTATTTTCACTTTACCTCTACCGAAGTATTGCCCAAACTGTAATTCGTATACTTCATCTTCGTCTTGGGTTTCTACTTCTAAGTCAGAACGGGCGTAACTTACACACAATAGAGCATAGCCTTGTTTGCGTAATTCATGGGATAGTCCCATCGCTTCCGGCTGATAGATTTCCCCCGATATTACCCGCACGGCGCAAGCGGTACAAGCGCCATTACGACACAAGTAAGGCAATTTTACCCCTTGATTTTCGGCGTTTTGCAAAATATAGCTAGTTTCCGGTACTTGGAGGGTGTGAACTTCGTTGGAAATGCGATCGCGGATCTTAACTGTAAAGTAACGAGTCATAATTAATAGAAATATTTTCGGCTTTATTTAATTTAACGTCTCATTGCGTGTACAATTGGAGATCGCGACATCTGGAGAGGTGGCCGAGTGGTTGAAGGCGCAGCACTGGAAATGCTGTTTAGGGCAACTTAACGTGGGTTCGAATCCCACCCTCTCCGTTACTAAAACCCCTGCTGAAACTGAGATTTAGGCGTTTTATTTTTAGACGACAGATTGTATCTGTTTAACAATAACTTGAAACAATTTAAGGTCAACTTGGATTTTGGGTATGATTGTGACCCAAAACACCAATCATACCTAACTATGTGTAGCAAGACTCCTTCAGGTAAAAATAGCAAGGGTACGCCCACCCAACTACTCACACAATCGATTTAGCTATCTACTTTTTTGCTATTTTCTAGTGCAAAACCTTGTTTTGCTTTTCTCAAGCGGTAAGCATTTAAAGGACTATTACGAATGTCTGCTTCAGCTAAAGCGATCGCTTCATCTAAAATTAAATTGAGAGCATCAAACTGACGGCAGACTTCCTGCATCCTCTCAATAGAGCGTCTTCTTGTTTCTGGATCGGGAATTCTTGGTTGGTTCATAACAAATTCCAATTTCTTTTTGTATCTTGGACGCTGGCTTGAGCCGCCGCATTGGTAGCTTCTGCTTGTTCAATTGACGTTTCTAACAATTTTAAGATAGCAGAAGTAGCTAAAGGTTGGGACTCATATACTCTTAAAAGTAAAGTATAGAGTCGGGAGTAAGAAGATGTCGCCCTCTCTCTAACTTTTTGGAGTTGTTCGAGTTCGGCTATTGTTGCTTCATTTTCACCGAACTGCTCAAATATAACTACTTCTGTTGCGGTGGCTTCATCAATACGCTCTAATAATTGCCTTTGCAAATCAAAAATGATTTTTACCGTAGCTTCTGGTAATTTTGCCATGTAGTTTTATTTGTGATTATGCGATCGCTCTAACGGTGCTTGTAAGTAACTAATATGACTGGCTAACCGGAACAACCAAAGTATTTATAGGATTCAATAGAAGAAGTTTTATCTATACTTGTATTTTTATAGAGAATAAGGGCTAGTGTATGTCCTCTTTGCGGTTTGCGACTATCAAAAAGAATAATACCGCTCGCAATGTCGGTAAAAACTATCAGTCGTTGTTTATCATGCTGGGCATTAGCGTGTTCATGTTTGGCGGAATTGGTAGCCGTTTGGCTTACTTGCAAATTGTTCGGGGTAGCGAATATCGCCAACAAGCAGACAGCAACCGCATTCGCATTATTCCCAAACAACCAGAACGCGGTAATATATTCGATCGCAATGGGAAAATCCTCGCTAGTAGTCGCCTTTCCCATGCGGTGTATGTATGGCCTATGGCCCCCAAAAACGTAGAATGGGCGACAACAAAAGCAAGACTTGCTCAAATACTCCATACTCCAGAAGCAGAAATTCAAAAACGCCTAGAAAAAACTGGTTACAACTCCTCAACCTTAGTGCGAGTAGCGCGGGATCTAACTCCGGCTCAAATTACCGCCTTAGCGGAGTATCAAAAGCAGTTAAAAGATGTAGAAGTGTATATAGAAGCCGTGCGCGAGTACCCCAACGGCGAATTAGCTTCCCACATTCTCGGCTACACCGGAGAAATGAGCGATCGCGAATTAGTCAAAAAACGCTCTCAAGGCTACCGTTTGGGTGATGTAGTCGGACAAATGGGCGTAGAAGCCGCCTTTGAACAGCAGTTAAGAGGAGAATGGGGAGGACAGCAAGTAGAAGTCGATGGAAAAGGCAGAATAATTAAATTATTAGGTGCAAAACAAGCTAAAACCGGACAAAACGTTTATTTAACTATAGATTTAAACATTCAAAAAGCCGCAGAAAAAGCATTAGGCGATCGCCAAGGGGCAATTGTTGCCCTAGATCCTCGTAATGGCGCAGTTTTGGCAATGGTTAGCCGTCCAGCCTTCAATCCGAATATATTTACTAAACGCATCGCCCCCCAAGAGTGGAAAAGTTTGCAAAGCAAAGACCATCCCTTTGTTAACCGCGCTTTGCGCGGCTTTCCCCCCGCGAGTACTTTTAAAATTATTACAACCACCGCCGCAATTGAATCGGGTAAATTCGCCCCCAATACCGTACTCCCAACTTATGCTTGCATGAATATCGGCGGTACTACGTTTTGTGACTGGAATCGCGCCGGATTTGGGCCTTTGGGATTTGCGGGCGCACTTGCTTGGAGTAGCGACACATTTTTTTATCAAATTGGGAGAGGAATTGGCGGCCCTACCTTAATTGACTGGACGCGCCGTTATGGTTTTGGCAAAAAAACTGGCATAGAATTAGCCTCCGAAGAAGCGCGGGGATTGGTTGCAGATGACAAATGGAAGCAAGCAAATCTCAACATACCTTGGAGTGTAGGAGACACGGTTAATATGTCCATTGGGCAAGGGTTTTTGCAAGTATCGCCCCTACAAACAGCGATGATGTTTGCCGTCCCAGCTAACGGCGGCTACCTCGTCCAACCGCATTTACTCAAAAACAATGAAAAAGCCAAAACTTGGCGCAAATCTTTAAACCTCAAACCAGACACCGTGCGCGTACTGCGTCAAGGATTGCGTCAAGTAGTCGATGGTGGAACGGGAAAAGCTTTAAATGCTCCAACTATTCCCCCCGCTTCGGGTAAAAGTGGAACGGCGGAAGCCTTTGGTCATAAATCTCATACTTGGTTTGGCGGCTACGCACCTAGCAGTAAACCAGAAATTGTCGTTGTCGCCTTTGCCGAACATTCTGGAGGCGGCGGCGGAAAAATTTGCGCTCCGATGGTATTGCAAGTAATGGAAGCTTATTTTAAAAAGAAATGATTAACAAACTTGCCCATCTGTTTTAAGCATTGCCGAATTTAGTTTTTGCACCCCTAGTCTCCTTGTCTCCTCGTCTCCTCTCTCATCCTGCAATTCAGCAACACCCTATTTTATTTTGGTGGCGCTTCGTTTACAGGTAGTGGTGCTTGCAAAGAATTAGATTGAGTAAACCTATACGCGATCGCTTTACGGGCAAATGAGGGCAAGGCAAGCATTCGCCGCCAGCGCCAAGGCTCTTGATACAACCTGTAAAGCCATTCCAGATGGTTGTTTGCTAAAATTGCTGGCGCTCTAGACTTAATACCAGACCATACATCTAAACTGCCACCTACCCCAATCCAAGTAGCTTGAGGACAAAGAGAGCGATTTTCCGCAATCCATAATTCTTGACGCGGTACTCCTAGTCCTACCAAAATTATCTGCGCCTGGAGTTGTTTTAAATTCTCTTGCAACGTTTCTATTTCTGCACCCTTAATAAAACCGTGTTGAGTACCGATGATGTTAACTTCAGGATATTTTTGCTTAATTGCCTCGGCTGCGGCTTCTGCAACTCCAGGTGCGCCACCGTAAAAGAAAACTCGCTCTTTTTGCCCTGCTTTTTGTAGCAACGCTTCTGCTAACTCAATGCCAGGAATGCGGCGAATTTTTTTACCATGCAGTCGCAGATAAAAAACAATTCCCGAACCATCGGGAATTGTCAAGTCGGCTTGGCGAACAATCTCTCTTAACTTTTCATCAGTTTCGCAGAGCATAGTCATTTCTGCATTTAGCGTCACTACATGAGTGCCAATTCCTGCTTGGAGACGCGAAGTAAGCCAGCCGACATAATCATCCATCAAATGAATCGGTAGCCCCAGTACAGAAAATTGCTGAGGTGCTTCAACCATAATTAATTTATCGCTAACCTTAAAATTACACAGTTATCAATCGGTTAACCTAAGCTAATTTTAGCTCAATGTGTAATTTTGTAAAAACTCCGGCTCAATATGTTTCACGCAACTCGTCGTCGTTTGGCTATTTGGTACACTACCGTAACTGCGGTGTTGCTATTGGTATTTGCGATCGGAGTATATTTTTATGTCCGTAATACTTTGATTGAGCGAGTAGACGATACTTTACTTCATGTTGTGGAAGTAGTCGAACGCAGTTTAGTAGTCGAGCCAGATCCCCTTGATGCGGGAAAAAAGTTACACATTAATGTAGAAGCAAGTTTTAGAGACAATGCCGATACTGTAGAAGACGATCGCATTGATTTGGAATGGTTTAATTCTACCGGGGAGCTTTTATGGTCTACTTTCTCAGCGCCCTTAAATATTCCCATTCATTTCAATCGTACTGGTGAAACGGTGCAAATTTTAGATAAAGATGGCGATCGCACTAACAATTCCAGCCATGCCATACTACTACGGCAAGTTACGCAAAGAGTGCAAGTTGGCAGGCAAGTCTTGGGCTACTTGCGCGTTAGTCATCCTTGGTTTGAAGTTACAAAACCAGTGCAGCAGCTTGCAATCGATCTTGGACTTGGTACGGGATTGATGGTATTTTCTGTTGCTCTTTGCGGTTGGTTTCTTTCCGGCAAAGCCATGAAACCCGTGCTATTGTCTTACCAACAACTCAAACAGTTTACCGCCGATGCTTCTCACGAGCTAAGAAGCCCGATTACTTTAATTCAAACTAACATTCAAGTTGCCCTTGCCGAACCAGAGTTAAATTTACCTAATGCTGCGGCTTTACAATATCGCCAAAACTTAAAGGTTTTAGAGCGATTGACTAAACGTTTAGGGCGATTGGTTGACGATTTGCTATTTTTAGCTAGGCAAGATAGTGGCATTATTCAACCTCAACTTGCTAATTGTCCTCTAGATGCTCTCCTCATGGAAGTTGTCGAGGAACAACAGTTACTAGCAAAAGAAAAAAATATTGCTCTAGCTCTCGAAATAATAGAACCAATCCAAACTGAAACAACCGCCGAACAACTAGATAGCTGGTTTACACTTTTTGGGGACTGGAATCAATTGGGACGCTTATTTACAAACTTAATTGAAAATGCTTTAAATTATAGTTCGGCGGGCGATCGCGTCCAAGTAGAATTACAAAGAACTGCAACCTTAAGCGAACTACCCTCTTTGCACACTCTCCCAGGGACGCTGCAAGTCAAGATAGTTGATACAGGTATGGGTATTGCTCAAACTGATTTACCGCGACTATTCGACCGCTTTTATCGCGTAGATCCAGCCCGTACTCATACTAATCATAGCGGTTCGGGCTTGGGTTTAGCGATCGCTTCTGCCATTGTTCTCAATCATCACGGTCAAATTCATGCCACAAGTGTTATCCAGCAAGGTACTACTTTTACTGTTAATTTACCTGTACTTGTAGAACCTTCTAAGCTCAACGCCTAACTTATAGGATAAAAATAAACATATTTCTCCCTTTAATTTAACAAACTTATACTTATCGCAAATGCTTCCTGTGACAGATGCAAGCGAGTAGTCTTTTCTAATACTTTATAATTCGGCGGTCATAGGAGCGTTAATTAATCGACCTTTAAATAGTTATCCAAGAGCTAAAAGTAACGCTAATAATACTTGCAAAAACTCTTAGAGCGATTAACAATACAACGTTCGCCGCAGACATTTGAGAAAGAATTAGGAGAATCTAATGCCAATTCCATTAAGAGAAGATGTTGCTTACATCATTTTAAAAAAGATTAACGAAAGCGGGCAAAAGATGCACGAACTTAGCTTTGATGCTGAAGATTTTGTTGGTCGAAGCTTAACTCAAACTGAACTCTTGGGGCATTTGGATTACCTGAATCAAAAGCAATTTATTAAAGCTGAATTTACGGGTAATGCCTACGCTAACCAAGAAGATGTTCCTGATGCTGTGGATGCTAAAGAATTTGACTTAAGAATTGCTAATTCTTTTGGTGCGCCTGATGGCCCTTTACCTCATTTAATTACTTTTAAAGCAGCAGAACTCACAGAAAAAGGACGCAAAATTTTAGAGAGAATGGAGGAAAACCCGCCAGAAGCTCTCAATGAAGGCCCTTCTGTACCAATTGCAACCGAAGATATGCCCTTTTTGGAAAAAGTCGCTATCCGGGCAAATTTAGAAGATATTTTTGATGCGAGAGATATCACAGAAGTTGTGTTTCGGACAATGCGAGACATGATGACAAGAGAAGCTTCTGACCGGGTTGCCGAAGAACTCCACGAACCTATCGAACCCACAGAAGATAAAGCATTGCAAAATGAAATTGCTGATTTGTGGCAAGATACTAACCCGATTACTCGGTTTTTAAGTAGAGTCAGACCGCCGCTTAAAATTAAATCAGGTACTTTCTTATTTCGGGTTAACCAAGAAGCAGGTTTGCCCAGAGCAGTAGGAGCAGAAACAGCAGTAAAAGCAGTATTTTGGGCAACAAAAGATGAGTTGTCAGAAGACCGAATTAAAGAAGTTGCCAGCTTTTTACCTGATGAAATTCGTCAATTGTGGGATGAAGCGTAACTAAAAAGAAGCATTTATACAAAAAATGAGATTGACGAAAGCTAATTGTTTTGAGTATAAATGCTTCTAAAGGTATTTCTTAGCTATTAATATTGCAGTCATAAATACGAGGAAAAAGTAATGGTTAAGGTAAAAGTAATTAGTATTGCTTGCACGGTATTAATTGGCTCGTTAGTCGCGATCGCTACTGAAAAAGTAATTGCAAATCCAGCCGTAAGCGATCGCTTGCTTCTTCAAAACTCTACAAAACTAACTTCTATCCTCAACCCCAATCCAAGTATTTTCTCTGAAGCTCCCTATAACCATTCGCAACTAAAGCAAAAAGAGACTTTACGCTTAATAAAACAAGCCCAAACACCCACACCTAGCGAAGCAGAAGTAAAGCCTTGGTCAGAAGCCCAAGAAAACAGAGTAGCGCTAGTAAAAGCCATCGGCGGACAATTTAATGTGAGGCTAATGAACCTTACTAATACAGAAGTTACTTACGAATTAGTAGGTCATACCAACCAACGTCAATTAACAGGAAATACCAACTTTCTTTTACAAGACTTGGCAATGCCAGTTACGGTAACAGTTCTACGCGAAGATGGCGGATTAGTCAAAATTACCCCCAGACCCGCCGCCCCAGGAATACTAGAACTAAGACTAGATGAAGCATTGAATCTCGACCAAGACCGACGGGCGGTAAGAGTTAGAGAAGGTGGATCGCTATTGATTTACTAATTAGAATTATTGTTGTAGTTAAAAAAATGCGATCGCCTGTGGATATTTTTAGTAACCATAAGGCGATTTTTGTATCAAAACGTGCTAGAGAAGAATATTAATAGTTTTGATACACTAAAATTACTAACTAACTTTTTATATTGTATTATTCATGGTTTTAGTAGCTACTATGGTATTAGTTCAATTTTCCTCTACTCTAGGCGCGTTTTTTTCCTTACCCCTCGATAGTCTGCTTTCCACCCAAGGCATTATGGTGATGCTCCTTGTAGCCTATGCTGGAGCAATGTGGATGTTTCTGACTAGCGCTCCCAAAGTCCATACGATTATGGTGTCAGATATGGAAATAGCTAGGCAGTTTTACGAAGGGCTGCTAGACTTGCCAGTGGCGGACATACCTCTGCATTACTACTATAACTACGAGCAATCTTTGGGAGTAACCGCAGGCATTGACCCCTTATATATGTCTGCAAGTCCTGGAATGTCTAATAGTAGAAATCTCAATGCCCCTGATGGCTTGTGGTATCAGTTGAAAAAAAATAACCAACTGCACGTAATTTCTGGTGCTAACTTAGGCAAAAAAAATCAGCAACGTCATGTGTGTTTTGATAGAGATTGTTTAGAGCAAGTATTGATGCGCGTAGAAATGCGCGGACTAAAGCATAAAATTCGCAATCAAAAACCCCTAAACTTTTTAGTCAAAGACTT
>JAPJOW010000197.1 GCA_030826005.1 Aliterella sp. RAGGC_92
GTTCTATAGTCCTCTAAAGATAGTAAAATTTAAAATTGCCAGTTACCTACTTATTAAAGCTAATGAAAATAATTAAAAATGGAATTTTTTTATTAATATCACTGCTTTTAGCTAGTTGCGCTCCCAACGCCTCGCAGTCTGTCAAAGTGCCGGAAATAAAACCTCTAGTTACTGGTGCAATTCCCGATCAAAATCCCGAAAAACTACAGCGTCAATATAGCAAATTAGCTGCTTATTTAGAACAAGAATTAGGTGTAAAAGTTATCTATAAACCTGTAACTGACTACACCGCCGCAGTCACCGCTTTTAAAGTAGGAGACCTAGACTTAGTCTGGTTTGGGGGTTTAACAGGAGTCCAAGCACGGTTGCAAGTACAAGGCGCGCAAGCGATCGCCCAGCGCGATATAGATGCTAAATTCCACAGCGTACTTATTACGAATAAAAGCACTGGTTTAAAGCCAATTAATAATCTTGGCGATTTTCAACAATTAAAAGGGCGGACTTTTACTTTTGGTAGCGAGTCTTCAACGTCTGGGCGCTTGATGCCACAATACTTTTTACAACAAGCTGGAGTTAAAATTACAGATTTTAAAGGCGAAGCTGGTTTTTCTGGCGATCACGATAAAACTATTAAACTTGTAGAAGCTGGTAGTTACGATGTGGGCGCGGTAAATGAAAAAATATGGTTAAAGCGCGTAGCAGCTAAAGAAGTCGATTTAAGTAAAGTATCCGTCATTTGGACTTCGCCTCCTTACTACGATTACCACTGGCTAATTAACCCCCAAGTCAAGCAGCGCTACGGCGCAGACTTTGTAACTAAAGTCCAAAATGCTTTGCTAAAACTAGATCCTAATATTCCCCAACATCAAGAAATTCTCAACTTATTAGACGCAAATAAGTTTGTTGCTACTAATAACTCTAACTACGCCCAAATAGAACAAGTAGGTAGACAAATTGGTAAGATAAAATAACCTTTTTGTCAACCTTTAATACTGGCGTTTTTCTTAACAAAAATACTCAAAATATTTTGACAAACCTATTGTGTTTTGACTTGTAATGTCATACTATAGTAATTGTATTTGTCTATCTAAATGCTTGTTGAAAGTAGTTAGTTAGAGCGCAGAGGACATTGTCCTCTGCGCGGAAATTGATAGACCAAGCAGATGATAAAAAAAATTAATAATATCGCTGCTAATAAGTCGATAAACTCTAGCCAAACTCCCATTTTTGAACTAAAAACCGTTACTAAACAATTTGGTAAGTTTTCGGCGCTAAAAAATATCAATCTAAAAATTTATCCAGGGGAAAGCGTCGCTTTAGTTGGTTCTAGCGGTGCGGGTAAAAGTACGTTAATAAACTTACTTAATGGCACAATTAATCCTACTAATGGGGAAGTGTGGGTATTAGGAAAAAATTTAGCGCTTTTAAAACCTGCGTCGGTGCGGCAAATACAAAAACAAATAGGGACTATTTACCAACAATTTCATTTAATAGATAACTTGCAGGTAATCCATAATGTAAATGCGGGGCATTTAGGGCGCTGGTCGTTTTGGCAAGCAGCTATTTCGCTGCTGTATCCCTTAGAAGTAACAACAGCAATTCGCGCTTTAACCCAAGTAGGGATTAGCGAAAAATTATACGAAAGGTGCGGACGGCTTTCGGGGGGACAGCAGCAAAGAGTAGCGATCGCGCGAGTATTAGTGCAAGATCCGGCAGCAATTTTAGCAGACGAACCAATTGCAAGTTTAGATCCCGAACGCAGCCGCGAAATTATCCAATTACTGTGTCAGTTGAATGCCCAGCTAGATAAAACGCTAGTTACAAGTTTGCACGAATGGGAATTTGCCCGCAATTATTACGGGCGGATTGTAGGATTAAAAGCAGGACAAATTTTGTTTGATTGTCCGGCTAAATTAGTAGCTTCCCAGATGGTGGATGAGTTGTATCGAAAGTGAAAATTAACCCTTTAGGAGTAAAAAGTTGGGGAAAGTTTTTACTTTAGGCGTACTAGCAGTTATTTGGGCGCTGTATTCGGCAGGGGTATTTCAGGGAGAAGTTGTAAATTTTAGCGGTGGGAACTTAGTAAAACAGTTTTTGGTTGCAGCAATTCATCCGAATTTAAGTCCTGAGTTTTTACTATTAACAGGAGAAGCAACGCTAAAAACCTTTGCTTACGCAGTGTGCGGTACAGTGCTAAGTTTAGCGATCGCCATAATCGGAGGAATTTTTTGCTCAAAGGTATGGTGGGAAGCTTTGGGAGTGTCGGGGCTACCTTGGGTAGTAGTAAGGGCGGGGTTAGCAATTCCTAGAGCAATTCACGAATTAATTTGGGGATTATTTTTTGTCAATATATTTGGATTAGATCCTCTAGTAGCGGTACTCGCGATCGCCATTCCCTTTGGCGCAATTACAGCAAAGGTATTTTCAGAAATATTGGACGAAACACCGCGTCAGTCATTGCGGGCGTTGCTTAGTAGTGGAGTTTCGCCGCTTAACGCTTTTGCGTACAGTTTAATTCCTCAAGCTCAGACTAACTTAGTATCCTACGCCTTTTATCGGTTTGAGTGTTCGATTCGGGCGGCGGCGGTTTTAGGAATTATTGGCGCAGGGGGGTTAGGTTATCAAATTTTCCTTAGCCTCCAATCTTTGCGCTACGAGGAAATGTGGACTTTATTAATTGCTTTGGTGCTGCTGAGTGGGGTTACAGACTTTACCAGCGCCGTAGTACGCCGTCAGCTTGGCGCACCTAGTCGGCTAGATTTGAATGTGTTAAAAACCCTCGATAAGCGGGCAAAATTAGAAAGCGATAAATCCAGTTTCGCCCAAAATTGGCAAGTTAAGAGAGCAAAAAAATATTTGGGTAACCAAAGCCTATCTAAATGGGCGACATTACTAACGCTTACGGCGATCGCATTTTCGTTTTGGTACGTGGATGCCGATTTTAGTAAACTATGGACACCGCGCACCGGGCAATTATTAGTTGGTATTTTACAAGCAGCATTTCCCCCCGACTACAGCCAACTGGAGGAAATTTTGACGCTTTGCAGTCAAACATTGGCAATGTCGATCCTAGCGATCGCCTTTGCGGGGTGTGGGGGGATAATTTTATCATTTTTTGCCGCCTATAACTTTGTTTTACCGGGGGGAATTTCTGACGCTGGAAATCGTTGGTGGGGAATAGTTGTATTAGTTTTATCGCGGTTTTTTTTGCTATTTACTCGCGCTATTCCCGCACCCATCTGGGCGTTAATATTTTTATTTGTGATGTTTCCAGGAATACTACCAGGAGCGATCGCGCTTGGCATACATAACTTAGGCATTTTGGGGCGGTTGATGGCGGAAGTTACCGAAAACTTAGACGATCGCAAGCTAAAATCCCTTAAAGCATTAGGTGCTAGTAATTCTCAAGTATTTCTTTATGGAGTTTTACCGCAAACGATGCCTAAATTTATCGCTTACATCCTGTATCGCTGGGAAGTCTGCATCCGGGCGACAGTCATTGTCGGATTAGTGGGGGCGGGAGGTTTGGGGCGCTTGCTGACCGAACAACTTAGCAGCTTTGACTATCCTGGGGTAACGGCGACTTTAGCTTGTTTTATCGGTTTAACTTTCTTCGTCGATCTAATTAGCGCGACGATGCGGAAGATGCTTTACTTAAGCTGATTTAAGCCGTTGCTCTTTATGGCGCTGCTGTAATTGGTGCATATGATTAAACAAGTTCCAGCAATACTGTTCTGGTAAGCCGCAAGTTACCGCACCGCGCAGCACGACGTTAAAATACCAATCATTAGGCGCAAGTTCCTCGGTTAATTTATCAACAACTACATAAGTACGAGCGTTGTTGTACACCTTGCCATTGCAAACAATATCTACTTGCTCGTGCCTGTACCAATTTTGATGCACGCCTTCGCGCTCGTCTAGAGCGTAACCCAATCGTTGCGGTAACTGATAAAGTACCCCTTCTACCGAACTTGTAGGATCTTTGATAATATCTAACACGCCACAGTTACGAAAAGCAGAATAGCAATAAAAACCTAGTCGGTAGCCAACAAGCGTAGCCGCACCAACAACGTAGATATGAGTTTTTTCACCGAGACTTCGCTTTAAATCTACCGGACACATACAAGAACCATAAGCAAAGTAGTAGAACATAGGTTCGAGCCGCCGTTGCTGTTTTTGCATTCTCACCTTGGTATTTGACCAATTATAAGCTGCCAAAGTATCTTCAAATTGTCCAGTCTGAACGCTCATATCGCCTGGTTATTTTCTACTTAGGCAGATTTTAGCAGAACTTTCTTTTTAAAACAACTAAATTCCGACCGGAGAACCGTAGATTAGATATTTTGTCTAAAAAAGCAGTCTACCGTAAAGGCAAACTGCTAAATAAACTTATTAGGTAATGAGGGATAATTACATCATGCCCATGCCGCCCATACCACCCATACCACCCATACCACCCATGCCGCCCATACCGCCCATGCCGCCCATATCAGGCGCGGGAGCATTCTTTTCGGGCTGTTCAACAACCAAGGCTTCGGTAGTTATTACCATACCAGCAATAGAGCCAGCATTTTGCAGTGCCGATCGCACGACTTTAGCAGGGTCGATGATTCCGGCGGCAATTAAGTCCTCAAACACGCCCGTAGCAGCGTTGTAACCGATGTTTAAGTCAGATTCGCGGACTTTCTCGACAATTACCGAGCCTTCCACACCCGCATTATCTGCCATCTGACGCAAAGGAGCTTCCAAAGAGCGCCCGACAATATCCGCGCCAATTTTTTCTTCTTCAGCCAAGCTATTTTTAATTTCGGCGATTTGCTTGCTGAGATAAATCAAAGTTGCACCACCACCGGGGACAATCCCTTCTTCTACCGCCGCTTTAGTCGCGTTGAGCGCGTCTTCAATTCGCAATTTACGGTCTTTAAGCTCGGTTTCTGTTGCTGCACCAACTTTAATTACCGCCACACCGCCTGCAAGTTTAGCGATCCGCTCTTGGAGTTTTTCGCTGTCGTACTCCGAATCGGTGTCTTCTAATTGTCTGCGAATTTGACCGATGCGCTTTTCAACTTCGGCGCTATATTCGCCTGTTGCCACAATAGTAGTTGATTCTTTGTCAATGGTAAGTTTGCGCGCAACGCCCATCATTTCCAAAGTTACGGCATCTAAAGTCAAACCGACTTCCTCAGAAATCATTTGTCCGCCTGTTAGCACCGCAATATCTTGTAATAAAGCTTTACGGCGATCGCCAAATCCGGGAGATTTAATCGCACAAGCACTCAATACACCCCGCGCCTTATTTACAACCAACGTTGCCAAAGCTTCCCCGTCAACGTCCTCAGCAATAATTAGCAATGGTTGCCCAGAACGCGCTACTTTTTCAAGTACCGGAACTAAGTCTTGAATGCTGCTAATTTTCTGATCGGCAATCAAAATCCGGGCATTTTCGTACTCTACAACCATCCGCTCGTTGTCGGTAATAAAGTAAGGAGAAATATAACCCCGGTCGATTTGCATTCCTTCAACCACATCCAAATCTGTAGTTAAAGACTTAGATTCTTCAACAGTAATTACCCCGTCGGTGGTTACTTTTTCCATTGCTTCGGCAATCATCTTACCGACTTCTTCATCATTACCCGCCGAGACAGTAGCAACTTGTGCGATCGCACTTCCTTGGACTGGTTTAGCAATTTGGGCGATCGCTTCTACCAATTTGTCGATGGTTTTTTCAATTCCCCGACGCAAGCTCACAGGGTTTGCACCTGCCGCTACGTTCTTCAAGCCTTCTTTAATCATCGCTTGAGCGAGGACTGTAGCCGTTGTTGTCCCGTCGCCCGCCACATCTTTAGTTTTTGAAGCAACTTCTTGAATTAGCCTTGCACCCGTATTTTCTAACGGATCTTCTAATTCAATTTCTTTAGCAACGGTGATGCCATCGTTGACAATTTGCGGCGTGCCAAATTTCTTTTCTAGCAACACGTTTCGCCCTTTTGGACCTAAAGTAATGCGAACAGCGTCAGCCAAGGCATTTACGCCTCGCTCTAGACTCCGCCGGGATTCTTCGTTAAATGCAATAATTTTTGCCATAGTTTATTATTCACGCGCTTCATTAGCCAATTTAGCACTCTCTAGCGTTGAGTGCTAATTAGAAAAATTATAGATAAGTTGCGCTTTAATTTTCAAAACTTATTTTTAGCTCGTTCTAGGCAGGATTTTTAGCCAAAAGTCAAATTTGGCGTTGCTGAACTAAAAAATGAAAGAGGAGTAGACAAGGTGACAATAAAAAGGGTGGGCTGCTGCAAAGGACG
Organism: Aliterella sp. RAGGC_92; assembly: GCA_030826005.1. Lineage (GTDB taxonomy): Bacteria > Cyanobacteriota > Cyanobacteriia > Cyanobacteriales > Chroococcidiopsidaceae > Aliterella. Next base: position 6,306 of record JAPJOW010000197.1, read on the forward strand.
ATCGTATCTAAATTCAGCAATGCCCCACTTATTGACTAGCAATATCTAACTTAGGTTCGAGGATGGCAGTGTGTAAGCCTTTTCTGCGATCGACGCTTAAGTATTTAGTTTGTAAGTTTTGCCACTGCTGCCAAGCATCGTAGTTTGCCTTTGCAAGTTCGCTTGTCAAAGTCGGAACGCGCTCAATACTATCTGCCGATACTTCCTGAAGAAACTCTGTCAAAACATGGCTGTCTTGAATCTTACCGAGAATTTCTTGAATAGCTTTGATATCTTCCAAGTAACTTGCATAATCATCGCCGTAAAACTCGCTAAATACTTCCATTTGATAGCGGATGCGCTTAGTTTCTTTTCGCAAGTCGTGGAGTAAATCTCCTTCTTGTGCCAGTATTTTCTCTACGGCTTCTATTTCAATTAGCTTGGCATCGCTACCAACTAACCAACCCGGATGTAGCAGCAACTTACTGACTTCTGGTAGTAACAAGTCTGGCAATACTTCCTCCATCGGCATTTTGGCAATCGCCTGATATTCAGGTTGCTGCAACCACTTGTGCAAAGATTTTTTTAATAACTTATATTGCTTGCCTGCTATAGTTTTTTTTACTTCTGCTAAAGCGTAACGTCGCTGTTTGCGGATATCTGCTAAAGCTGTTTCCAAATACTTTTGTTCTTGAGCGGGTAAGCTGGGCTTGTAATCATGTTCCAAAGCCGCACCTAGTACATCTAAATCGCGTAACGAACCTAAAATTCGGGCAAGTTTACCAATTTTTTTTTCGGCGGCAGATTTGGGCAATTTTAAAGCTGGGGCGAACCCGGCGATCGCACTCCGCAAGCGCCTCATCCCCACACGCATTTGATGCAAGTCTTCGGGGCTTTTATCTTTTAGGACATTTTTTTCGTGCTTGACAATTTTTTGTAAATGTTTATCAATAGCAATAGATGCCCAATCTCCTAAAGTTTTTGATTGGGTCTTAAAATCGCTGACTACCACGCTACTTAGCCTCTCTACTACCTACCTTAAGCTTTCCTATTGTTACTAATTACTGCCTAATACCAACCTGCTTTGAGCGTATATCTTAAGTAATAGTTAGAAAGCTTAACTTAATTAATACCAAGCAGTGATTGCCAAGGCGGACTTGTCATATCCAATGGTTGAGAAATATTGAGATCGTAGCAAATTGTTGCTTCTCCAGTCGCTAGTTGCTTGATGAAAGGCGATCGCGTCCAAATTTGACAACCGCAAGCTTTTTTTGGTTCTTGCAACTTGTAGCCCCCGGCAACTGCCTCTAGTTGAAAAAACTCAATATGCCAGTGGGCGGGCGCTACGGCAATATTACCCTCAACTTCATTAGCTTTGATAGTCAAAGGCAAAAAATCAATATCCACAACCTCAGGATTTAATTTATTTTCGCTGACTAATTCCCATACTTGCTGCCAACTATTCACTTCGCAACTAGCTTCTGCACCAATAAAACGCCCACCCCATAACCAAATAAGCTTAGTTAAAATCTTCTCAACGCGCGCAAAGTCCTTTCGCAATAATTCCACATCTTCTGGTAATAGCACCATCCCCGGAACGCACCACCAGTATTCCCAGAAAGTGTTATTGTCTAAAGGAATCAAGCGTTTAACTATCCCAGGAATGCGAAGCCCTAACTCTTGCGCGCTGGCGCTATCGCTTTCTTGCCCGTTGGCAACTAAGGGCATAGACAATTCTGAACTATCTATTAAAGGATGAAACGGTGCCATCATGAGTTTTGATGAAATAAATAAACTAGCCTCCATTACCGCACTCCTTAAATAACTTATTCTTTTTAGAGCTTAATTCATTGACTCGTTTTAATAGCATTTTTATAATTTGGTTAATAACAAGTTAAGAACAGATTATGGACTACGCCCCTCTATTAAATAAAATAACTCTTAAGTTTAACGATA
>JAPJOW010000198.1 GCA_030826005.1 Aliterella sp. RAGGC_92
TCTTAAAACAAAGATTGCAGTTGCAAGGACACGATATTGTTACCGTAAAAGTAGGAACAGAATTTAGTTCTCTAGGCGACTTCTCTTACACTCTCAACCCTAAGCAAAAAGCAGACTACAACGCCTTAATTCAAGAACTTGCTACCAAAAATTTGCTACCCAGTGCGATCGCTCATTTGTGGAGTGTTACAGATATTTGCGAACTAACAATTGCCCAAGTTAGCCAAGCGCAAGCAAGAGGGTTTTATAGCCTGCTGTTTCTTACTCAAGCTCTTACCGCCCAAAACTGCAATCCCTTACAAATAAAAGTAGTGTCCAACAATATGCAGGCGGTGGTAGATGAAGGTATTTGTCCTCAAAAAGCGACGCTAGTTGGACTTGTGAAAGTTATCCCTCAAGAATATCCCCATATCTGCTGTTGCAGCATTGATATTACTCTCCCCGCGCCCGATAAAGTTGAAAAACTTACAGATAAGTTACTTGCAGAACTTACCGCCACTTCTATCGATAAAGTAGTTGCCTATAGAGGCGGTTATCGGTGGATACAAAACTTTCTCCCCGTATCCTTGCCAGCATCCGAAGTACCCATTAAGCAAAAGGGAGTTTATCTCATTATCGGTGGATTAGGTAGCCTGGGCTTAGTGTTGGCGGAGTTTTTAGCAAAAACCTACCAGGCAAAACTAATTTTGGTTGGGCGCTCTGCTGCGCCTTCTCCGGGCGATCGCAAATATAAAAAACTGCTGGAATTGGAAGCTTTGGGGGCGGAAGTTATGACTTTAAGTGCCGATACTGCCAATTTAGAACAAATGCAAAGTGCGATCGCTCTAGCAGAAACAAGGTTTGGGCGGATTGATGGGGTTATTCATTCTGTTGCAACTAGCATTACCGAACGAATGCGCCGGATAGAACAACTTAGTCAGGTTGAATGCGATCGCGAATTTCAAGCAAAAGTTTACGGCATTTTGGTTTTACAACAAGTTTTACAGGGTAAACAATTAGATTTTTGTTTGCTGATATCTTCCTTAGCGTCAGTATTTGGCGGAGTTGGACACGCGGCTTACTCGGCTGCTAACTTATTTTTGGATGCTTTTTGCCAACACAATCAAACCAATCCTGTACCTTGGATAAATGTTAATTGGGATGGACGAGTACCATTTTTACCCGGATTAAACGTTAATCCCGAACTAACGATGACACCCCAAGATGACATCGAAGTATTTAAGCGCGTTTTATCTAGAAAAGATGGGCAAATAATAGTATCTACTCGCAACCTGCAAACTAGGATTGACACTTGGACGAAGGTAGAGCCAATACACTCCTCTGGGCATTCTAGACCAAACTTGCAGGCTAATTATGCTCCTCCGCGCGATCGCTTAGAGCGAGATATTGCAGATATCTGGCAAGAGGTACTAGGAATTAGTCAAATAGGCATTCACGATAATTTCTTTGCTTTAGGGGGCGATTCTCTAACGGGAGTAACTATTATCAACAAATTTCAACAACAACTAAATCAAAGTATCCCTATCGCTGCACTGTTTACAGCACCAACTATAGCCGAACTTGTTGCCCACTTCACCCAAAAATCTCTTACCCCTGTTTTGGCAAGTATAAGCGATCGCGAGGAGGGAGAACTATGAGCGCTATCAGTCAATTTATCTCGGAAATTGCTAGTTTAGATGTCCAGTTGTGGGTAGAAGGAGAAAAGTTACGCTACAGCGCCCCCAAAGGCAAACTTACCCCAACTTTACTAACTCAAATGCAGGAACGTAAAGCTGAGATTATTCAACTACTAAGTCAAGATAGCGCCATTCACCTAGCAAAGAGAGATAACCTACCTCTATCTTTTGCCCAACAACGACTCTGGTTTTTAGAACAACTCCAGCCGCATACAAGCACCTACAACGAACCCGTTGCTTTACACCTAGTTGGTTGTCTTAATGCAGCCGTATTAGAACAAAGTATCAATGAAATTATCCGCCGTCATGAAATATTGCGTACTACGTTTATAGCGACTTCTGGACAACCTACGCAAGTCATCTCCCCTAGCTTAAAAGTAAAAGTAGCTGTTATAGATGTCAGCAATTTATCAAAACTGGAGGTGCAAGATTTAGCAGACAAAGAAGCTAAGTTGCCTTTTGATTTGACAAAATTACCTTTAATTCGGCTAACTTTGCTCAAAATTGGCGACTTAGAAAGTATTTTATTACTCACCGTACATCATATTGTTTGGGATGGTTGGTCTATAGGGGTGCTAATTCGCGAATTAAGCGCCCTGTATCGCGCCTTTAGCAGCCATCAACCTTCGCCTTTACCAAAACTCGCGGTTCAGTATGCAGACTTCGCTGTATGGCAGAGAAACCGCTTGCAAGGCAAGGTATTAGCCGAAAAACTAGCTTATTGGCAAGCACAACTAAATAACAATCTTCCCGTTTTACAACTTCCCACAATTCGCCCCCGTGCAGAAGTCAAAACTAATCGCGGTGCTAGTCAATCTTTTTTACTCCCTGCTAATCTTGCTGACGCAATTCAAGCACTTAGCCAGCAAGAGAATGTCAGTTTATTTATGACGCTACTGGCAGCTTTTCAGGTGCTTTTGTGGCGCTATACCAACCAAGAAGACATAGTTATTGGTACAGATATCGCCAACCGCAGCCATGCAGAGACGGAATTATTAATTGGTTTTTTTATGAATCTGTTGGTATTGCGGACAGATTTAAGCGGAAATCCTAGTTTTACCGAATTACTCGCAAGGGTGCGTCAAGTAACCCTATCAGCCTACGCCCATCAAGATTTGCCTTTTGAGGAATTAGTCAAGGCGCTGCAACCAGAACGCAGTTTAAGCAATACTTCACCCCTATTTCAGGTGTTGTTTGTTCTCCAGAATACACCGATGCCTGCTTTAGATTTGCCAGGAGTGCAGCTAAAAGAATGGTTTTGGCGCAACGATACAGCCAGGTTTGAGTTGGCTATTTTTCTAACGAAAACACCCCAAGGAATTAGTAGCACTTGGCGTTATAGTACCGAACTATTTACTGAAAATGCGATCGCCAAGATGGCAAGTCATTTTGAAACTTTACTTACCAATATTATCCGTCAACCTCATGCTCGTATGGATGCTTTAGAAATGTTGACAGCAGATGAAATCAAACAACAAGCTATGCAAAAAAACAAGCGCAAGGCTTTTAACCGAGAACAATTATTTAAAGCTGCGCCTACAGCTATTAATCTATCGGCAAATAACTTAGTTACAACGACTTATTTACAACCAGCACAAACATTTCCTTTGGTTATTCAGCCTGTAGATGATGATGTCGATTTAGTTGATTGGGCTAAAAATAATCGAGAATTTATAGAAGATAAGTTAGTCGTACACGGCGCTATTTTATTTAGAGGATTTTCAGTTAATTCTGTAGCTGGTTTTGAAGACTTTGCTACAGCTATTTGCCCGCAGTTATTTGGCGAATATGGCGATTTACCCCGCGCTGGAATAGGTAATAAAGTTTATGGTTCTACTCCTTATCCCGCAGACAAAGCTATTCTATTTCACAATGAAAGTTCTCATTTACATTGCTATCCTTTAAAAATTTGGTTTTTCTGCTTGCAACCCGCCCAGCAAGGCGGAGAAACACCAATTGTAGATTGTCGCAAAGCTTACCAAATTCTCAGTCCTCACCTGCGAGAAAAGTTAGCTAAAAAACAATTAATGTACGTCCGTAACTATACGAACGATTTAGATGTTAGCTGGCAAGACTTTTTTCGTACTTCCGAGCGAAGCGTAGTAGAAAATTACTGCCGTCAAGCAGGAATTGATTTTGAATGGTATGGAGAAAATGGGTTAATAACTCGTCAAATTCGTCCGGCGATCGCAATTCATCCCAAAACTAACGAATCTGTGTTTTTTAATCAAATTCAACTGCATCATATCGCTTATTTAGACTTAGAAATTCGTTCGTCTTTATTGTCACTATTTACTGAGGATAAGTTGCCGCGTAATGTTTATTATGGTGATGGTAGTTCAATTGAAAATGAAGATATTGCAGAAATAAATCGCGTTTATCAACAATCCCAAACTAGCTTTATTTGGCAAAAAGGCGACATTTTAATGCTGGATAATATGTTAACCGCTCATGGAAGATTGCCCTACATAGGAGAGCGTAAAATTGTTGTGGCAATGGGAGAAATGAGTAATTTTTTAAATAGTGGAAAAACTAATGCTAACTGATTTAAAAGGGTTTCGTCTTTCTCCTCAACAAAAACAACTATGGTTGTGGCAAAAAGAAAGTAATGTTTATGTTGCTCAAATTGTTATTTCTATAACAGGACATTTAAACCCACAAAAGCTAAAATCTGTAATTCAAGAAATTACCTTAAGTCATGAAATTTTCCGCTCTACTTTTCGTCAGATTGCGGGAATGAAGCTGCCAATTATGGTAGTAGAAGATAACTGTGTTATTTTCTGGAAAGAATTGGATTTAGGAAACAGCGATATTGAGCTAATTTGTCAGCAGGAAAGAGAGCTAGGTTTTAATCTAGAACAAGCACCATTATTATCCGCATCGCTAATTAAAATCTCGACAGATAAGCATATTTTGCTAATTACATTGCCTGCACTGTGCGCTGATAGTGAGACATTGAATAACTTATTTGTAGAAATTTGCGATCGCTATTTTTCTACTGTGCCAAAACTAAACCAAGAAACTGTACAGTATGCTCAGTTTTGCGAATGGCAAAATCAATTACTAGCAGAGAATCATCAAGATTATTGGCAGCGACAAAACTTGTCTGTATCGTCGTTAATCCTACCTTTTCAAACAGAGAAACAAGCAAGATTTAAGATTAATTATTGTGAATTAACTCTTGACAAATCTCTGACGAATAATGTTAAAGAATGGTTGCAGAAGAAAGATTTTGATATCTCTAACTTTTTACTCGCTTGCTGGCAGCTTCTACTATGGCGAATTACAAACCAGTCAGAAATAATAGTAGGTCAAGTTTTTGACGGTAGAGAGTACGAAGAATTACAAGCTACTTTCGGATTAATTGCCAAATCTTTACCAATTTCTACTCGCTTTAGTCCAGAGTTGCAATTTGAAGAATTAGTAAGACAAGTTAAAGAAACTAGCGATCGCGCTTATGAATATCAAGAATACTTTACGGGAGAAACTGATAATTTATCGGCTTTATTTGAATTTATACAACTACCAGATGAACGTTGCTTAAATGATATAAGTTTTGCGATTGACAAACAGTTTGTTTGGATTGACAAATTCAACATCAAGCTTTCGGTTTTTCTACGTGGCGACTCTGTAGATATTCGGATTGATTACAATCAAAACCTATTCGAGGCGCAAGCCATCGCTCTATTTGCCGCCCAGTTTCAAACTCTAATAACTAGCGCCGTTAATCGCCCCACAAAGGCAATTAGTCAATTAAATATTCTTCCTCCCCAACAGTTACAGCAAGTTTTAATTGATTTCAATCAAACTCAAGCTAATTATCCTCAAGACAAATGTATTCACCAGCTATTTGAGGAACAAGCTAAATTAACACCAAATGCGATCGCACTTATTTATGAAGACGAACAACTAACTTATCTCGAACTCAATAACCGCGCCGATAGATTAGCTTGCCATTTGCAACAGTTAGGAGTCAAACCAGAAACCGTAGTTGGGATTTGTTTAGAACGCTCTAACTTAGTGATAGTAGGAATGTTAGGCATTCTCAAAGCTGGGGGCGCTTATTTGCCTCTAGAAATAACTAACAAGTGCGATCGCATTAACTCAATTTTACAAGATGCCCAAGTAGCAGTGCTGTTGACTCAGGAAAAATTAGCTAACTTACCTGCTTCTACAACTCAACTATGCTTAGATGACTGGGAAATAAGTCAAAAGTGCGATAGCGCAAGCGCGCCCGGTTACGGGCTTCGCATTCCTGTTAGCATTGCTCCTCACAATTTAGCCTATATCATCTATACATCTGGTTCTACGGGTACGCCTAAAGGCGTTGCAATCGAACATCAGCAACTATGCAACTATATTCACGGCGTATTAGCACAAATAAATTTACCTCCTGGGGCTAGTTTTGCGACGGTTTCAACCTTCGCGGCGGATTTAGGCAACACTGTTATCTTCGCTGCTTTGCTTACAGGTGGATGTCTGCATATTATTTCTCACCAAAGGGCTACTAATCCTGTCGCTTTAGCTGACTATCGCCACCGCCATGCTATTGATTGTCTAAAAATTGTCCCTTCTCACCTTGATGCTTTATTAACTGTCAATGCTGAAGATATCTTGCCATCAAAGCTACTTATCCTCGGCGGCGAAACTGCTAGTTGGGAGTTAGTTAATAAAGTTCAGCAGCTAAAACCAGAATGCCAAATTTTGAACCATTATGGCCCTACAGAAACTACTGTCGGCGTACTAACTTATAAAGTCAAACCAATTAACCAATCTAAAACCGTACCAATTGGTCGCCCTCTTGCCAATACTCAAGCTTATATCCTAGACGAATACTTGCAACCTGTACCGATATTTGTACCCGGAGAACTGTATATTGGCGGCGCAAACTTAGGGCGGGGATATCTTAATAGTCCTGAATTAACGGCACAAAAGTTTGTCGATAATCCCTTTAGCGATACGGGCAAGTTGTACAAAACAGGAGATAAAGCCCGGTTTCACCCAGATGGTAGCATTGAATTTTTGGGGCGGAGCGATCGCCAAGTAAAAATTCACGGTTTCCGCATCGAACTAGAAGAAGTAGAAACTATCTTGCGCCAGCACCCAGCAATTAAACAGGTGGTGGTAATCTGCGAAAACGAGCGTTTAATTGCTTACATAGTTGCTAATCCTGCACCAACGGCAAAAGAATTGCGGCGCTTTGGGCTAGAGTTGCTACCCGAATATATGCTACCTTCAGCCTTTGTGTTTCTTGATGCTATTCCTCTCACACCGAACGGGAAAATAGACTTTAAATCGCTACCTGCACCAGATACCGTAGAACCAGCAACAACCTACATTGCGCCGCGTACTCCCCAAGAACAACAATTAGCAAATATTTGGGCAGAAGTGCTGAGATTGCCGCAAGTAGGGATTAATAGTAACTTTTTTGAATTGGGCGGCGATTCTATCCTTAGCATTCAGGTAGTAGCCAAAGCAAATCAGGCAGGTTTGCAGCTTACACCCAAGCATTTATTTGAACATCAAACCATTGCTCAGTTAGCAGCGATCGCAATTACAGCTAATGTTACGTCAGAAACCGGGCTAGTAACAGGATTAGTACCTCTTACCCCGATTCAACACTGGTTTTTTGCTCAGAACTTACCCCAGCCTCATCACTGGAATCAAGCAGTATTGCTAGAAGTAAAACAACATCTAGATATTCAAAGGTTACAACAAGTTATTGGGCAGCTTTTAAATCATCACGACGCGCTGCGGCTGCGCTTTCACGCTACACAAGACGGTTGGCAACAGCTTTGTAGTGAACCTAACGGCATTGTGCCAGTGACGCACTTAGATTTGTCGTCACTCTCGGCGGCGGAACAAGAGCAAATAATTGTAGATACTGCCACAGAACTGCAAGCTAGTCTTGATTTGTCTACTTCTCTAATGCGGATTGCCTACTTTGACTTAGGCACAGAAACACTAGGAAAACTGTTAATTATCATTCATCATTTAGTTATTGATGGCGTATCTTGGCGCATATTATTAGAAGATTTGCAGACAGCTTATCAACAACTTAGCCAAGGCGAAGCAATTAGGCTACCTGCAAAAACTACCGCTTACAAGCAATGGGCAGAACAATTAATCGAGTATGCCAAATCTACAGAAGTGCGAAATCAATTTGACTATTGGCAACAAGTAGAACAATCTAGCTTTAAATTACCCGTCGATTTCTCCGATAATTTAGAAAAAAATACCGTCGCCTCGGCTCAAAATATTTCCGTTACCCTTAGCTCGACGGAAACTCAAGCCTTATTACAAGAAGTTCCTAGCGTCTACCATACTCAAGTTAATGATATTTTGCTGACGGCTTTAACTTTAACTTTTGCTCAGTGGACGGGGGAAAATTCGTTGTTGCTGACGCTTGAAAGTCACGGGCGCGAAGAGATTTTTCCGCAAGTCAATTTGTCTCGTACTGTCGGCTGGTTTACTA
>JAPJOW010000199.1 GCA_030826005.1 Aliterella sp. RAGGC_92
ATCTAATCAACTGGATGAAGTTTTTTCTCTCCTTGTATGAACCACCCTGCATCGCAAATTACTACTAGGGGTAGAGGGAGAGCGCGATGAGCGTAAACTTGTTGCCTTTTGCTTGTACTACCTGGGCTAATGAGCAGCGCAGAGAACCATCGGCGACTATGGGAGCAGTGACATACAGCAAATTTCATATAGATAAAGTACACTTTAAGGAACTCAAAAAGCAGGTACGAGGAGTCCGAGGGATTGAGCGCAGTGTTGCGTTCAATGATGACCCGGTGTCTGAAACTGTCAAGGTTCTAGACATCGCAAGCGTTCTGGTAGGCAGCAACCATCAGAAGATGAGGACAGTGGCAGTGGACTTGCGATCGCATTAGGTGCATTACTCGACGGCATTCCCGAATCCATTGTGATTGGAGTTAGTATGCTCGGAGGCGGAGTTGTCAGTTGGGTGACTATGGCAGCAGTTTTTCTTTCCAACGTTCTAGAAGGACTTTCCAGCGCTGCGGGGATGAAAAAAGCAGGGCGTTCGACAAGCTACATTTTTGGCGTATAGGGAGCGATCGCGATCGTTTCTGGAATAGCAGCGCTTCTAGGTTATGCTTTGTTCAGTCACTTCTCGGCAGAAGTTATTGCTGCCACAACTGCTGTAGCTGCGGGCGCTATTTTGGCAATGATCTCAGATACCATGATTCCTGAAGCTTTTGAGCAAGCTTATGATTTTGCTGGTTTAATTACTGTGTTTGGATTTCTTGCTGCTTTCGTTCTCAGTAAACTGTAATCGCCGTTTACACTACTCTTTTATACACAAATTTTACTATAGTTCTAGTTTTTTCGATCGCTTGACCGAGAAAGCAGAAGTGAGAGGGTAGAAGTTTGCCTTCTTGCCTTCTCACTTTCTAACTTCTGTCTTTAATTCATTTAGCTGCGTCGGGAATTGCTGACGGATATACAGATTGAACTACAAGTACGGGTTTAGTCCTGTATTCTGCTTCCAGTTTTTTTTGCAAATCTAAATCCCAAGTCAAGTCATATTCTCTTTCTAGGTCAGCAACAACAAAGGGGCGAAGTACACCTGTTACCGCAACAGTTTCATCATCTTTAACTGCTACTGGTGTATTTGTTGTAGTGCCTGTTCTAGGGTTTGCAACTATCACTAGCAAATCGCTAGCACCAAATAGTTTGTCTTCATCTAAGGTAAATGAAGTTGGACTAAGTATTTCTTCAACTTCACCCGTTACAGCTAGAGTTCTGCCGTAGTACTGACTTGGATTAGTAGTAATTTCCCCTGGTTCAGGTGCGGGTGCAATAGACTGAGCAATAATTGCTGGTTTGCCTTCGTATTCTACATATAGATTTGGCTCTAAATCTAGAAAATCGTAATCTCTATTGACATCAGCTAATACAAGTTTGCGTACCTCACCTGTAACTTGAACTTCTGTATCATCAGTAGGAAGAACTAAGGGTTGTCCTGAAGCATTGACAATTAGAATGGTTTCATTGCCAAAAAATTCTTCATCACTAACTGTGAAAGTATTATTACCAATTTTTCTTACAGGTTCGCTTCTTATTGTTACAGTTTTACCAATCAGTTGAGCAGTATTATCTGTAACTTCTTCTGTGGTCACGTTGCCTGTTGGGGATGCAGGTGTATTAGCGGCAGGTCTGTTTGCTTCTAACTGGTTGGTGCAACCTGGAAGAATGACTGCTGCTAGTGCTAGTGCGATCGCACCTTTAGTATTCCAAACTTTATTCAACATTTAAACAATTTCCTTACACCTTTTGGGTGTTAATATTTCTTTATCTGGTCTAATACTGTGCTAACAGCTAATTAGCGGATTTTGGAGATGTAAATTTACATCTCTAAAATGGGTTTAATTAACTTAGTTCAAGAAAACTTGACCATCTTTTTGAATTCTCAAAACGCCCTGGTTGCTGTCGAGGGGGCTTGCATCTTCGCTCAGTTCCACTTGTAATACTCCGTCCTTAGATGCAGATATGGGTATAACTTCTACAAAACCTTTGTCTTGACGCACAAATGTTACGGTTACAGGTACAGGTAAATTTCGTAGGACTATTTCTTGCCGACCTGGTAAAACGCGACGTTGAGTGTATCCAACTGCCTCATAAGTCACGATCGCATTAGTATTATTTTTTAATCTTACGCTAACTGCGCCATTCATAGGCATTACTTTAGCAATTGCTTGGCTGCGGTTCTCTGGTAAGGGTGGTTTTACGGGCATTGTTGATGTGCCAGGAGGATTGGTTGTCGCTGGCAGGTTTCCCCTAACCCCTACTTTAGGCTGACTAGGCGTAGGCACAACCCGCCCAGGTGTAGTGGGTGCATCGGCTGGAACAATTCTATCTGGTGTTAAATTTGCTCCAGGTTCATCAGAGGAGCTTTCTCCAGCAACGGTATCGGTTGTAGGTGATGTGCCTCTAATCCTTTGGGTAACTGCGTTCGGCGGACAACCTTCAGGTACTAAATTTCTACTATTGAAAGGTTCTTCGTAGTAAATTTTGGGGCAAGGGTTAAGAACTTGGGAAGGCTGTGCTACTGCTACTAAAGGAATAGTTGGCAGACTAAGTAACAAACCACCAAAGACACTGCTTAATACACTAGCTTTGTTTGGTTTTGACCTATTGGCTCTTTTCATAATTATTTCCTCAACTTGTGGGACTTTTTCAATTCAATATTTGCTTCTAAGCCGATTAAAGCTAATTTTTATACTTGGCTTTTCTAAGAATTCGTACTTTTTCTAGCTCATTTATAAAGATGTGGATTTAAAGCAAGTTATTTGACCCTATATTGTTAACTTTCATGATTTAGGTAAGGAGCGAACATAGCTTAAAACTTAAAGTTAAATAGTGGAAAACTCGTGGAAAACTCTAGATACGAGTGAACCTTTTACCTAAGACATACTTGCAATACCTAGCAACCTCAGCCTTAAGTAGTACCTTTTAGCAAAAGTTGAATCTCCCCTAGTTTTCCACGATCGCTATCTAAATTTAGAGTTAGCTATAACGCAGACTTTTTTGAATATAGATTGCACCTGATTGCATCTACTAAATAGTCTGCTAGCGGGCAAAAACTAGCTATTAGAGATCGGAATGTGGCAAAGAATTCAAGATGGAACTAGGACAATTAAGTAAAAGGATAGAACATCTTATTAAACAGCCTGCGTTCTATACAGCAGTATTAATAGTTGGTAGTATTAGTGGATGCGTTGATAGGCAAGAAAGAGTCGCTACTGTACCACAACAACCTGTAGCCCAAACGACCGCGCCAAACAACCTCAACTTTATTGCCAATGTTGTCCGAGAAACAGGACAAGCAGTAGTCCGAATTGATGCTACTCGGACTGTAGATGTCCCGTCAAGCTTCGGTAATCCTATAATTGAGCGGTTTTTCGGTCAAGAATTTCTTCCACCTCAGCAACGAGTTCAACGCGGTGTTGGTTCTGGATTTATTGTTAGTAATGATGGGCGGATTTTAACTAATGCTCACGTAGTAGCAGACGCTGATGAAGTGTCAGTTGTACTTAAAGATGGTCGTCGCTTCGCGGGGAAAGTTGTGGGCGCAGATCCCGTAACGGATGTAGCAGTGATTAAGATTGATGCAGCCAATTTACCAGTAGTTGAATTGGGTAATTCAAATAGTCTAGTTCCTGGACAATGGGCGAGCCTCCTTCAGAGGAGCTTCGCTAACGCTATTGGCAATCCTCTAGGTCTAAATAACACGGTTACTCAGGGCATTATTAGCGCTATAGGACGTAGTGGTTCTGATATTGGCGTGCAAGACAAACGCCTTGACTTTATCCAAACGGATGCAGCTATTAACCCTGGTAACTCTGGCGGCCCTTTGCTCAACGCTCAAGGAGAAGTAATCGGCGTAAATACAGCCATCATCGGCGGCGCGCAAGGACTAGGCTTTGCTATTCCCATTGAAACGGCGCAACGAGTCGCCAATCAGTTAATTACAACTGGGCAAGTTGAACACCCTTATTTAGGCGTTCGGCTCATAGAATTGACTGCCGACTTACAACAGGAAATTAATCAAAGTAACCTTGGATTTAAAGTTAACCAAGATGAGGGAGTTTTGATTGTAGATGTAGCTCGTAACTCTCCAGCAGCAAAGGCTGGTTTGCGTCCAGGTGACATTATTACTCAAATTAACGGAGCGCAAATTCAAAACGCCGAGCAAGTACAAGACCAAGTAGAGTCAACATCTTTGGGCAATACAATCCCCATTCAAGTACAAAGGAACGGTTCAACTCAAACTCTTACGATCAAACCAGAACAATTGCCCTCTGCTACATCTAATTGAAGTATTAAAAATTACCTTATCACTCCTTTAACAATCATGAATACATCAAATAAATTAAATTCCTATTTACCTGCTCCAACTAAACAAAAATTTGCTGCTACTTTCCGCATAGTCAGCCGATTTAGTTTTTGGATACAGTTAGCGCTGGGAGGCTTTTCGGGAATAGTTTTGTTGTTGGCTATTTTTAGTCGCAACTCTACTCCTACACAGACAGCTAACCCCGCGATTGGATTGGGTATCTTTTTAGGAGTGGTAGGAATTTTATTGCTGGCGGTGAGAATTTATTTCGCTTTTCGTTACAGACGTTTAGCTAGACGATTGCAATCACCAGATATAGAAATCCAACCGAGACGAGAAGATGTAGTTCGAGTATTACAGATTGGGTTGATTATTAGTGGTATAGGGTTGTTATTAGCCTTTTTAGCATCTGAAGTAACCGCGATCGCACTACTAGCACGCTCTTTAGCAATACCACAAGGGGTAGCAGTTTATAGACCGGAAAATGTAATTCGTTCGCTCGATATTTTTGTAGTGCTGGCAAATGTGAATTTAATTGGCGCTAATCTAGTGGGAGGTGCTACTTCGCTCGGTCTAATTGAATGGTTAGATTGAGATGGCGAACTCCCCAAATTCTGTAGATAACGAACTAAGCTCTAATTCTCGGCAACGGTTACGACTGCTACTACTAAGTCGTCCTATTATGGCATTAGGATTAACTTTGCTAGTAGGAATTATGGGCGGTACTTTGTGGGGTTGGCACTTTATCCACAATCAGTTAGCCCCGTTGATTGAAAGAAATCTTAAGCAATCGCTACAGCGACCAATACAGTTGGGAGAAGTAAAATCTTTTTCTTTAAATAGTATTAGGTTTGACTCCTTATCAATACCTGCAACATCTACAGATAGCGATCGCCTGGTTGCTGAATCTGTAAATATAAACTTTGACTTTTGGCAACTGCTACTCAATCAAACTTTAGAACTAGAGGTAACTTTAGTCCAACCGGATGTTTATATCCAACAGGAAAAAGATGGCACTTGGATAGAAACTGATATTGCTACTAGCGAGGGTTCGGGTGCGATCGATATCCAACTAGAAGCTATCCGAGTTCGTAATGCCGATCTGGTATTAGTTCCTACTCCAGAAACAGGTAATTCTAGAGTCCCAGTTACCTTTGATGAAGTTAGTGGCGTAGCAAGGTTTTTAGAAAACAATCAACGGATTACCTTTCAATTAGCGGCTCAATCTGGTCAAAAAGGCAATCTGAAAATAGAGGGAGAATTACGTCCTCGAAGTCAGCAAACTGATTTATCAATCCAAGCTGAGAACTTGTTAGCCACGCAAATCGATCGCTTAATCAAATTGCCTCTCGATATCCAACAGGGTCGAGTAGATGGTGATGTAAAGGTGCAATTGCAACCAAATCAACCATTATCATTGCAGGGAAGCGCTCAACTGGAAAATGTCACCGCTAAAATTCCTCAAGTTCCCCAACGATTTACTAACACCCAAGGGCGGCTAACTTTTCAAGGACAAAAAATTGCCTTAGAAAATTTAAGTACGCGCTACGGTAGCCTGCCCGCCCAGATCAACGGCACTATTAATACTCAGAAGGGATACAATCTTACTGGTTTTGTGCGATCGGCTAGTCTGGGCAATGTATTCAACACATTTAATATTAAACCTCCAGTCAAGATTGCTGGAGCAGTGCAAGCTAATTTGCAAGTAACTGGGGCTATTTCCCAACCTATTGTGTCAGGAAATGTTGCTACCATCAAGCCTACGCAAATCGGTCGAGTAACTTTTAAGCAAATAGCTACTGACTTTAGGCTTACTAACGCCCTGAAATTTACTAACATTCGAGCCGTCCCAGTTGTGGGCGGTCAAATTACCGGAGATGGTCGCATTAATCTTACTTCTCAAGGAAAGTTAGATTTCGATCTATTCGCTAAAAATGTACCAGCAGATGCTTTAGCCCAGCTTTACAATGCTTCGCTTCCTATCACTATTGGCGATGTATCAGCAAATGCTGAAATTACAGGTTCGACCAGCAATCTAAAAACGGTAGTAGAGTTGCAAGCACCGGAAGCTACCTACCCTGGCACGGCGGAAGTTGTCGTTACCAATGGAGGAAACATCTTATTTAGAGATGCTGCATTCAAGGTAGCAGGTGGTACAGTTCAGGCAAGCGGAGAGCTTACCGACGGTCAGTTTCAAGCGGTGGTTGATGCTTCTGAAGTAGCTCTCAACCAGTTTTCTGAAGGGTTGGAAGGACAACTTAGCACTAATTTACGCCTGTCGGGAACTTCTTTTGAGCTATCTGACATCCAAGCCCAAGGAAATGCGCGTCTTGATGTAGCAGGAGGAACGGTTAACTTAAATAACATCAGTCTTAATGATGGCTCTTGGCAAGCGGCTGCTAATATTTCTCAATTACAACTCAATCAGTTATCGGCACAATTGCGGGGAAAACTTAGCGGTAACTTGCGTTTAGCAGGAAATACGGATTCCTTTAAGCTATCCGACATCCAAGCTCAAGGTCAGGTGCGCTTTTCCCAAGGACTAGCATTTATCGAGCAACCTTTGACTGCACAAATACGCTGGAATGGCGAACAGATTATAGTCCAACGAGCGACAGCGCCTGGGTTGAGCGCCCAAGGAACTATCCCCATTCGCTTAGAAGGATTAGCAGCACCTCAAATTGCTGGGTTGAACTTAAATGTACAAGCCCAGGATTTCAACTTACAAAATCTCCCTTTTCAACTTCCTGGTAACGTGACGCTGGCAGGTCAAACTGATTTTACAGGACAAATTACCGGAACGCCGCAAGCCCCAAATGTAGTCGGCAATATTCGACTCCAAAACTTGAGGGTAAATAATCTTGCCTTTGACCCAGTTTTAACAGGAAATTTGGAATTTCAACCAGGACAAGGAACGCAATTAGAAGTAACGGGGACGCAAGACCGAATTGCAGTAAATCTTGATGGAAATAATCGACCGATTTCCTTTACTGTCCGGCAAGATGGAGCTTTAGCAACAGGTAGAACTGAGGGCGAGAACCTAATTGTTAATGTCCAAGACTTGCCTGTAGCTATCCTTCAAAATCTCATTCCTAGCGCTAATGTTAATTTGGGGCAAGTTGCCGGAGAATTATCTGGAAATGTAGAAATTAATTTGGCTGATTCTACAGCAGTAGGAGATATAGAAGTCGCTCAACCTCGATTTGGTAGAATTACAGCCGACGAGTTTCAAGGGCGCTTTAGTTTTGCCGATGGAACTATCAGCTTGACAGAGGGAGCCTTGCAGCTAGGTGATAGCCGTATAGCCCTAAGTGGCAACTTATCCACCGTCGGCGAAAGCCAGTTTCAAATTAGCTTTGAGCAAGCCAAAATTGAGAATGTCTTACAAGCGCTGGCGGTCTACGATTTGCAAGACTTTTCTGGCGGATTGCAACCACCAGTTTTTGCTGACGCTGAGGCGGTTCAGCCTGTCCCTGTTGGCTTACCTAAAACCTCTTTATTAACGCAACTGCGGCGGTTTTCGGAAATTGAAGCTTTACTAGAGCAACAGAGGATGCCGAGTGACGAGGCATTACCCCTACCAGAACTTGACCAACTAGACGGGACAATTAGTGGAGAAATTGCTGTGACTGGCTCTTTGCAGTCTGGGTTAGATGTCAACTTCAATCTTCTAGGTCAAGATTGGGCATGGGGCAAGTATGCTATTAACGAAGCTGTTGCTAGAGGCACTTATGAAAATGGCGTTTTGACATTACAGCCGCTCAGAATTGA
>JAPJOW010000200.1 GCA_030826005.1 Aliterella sp. RAGGC_92
TAAGCTGCTAATTTTTTAATCGGATCGCGACTAAACCAAAATTCTTTTTCTTCTTTAGCTCGTAGTTCGTCAGGATCGGCTAGAGAATGCCCGCGAAAACGATAAGTAAGCGCTTCAATCAATGTTGGGCCTTCTCCCGCACGAGCGCGTTCTACGGCTTCCGTCGCCGCCGCCCGTACCGCTAATACATCCATACCATCTACTTCTACCCCAGCCATGCCAAAAGCATGAGCTTTTTTGTAAATTTCTGGATGAGAAGTTGCCCGTTCGTGAGCCATGCCGATCGCCCATTTGTTATTTTCTACTACATAAATAATCGGCAGTTTCCACAAAGCCGCCATATTTAAGCATTCAAAAAATTGTCCGTTATTTGCCGCTCCATCCCCAAAAAAGCAAGCCGTTAATTGATCGGCGAAACTTTCATCTTTTAAGGCTTCCCGACGATATTTGGTTTGGAAAGCCGCCCCTGTAGCGACCGGAATGCCTTCTGCCACAAAAGCGTAGCCTCCGAGTAACTTATGTTCGTGAGAGAACATATGCATCGAACCGCCCCGCCCTTTACTACAACCTGTGGCTTTACCAAATAACTCTGCCATTACTTCTTTTGCTGGCACTCCAGCACTTAAAGCGTGGACGTGATCGCGGTAGGTACTACAAACATAATCATGCCCCGGTCGCATAGCTTGAATCACCCCGGTAGACACAGCCTCTTGACCGTTGTATAAATGGACAAAGCCAAACATTTTACCTCGGTAATACATTTCGGCGCATTTGTCCTCAAAATACCGCCCCAAAACCATGTCTTCATAAAGTCGCAAACCTACTTCTGAAGATATTTCTGCCGAATCCGTATTAAACGTCGGTAATGCTCGTTCTTGAACCATAGTGCAATTGTCCTTGTAATATTAATTTATATGGAAGAATGTGTTAACAACACTATGTTAGTTAACACTCTGTAAGTGTAAAGGTCACAAGTTATTATATTGTCACGGTTGGAACGATTTTGATTGAAGGTTGAATTTTGTTGTAAGCGGTTGTAGGGAAGTAAGCTGTGCGGATTCCACTAGATTATTACCGAATATTGGGCGTGCCGATTCAAGCAAGCAACGAACAGTTGCAGCAGGCATACCGCGATCGCCTATTGCAATTACCCCGGCGCGAGTATTCAGAAAAAGTAATTGCAGCGCGCAAACAACTAATTGATGCGGCGTATAAGGTTTTAGCCCACCCCCAACAACGGCAGCGTTACGATAGTAACTATTTTGTAGCAGCTTACGGCGAGCGATCCCTAGATACTTTAACCGAAGCGCCACCAAGCACAACCGAAGTAGCCCCCAGTATTGAAATTACTGACGAACAATTTACTGGCGCTTTGTTGATTTTGCAAGAGTTAGGCGAATACGAGCTTGTCCTTAATTTAGGGCAACCTTATCTCAACCTAGAAAACGAGCAAAAGGGTAACGATCCTGATTTAGTTTTAACGATCGCTCTTGCTTGTTTGGAGTTGGGGAGAGAACAATGGCAGCAAGTTCAATACGAAAAGGCGGCTTATTCGTTAGAAAATGGCTATAAATTACTTGAAAATGCGGGATTATTTGCCAAAACTAGCCAGGAAATTGTCGCAGACCTTGATAAACTCCGTCCTTACCGGATTTTAGAATTACTTTCATTACCCTTAAATTGCGTCGCCGAACGCAAACAAGGTTTGCAACTCTTGCAAAACATTTTGCAACAAAGAGGCGGTATTGACGGTACGGGAGACGATGGATCGGGATTAGCTTTAGATGACTTTTTAAGATTTATTCAGCAATTACGCAGTTATTTAACTGTGAAAGAGCAGCAAGAACTATTTGAAGCCGAAAGTCAGCGCCCGTCACCAGTGGCTAATTATTTGGCAGTTTATGCTCTAATGGCGCGGGGATTTGCCGAACGAATGCCGATTTTAATTCGTAAAGCTAAACTGCACTTAATGCGATTGGGTAAGCGTCAAGATGTCCATTTAGAACAAGCTGTATGTTCGTTGTTGCTCGGTCAAACAACGGAAGCAAGTAGAGCCGTAGAATTATCGCAAGAAGTTGAAGCATTAGCGCTCATTGAAGAAAATTCTCAATTTTCGCCGGATTTGCTGCCGGGGTTGTGTTTGTATAGCGAAAGATGGTTGAACGAAGTATTTGCTCAATTTCGGGATTTAGGCGATCGCGCAGTTTCTTTAAAAGATTACTTCGCCGACGAGCAAGTGCAGTCTTACTTAGAAGCAATACCTACAGAAATAGAAGCAACTAATGAATGGGATGCAGTAAAAGTTGAGGAGTCTTCCCATCAAGTTGCAACGGCAAATAAAACAGCAAAAAGTACCGCAAGTCAAGGAACTACAGAGCATCATCAAGCTTCTGCGATCGCCCTAGCTACTCGCAGCGAGGCAGATGAGAGTACGATCGTACATATTAAGCCCAGACAACGAGCCAAAAAACGACGAAGACGTTTTTCGGGGGGTATTTTTCAAAATCCTAAAATAGTTCGCCTAGGTTTGTTCGCTTTAGTTGGTTTGGGTGGAATCATACTTTTAGGGTTTTTAGCAAGTAAAACTTATAGTTGGATGCAAAATAGAACTGCACCAGCTTTAATAGGAGAACAACCGCTTGTAACGCTAAACGAACCATTATTCGATCTAGCAGAAATTGAAACGCCGCCAACAGACAGCGTATTAACTGAAACAACGGCAAGGCAAGTGATTGAGGAGTGGTTGTCTACAAAAGCTGTAGCCTTTGGTAGTACCCATGCAAGCGCGCAATTAGAGCAGATTTTAGTAAATCCAACTTTGTCTCAATGGCAACAAAGAGTCGCCGCCGATAAAGCAAGTAACCGTTATCGCGAGTACAAGCACACTTTGAAAATAAATGCGGTGGAAACAGAACAAGCAAATCGCGATCGCGCAACCGTTACCGCTACAGTTAATGAAATAGCGCAAGTGTATGGTAACGGCGAACTCAGTAAAAGTTTGTCCTACGACGAGAATTTGCAAGTAAAGTACGACTTAGTTAGGCAAAGCGATCGGTGGCGAATTCGGGAAATGGTAGTTTTGAAGTAACCCAAGTAGTAAGATCGAGTACAGGCAATAAATATTTACGAAGTTCTTAGGAGATTATTGTGGTTGAACCTTTATTAGATGGAATGGTTTTAGGATTAATAGCTATAACTCTAGCAGGCTTATTTTTTGCAGCTTACAAGCAATACAAGCGTGGCAAACAACTAGGTTTGTAAAGCCAATTGCCCTTCTGAGCTAAAAGAAGGGCAATAAAAACTAACGGCGGTCTGTCCGTAAACTTTTTGCAAGCGAAGTTCTAAATTGCTAACTTGGGGCAAATTAAAACTAGGCGAATGTTCTACAGCCATTTCCCCATCAGGATGTAGGAGTTTGTAAAATGCGATCGCTTCTAGGACTTGCGGATACAAAGCATTATTGGCATAAGGTGGATCGAAGTAGATTCGATCGAATTGCCCTTTAAGAGTTTTCAAGCGCTGTAATACATCACCCCGCAATACTTTAAAGGTTCGATCTTTAGCGACTTGCTGCAAGTTTTGCTGAATAATCGCACAAGCACGGCTAGATTGTTCGATGCAAGTTACGCTATTTGCTCCGCGCTGCAATGCTTCGGCGCTCATCGCTCCACTCCCGGCGCACAAATCTAGCCACGAGCAACCAGTGATGTCTCCTTGCCAAATATTAAACACTGCCGATCGCACGCGCGAACTTGTCGGGCGCGTATCAAGTCCGGGTAGAGTTTTTAGTTGCCGATTGCCATAAATTCGCAAACTCATAACTTCTTTTTAGGCTGGCACTTTAGCTTTTACTTGGGTAACAAAGTTAGCTAAAATTTGCAGTCCCGCAGTGGCAGATTTTTCGGGGTGAAATTGTACTGCTTGCAAATTGTCAACAGCGATCGCGGCGGTGACACTTTGCGTCCCGTGAGTGACCGTTGCCGCCCGTACCAAAGGGTCTACAGGGTCAACATAGTAAGAATGAACGAAATATAGCCAATCCCCACCTTGCAGCCCTTGCCATAGCCCGCATTTTGGTTGAGTAATTTCTAACTGATTCCAACCCATGTGGGGAATTGTAATTCCTGGTTCGTTAACAAATCGCTTCACCGTACCCGGAATAATCCCAAGTCCGGGTTCAGTACCTTCTTCGCTACGATCGAACAACATTTGCAAGCCAAGACAAATGCCCAAAAATGGCTTACCACTAGCAATTATTTTTTTAATTGGGGCTTCTAAACCGCGCGATCGCAAATGTTGCACGGCAGGATCGAAAGCTCCAACTCCAGGCAATACGATCGCATCAGCTTGCTCTAATTCCCGCATTGAGTCGGTAATAACGAGTTTTGCCCCGGCTTTTTCTAAGCCTTTACAAGCCGAGTGCAAGTTGCCCATGCCATAATCTATAATCGCTATTTCTGTCATCTTTTTACCCGTTGACTCATTTATATTTTAAGCTTGCGCGATCGCGACTAAACATGAGTAGGAAAATACTATTTACTTCTTTTACTACCTGGCTGCCGCATCAAAAATCTAATTCCTCCGACGACTTGTTGCAAGCAATCTCCCCTGTACGCGATCGCGATTCATTTTTAAGGCTATTACCTGTAGATATCGAGCTTGCAAGTAAAAGTGTGATTTCAAAAATTGCCGAACTCCAACCTGATATTATTATTTGTTGTGGTATGGCAGAAAGCCGCCGCCAACTTACTATCGAAGATCGAGCTACCGATCGAGAGGAAGTGTTAAATACTCAAGTAAACTTATCTCAATTAATAGCTGGCATTGATGGCATTGAAATTAGTGAAGATGCGGGTAAATTTGTCTGCGAAGGTCTTTACTACTCACTACTGCATTACTTAAAAACTTCGCAATTGTCTAGTCATTGTATATTTGTTCACGTCCCTATTCTCAGTCAGGATAATTTGGCTGAAGTTAAAAACAGTTTCCTAGCTGTCGCCCAACGATTAACCCTTGTCTAAGAAAGATTATTCATGTTTCCATTCATACTTGCTCAAGCCGCGCCTCAAGAAGTAGTCCAAATTCAACAAGTAAGAGAATTACCAGGTAAATTAGACCGAGTGCTGGTGTTTAACAGCAACAGTCCCGAATTAGTCCAAAAACCAGGGATTTTGCTATCAACCTTTCCCCCCAACAATAAAAGAGTAAAAGCGGCGCATCTGAATTTTCCTTTACAAGGAAGGTTTGATATATTTGCCCATCATGTCGCCAAACCACCCCTACCAAACTATTTGCGTAGGCGTAGCCCGTCGGAGACATCGCTTTACCTGGGTATAATTCTCCACAATCCCAGCCCCAAGCCTTTACAAGTAAATGTATTGCAGGCGGCAACTTATCTTAGTCAACCTGACGCACCGTTTAAAGAGTTACCAGCTTTAACAGAAAATCCCTTAAGTAAAATATTTGCAGGGCCGGGCGATCGCGTTACTAATGCCATACTACGAGGATACAGAAATAATTTACCTCCTTATATCGTGCTACCGCCTCGTCAAAGCCGATTGTTACTTAATTTGCCCATTCCCGTAAAAACTTTACAGCCACCAATCAACGGGCGATCGGTACTGATGCGCTTGCAAAGCAGCCGCCCTATTTATGCGGCTAGTTTAGCCATGTACGCGTCTAGAGGAGCAAATGGCAGGGAAATAGCACCGACTTTGACACAATGGCAACAATTGTTGTTTGGGGGAAATTTAGTTACACCGCGCGATCGCGTTCCCACGCCGCCGGAACAAACTACAAGTAAAATTATCTACGGTAGGGTAGCCGGAATTGCCATTGGTTCGCAGTGGACAGCCCAAATAGTCGATAGTCCAAACGCGCCTTATTTAACTATTCCGCGATCGCGTCAAGCATTTTCTTACGGTTTGAGTACGCTTCCTTTAGGTAGATTAGGTACAAGTCAGGTGCAAAGCGCGCCTTTATTGGCGCGTTATCCCGATACAGCTTACAGCGCTCATGGTAATTATGGCATTCAGTACAATCTCAATTTACCTTTGCATAACAATACAAGTACGGCTCAAACAGTGATTTTAGCTTTGCAAACTCCTATTAAAGAAGACAAGCTGAGTAAAAATGGATTGCGTTTCTTTAATCCGCCAGCCAAGCAAGTTTTCTTTCGGGGAACGCTAAGAGTAGCTTACAACGACGATCGCGGCTTACCACAAACGCGCTACGTTCATTTAGTTCAAAAACGCGGCGATCGCGGTGCTACTCTAGTAAAACTAAATATGAAACCGCGAGACACGCGCCTAGTGCGGGTAAATTTTCTTTATCCCCCCGATGCTACACCGCCGCAAGTTTTGACAATCGCAACGACTGGGTAATCTGACAACCAAAAAATGAACAAGCGTATTTTCAAAAGTTCTTTTTTAATCGCAACTTTGCCTTATATCAGTTTATTAATCTGGCTTGTTCCCCTATTAGTATTTAATTTTGAGCAGCAAAGTTTAATTGCCCATGATGAAGGAATTTATGCTTGGCGGGCGAGATGGATTGTAGAGTATAGCGATTGGCTTAATCCGGCAATTATTCATTATGGCAAAACTCCGGGAATTTATTGGTTAATTGCCAGTTCTTTTTCTTTATTTGGAATTAGCGAAACCACCGCTAGACTTCCGAGTATGTTTTTTAGTATCGTTAGCACTTTGTTGATTTATGAAATTGGCAAAATTGTTATTAATAAACAAGTAGGTTGGTTAGCGGCGGCTATTTTGAGTGTTGAATTTTTTTGGTTGCAATATAGTCGGATGTCTGTACCAGATATTCCTTTAGTAAGTTTTGTACTGTTAGGTATTTGGTGTTTGTTAAAAGCAGAATTGCAGCCAAATAATCGGTTAATTTGGGGTTTTGGAGTTGGATTAAGTTTTGGATTGGGCTTTTTAATTAGAAGCTATATGATCTTTTTGCCTATGTTGGCTTTAATGCCTTATTTAATTTGGGAACATCGCCGCCATCATCATTTAAAAAATCCTGCTATATATTTAGGTTTAATAATCGGCTTAATTCCTACAATCTATTGGCTTATTACTAGCTGGAATTATTACAGAGCTAATAGATTTACAGAAATGTTTGATTTTATCATTCATCTCAATTCAGAAGAACGCAACGGCAATAGTATTTTTTATTATTTTTGGAATATTCCAGCAAAAGCTTTTCCTTGGGCTTTTCTGGGATTACTAGGTTTAAAAGTTGCTCTAACTAACCCGATTCCTCGCTATCAACTAATATTAGTAGGATTCCCGATAATATTATTTATTGAAATTAGCCTTTTTTCAACGCGAATACCTCATTACGCTCTAACTCTTTATCCCTTTATTGCAATACTTGCGGCTTTAGCTTTAGATTGGCTGGGTAAAAACTATCCTAATTGCAGCTTACCTCGGATTTTGAGTTACGTTATTGGTGGCTTGAGTTGCGTGTTATTAATTGCAAGTTTAATCGCGCTTACAGGGGTAGCAACTGTAGATACAGAAATTAAAAAATATGCGGCGATCGCATTTGCGTTAGGATTAGGGTGGTTGGGCGTTCCTCTAGTATGGATTGGCTACCATAAATTCGGAAAGAGATTTTTGAGTGCTAAGTATTGGATAGCAACTTGGTTATTAGCGCCTTGGTTGGCATTAGCTGTAGCTGGTAGTACAGGCTTTTTAAGCGATTATAACCCTGAAGTTAAAGCATTTTTGCAGCAACCAAGTGTAGCCTCTATAGTCCAAAATCATCCCATCAATTTTGTTGAAGGTGGCGGAAAAACCGGAGTATTGTTGCGTTTTTATACTCCTCACTTAGGAAAAGTAGCAGAAAAGTTGTCCGACTTACCAAAAGCTAGTTACGCTTGGGTGAAGTCAGAGACAGCAAATCAGGCGAACTTGTCTTACAATGCGATCGGTACTATCAGAGATGTGCAGTTAGTTCAAATTCTAGAAACTGCTAATAATCGCCCGCAAAAACCTTCTAGTTTGGGTCAAGGTTTTTGAAATAAAAAATATTTTAGACCGCCTAAAGTTAAAACATTTTACTATCAAAAATGCCCTCAAAATGAAGTTCGTTTAGGAT
>JAPJOW010000201.1:0-6276 GCA_030826005.1 Aliterella sp. RAGGC_92
AATAGAGCTTTATTCACGCTTGTATTAAGTACAGATAATAGTTATGGGTAAAACAATGCAAAAGTATATATTAACTACTATAAGCATCGCCCTGATTTCATTTGTCTGTGAAATAACTACAATTAAAAACGTTATTGCTCAAGAATATCCAGGCTGCTTTTTGATTACAAAAGACGGTACAGTAGTTGAGCTTAATAATTTATGTACTCTAAGTAAAAAGCAAACAGCAGAACCTTTAGAGTTTAGCAATCTTGAATTTCAACCAGCTATAGCTGGTCTGAAATCTGCCGGAGTTCAAGGAGCGGTTACTAATCGTTCTAATAAAGTGATAGTTCTTAAAAGAATATATTTTCAATTAGTAGCTAGTAATCGTGTTATTGCTGCTAGTGATATTCAAGTAGAGACAGGTAATGGTTTGCAGCCAGGCGAATCAATTTCTTTTAATACAGGAATTAGTAATAACAAAATAGGCAAAATACCAGAAGATGGAGTTAAAGTAGAAATAACTAGCTATGAGTGAAATGATTTTTTAAAGGCGATATTTTTTACTATATTATTTATAACCTAAGTAAATTATCCCTTGGCTTAAAAGCATATTTACTATTTAATTGTCGAGCAGTATTTGTACTAAACAATCATAATAATAACCTTACAAAAACTCAAAAAAGCTATGGTTTCTTTGTCTTATCAAGCACTCAAAATAGGAATAGTAACTGCCTTGAGCGCAATAAATATTGTTACTTATTCAGAATCCGCATCCTCCCAAGCAGGTCATCATTCATCCCCTAGTAGCACAACTACACAAGATGAGCAGCCATCGCCAAGTAGAACAACTACACGAAACAATCCAATATTAAAAACTCCACCTCAAGGACAAGATGAAATAACTGAAGAAATTGAACATTTTGAAGTGCCAACACACACTCCTAAAGAACGTGAGGTTGAGCAATTGGTAAACCAAGGACTGGAAAAATTGACAAAGAAAAACTATCAAGGCGCACTTGAAGACTTTAACAAAGTTCTGGTAATGAATTCCGAACACGAAACAACCTACCGCTTGCGGGGGGAGCTTCTGCGCCAAATGAAAGATTATAAAGCAGCAGTTAAAGATTACACCCAAGCGATAAAACTGAACCCCTCATACTGGTCTAATTACGTCAACCGAGGAGAAATATATGAGATTGTAGGCAACTATCATCAAGCAATGGGAGATTACGGTAAAGCAATTGAACTGTATCCTGAAGACGGTGTTGGCTACACTCATAGAGGTGTTGTCCAAGCTAGATTAGGAAACTATGAAGCAGCAATGAAGGACTTTAAAAACGCTATTGATTTTAATCCCGATCGCGCTGAAGCATATCTCAACCGAGGCAATCTTTATGTAAAGTTAGGCAATATTGAAAGATATAGGGGATATTCTCAAGAATCTATAATGCTATACGAAAAAGCGATCGCAGATTATCAACAAGCAGCAAAACTTTTTTCCGAGCAAGGATATGTAGCGCAATTGGCAGAAGTAACAAAACTCTCGCAAGCACTGAAGCAGCGCTTAGTCCCAACACGAGCAAGACAATAAGAATTTTTTGTTAGAGAAAATAAAAATTAATTAAAGGTACTTGTTAGGTAGATAATCTCACTTGAGAACCAGTTTGAGCTTTAGATACTTCAATCCGAGCTTGGAAGGCTTCTTTAAAGTACGGCATATGAGTAACGGCTAGAATACAAGCAAAATCAGGCGCGATCGCATTTATCGCCGCAATTAAGCGATCGCATCCTTCCCGATCTTGCGTACCAAAGCCTTCATCGATAATCAACATTTGCAGCGATGCACCAGAGCGTTGAGCGAGGAGTTTGGCTAAAGCAAGGCGGATGGCAAAGTTGATTCTAAAAGCTTCGCCACCAGAATAAGTCTCGTAAGCTCTCGTTCCCCGCGCGTCGGCAATTACAATATCTAATGTATCGATCAATTTAGCGGTTTTCTTGGCGGCTTTGCTACCTTTTCCGGCTTTTTGGGTAACAAATTGAACGTGCAGTTGGTTTGCACTTAGCCGCGCTAATAACTGATTGGTTTCTGCTTCTAATTGCGGCAATATATTCTCAATCATCAACGCTTGAATGCCGTTTTTACCGAAAGCTTGGGCTAATTCTTGATAGACGCGGTGTTGTTGCTTGACGGCTTGCAATTGCTGTTGTTGTTGCTCGTATTGAGCTTGCAGGCTGTCTAGCTGCGCTGCTAATTGTTGCAACCCGCCCAGTTTGCTCAAGTGTTCGTCAAGTTCCCGCCGTCCTTGGGCTAATAGTTGTTCTAAAGCTTGAATTTCTCCGGTTGTGTTGGGCGAATTTGCTAATTGTTGGGTAAGGCTGTCTATTTGGGTAGCGATTAGTTGTTTTTCTGTCAGTCTTGATTCTATGGCTTTGGTTAATTCTTGAATGCGCTCTTGGAGTTCGGGATAGGCTTTGCGAGCAGAATTTAGCTCTTGAAAGCGCAATTGCCAAGCTTGAGAATTTCTCAACGCTAGGCGGAGGGCGTTGTGTTGTTCGGTGTTGTAACCTATTTCTTGAATCAAACTTTCTAAAGTGGCAATTTTTTTAGCAATAGGTGAATTAGTTGCTTGCTTGGCGATTTGGGCTTGCAAGTCGGCAATTTGTGCCTCTATTTCTGGCTTGCGGGCGGCGATTTGTGCTTGCCTTTTTTGCGCATCTTTGATTTGCCCTTGACGAATTTCTGCCCAGCGCCACCGCTCGATTTCGCTCCTAGCTAGGGCGTGATCTTGTTCGTTGTAGTTGAGAAAGCTCAATTGTTCGTCTAATTGACGCAATTCTATTTGTTTGTCGGGGGCGTAATTACCTGTGGCTAAAGCTGTTTCTAACTGCTGTTTTTCTGCGGCTATTTGGCTTAAACGCTCTTTTTCATCGACTGTTGCGGTCAATTGAGCGGCTAATTGTCCTCTTTGCTCTCTTAATGCGTCATAATCGGCTAATTGCTGGTTTAATTCTCGGTATTCTTGGCGCAATACTTGAATTTCTCGGTCAGAGGTTGCCATTTGCTCTTTACCCACCCACAATTGTTCTTGTACGTCTTGCTGTTGGGTTTGAGTTTTTTGGACTACCCGATTCCAATGATGTTCGTCTAACGGGCGATCGCATAACGGGCAACTAGCATTGGGGTTTTGCAACATTTGCATTTTTTGCTCTAATTCCCCAATTAGCTTCTCACAGTCGCTTTGATGGGCTAAGAGGCGCTCCATAAAGTGGCGGCGCTCTTGTCCTTTTTCTCGCACTCTTTCTAAGTACACTCGTTTTTTTTCTAACGCCTCAATCTGCTTGCCTATTTCTGTTACCGCTTGTTGCAGTTGGGGTTGACGTTGTTGTTTGCCGTTTAATTGTCTTTCTGAAGCTTGGAGTTCTTCGATTTTGGCACTTATTCGCGCTTGGACTCGCTCTAGTTGCATTTGCAGCGTTGTCCGTTGTTGCAGTAAGGGCGATACTTGCACTTGTAAGTTATCTAATTGCTGCAAGCGATTTTTGGCTTCCAATAGTTGGGCCAAGGCGCTTTGGACTTCTGAAGTTTTACTCAAAGTTTGGGAAATTTCTTGCTCTTGCTGCTGCAATGCTACCAATTGCCCTTCTATATGTTGCAATTTGCGCTGCAAATCGTTAATCTGCGCTGCTTTTTCCTGCTGCAACTGCTGCATTTCTACGGTGGCGCGGGAATGGTGTTGAAATTTACTTGCTAACGTTTCTTCTGTCGCTTGTAAGCTTTGGTATTCTCTAAAACCAGAGGCGATCGCTTTTTCTTGCTTTAGTAGCTCTAAAACCCCTTCTAGCTGCGCTTCTACATTGATTCGATCTTGAGTTAAGCGATCGCTATCTTGACTCAAGTTAAGATGTTGTTGGCGCAGAAAGCCTAATTGTTGCTCCCAATTTTGCCTCTGGTGCTGTACTACTTGCAAGCTTTGCACTTTGACGTTGTTGTAAGCTTGTTGTTGTTGCAAGTGGTTGACTTTTTCTTCTAACTGAGTGCTTAAAGAAGCAACTTCTCCGCGCTGCTGCAATTGAGTCTGCATGGACTCCATAGTCCGCTCTACTTGCTCCGCTTGTCCTTTAAAAGAGCGCGATAAATCTTTGGCTCGATCTTCCAAGTCATCGTACTGATTGAGTTTCAGTAATTCTGCTAATATCTCTTTGCGCTCGTTGGGGCGCTTGAGCATAAATTCGTCGGCTCTACCTTGGCGCAAGTATGCTGAATTAATAAACGTGTCGTAGTCTATTTTGATATGAGTTAATATTTCTTGCTGAGTCGCGCGGACACCTTTGGCGGTTAGCGGTTTAAATCCGCTTGGAGTTTCAACTTGAAACTCCAAAGAGCTACTTTGTCCCCGGTAACGAGTGCGAATAACTCGATAGGTATAGTTAAAACTTGTGAATGTAAAATTTACTCGGACTTCTTTAGCCCCAGTTTGAATTACATCATCTTCACTTGAAGCGCGACTTTCTCCCCAAACTGCCCAAGTTATCGCCTCCAATAAAGAAGACTTCCCCGCACCATTAGCACCGCAAATGCAAGCCGTATGCAGCCCGTTAAAGTCTAAAGTTGCATCGTTATAGCTCAAAAAGTTTTTTAAAGTCAGTTGTACGGGAATCATCCAAGCTCAAACGCCATCTACCTTGGGTCAAAACAGTACATATGCACTGTTGCCTAGTCTATCTATTGAGAAACAAGGATTCTAGCTACAGGGCGCTCAATTCAACAATTCTTAACATTAAGGAGGCGATCGCCTATAAGTACGCACAAAAAAACTCTTGGGAGTCTTGCCGTGTTTCGACCCCAAGAGCTTTTTCGATTCTGTTCGCTCCTCACACAAGTTAAATATAGGTTGGATACCAAGGGCGGGGATCGGGGGGAGTGACACTTTAAGTATTGTCACTTAGGTGCAGCTAAGTCGCCCTAGAATAGAGGTTGTGCCGTTTAAATAATGCTTTTGATGACCGATAACGCAATTAGTACCGAAAATCTCCGCCGTAGTTTTGGTAAAGTCCAGGCGGTAGAAAATCTTTGTTTGCAAGTACCAAGGGGAATTGTCTTTGGTTTTTTGGGGGCTAATGGTTCGGGCAAAACTACCACAATTCGGCTGTTACTCGGACTATTAGAGCCAACGGGAGGACGGGCGGAAGTGTTGGGGTACGATACAAGATCGCAGGCTAATTCTATTCGTCGTCGGACTGGAGCATTGTTAGAGCATCCCGGCTTATACGAACGTCTGAGCGCGGCGGATAATTTAGAATTTTACGGCAGAGCTTGGCGAATGCCAACACAACAAAGGCGATCGCGCATTAAAGAATTATTAAATAATTTGGGCTTGTGGGAACGCCGTCATGAAAGCGTCGGAACTTGGAGTCGCGGTATGAAGCAGCGTTTAGCGGTGGCTAGAGCAATGCTACACCATCCGCCATTGATTTTTTTGGATGAACCTACCGCCGGGTTAGATCCAGTGGCGGCGGTGGCTTTACGCGAACAATTGCAAGAAATGGTAGAAAGGGAAGGAGTGACGGTATTTTTAACAACTCATAACTTAAGCGAGGCGGAAAAATTATGCCAGCTTCTCGGTGTAATTCGTCAAGGTAAATTAATTGCGGTAGGACATCCCAACGAGTTACGAGATAAAGCCAGCATTCCCCGCATTGAAGTTGTAGGAAGCGGGTTTACCCCTAAGTTGCAAAACTATTTAAAAACCCAACCAGGGGTAACGGAAGTACAAATAGCTGGGGAAGTTTTGACAATTAGTTTACATCAACCCATCAGCGCTGCTCCTTTAGTAAATTTGTTAGTGCGAGAAGGAGTACAAATAGAAGAAGTCCGTAAAGGTAGCGCTAGTTTGGAAGAAGTATTTTTAAATTTAATGGAAGGTGATAGTTAAAATCTTTGAAACAGGTAGTTTTTAAATAAAAATTATAGATAAACTATTCAACTTAAAAATGTTTTCGTCTATATACTTATAGATAAACTATATAAAAAATTGTATGTTTACAGTTCAACTTAAAAATGGGGATACTGTACAAGTTCCGTTAGAAGAACTAGAGGAGTTTTTAGAGCAAAACCGCGATAGCGCAAGCGCGCACGCAGGGCTTCGCATTCAAGTGCAACAAAAGAAAATGCAAAAGCGGCGCACTGCGGCGGTTATTCCCCACAATTAACAGTAAATAGCTACTGTAACTTGAGTTTGAGACAATATATATTCTCCTCTATCAAGCTGCTCGTCAGTTTCCGCAACGAAA
>JAPJOW010000201.1:6376-8025 GCA_030826005.1 Aliterella sp. RAGGC_92
CTGGATTTCTCCATATACATATCCACCACTATTTCCTTCTCTAAATTCCTCTCGTCTAGTTCTAATTCGTAGCACCATAGTTTATATATGTGATGAACATTAATGCAAGCTTCGCCGACATTTGGACGGTGATGTGGAAGGAATGGCGAGAATTGCTGTTTAGTCGCGGCAATTTACGGGCAATTTTACTAAGTTTACTGCCATCAGTATTGATATTTGGCATTCTATTACCCGCTCAAGTCGGGCGCGTGTGGGTAGAATCTCCCTTGTCGATGATATTGTGGGGTTGGCTGGCTATGCTTCCTGTAACGGCGATAATTGCCGATGCGTTTGCAGGCGAAAGAGAGCGCCATACTTTAGAAACTCTTTTGGCAAGTCCTTTATCCGAGCAAGCTATTTTATTAGGAAAAGTAGCCGCCGCCGTTAGTTATGCTTGGCTGCTGGCGTTAATTATGCTGCTTGTTGCTTTAATTACAGTTAATGTTGTTGTAGGTGGCAATGGGGAAATATTACTCTACCCCCTAGGTGTTGCGGTTGGTGGGGGCGTTTTGGGCTTATTGAGTGCAACTTTATCGGCAAGTATTGGCGTACTTGTTTCTTTACGCGCAGCTACGGTAAAACAGGCGGCTCAACAATTGGTTTTTGCTTCTATTGCTTTAACTTGGCTGCCATTATTTGTTTTAAGTTTGCTGCCAACCCAATTACAAGAAAGCTTAGTAATATCTGCTAAAACTAGCGGTAATACAGCAATTTTTGCGATCGCAGCTTTTGGACTTACATTACTAGATTTTGGGCTATTAATGCTGGCGCTTGCCAGATTTAAGCGATCGCGTTTAATTTTGGATTAAGGTTTTTCTAATTGACAAGGTAGTGTAACTGTAAATGTCGAACCTCGATTAGGTTGGCTTTCTACGCTAATTTGCCCTTGCATTAATTTAACTAAGCGATCGCTAACTGCTAATCCCAAACCCATACCGCCGTGCTGACGGGTAATAGTTTGGTTAGCTTGACAAAATTTGCCAAAAATTAGCTCGATATCTTCTGGAGCAATCCCAATTCCTGTATCGCTGATAGAAATTGCAATTTGCTCTACGGGCAATTGCCATGCTTTTATTTTTACATACCCAGTATCGGTAAACTTAATCGCATTAGATAGCAAGTTAACTACTACTTGGCGCAAACAATCGCGATCGCTGACAACAATTGGGTTACTTAATTCTAAACTTACTTCAAAATCTAAGTTTTTTTGCTGGAGCAAGTGGCAATATTCCGCTCTAATTTCGTCGAACATTTCCACTAAATTAAGTTCTTGCGGCGTAAATTCTAGCTTATTTGCCTCAACTTTGGCAGCTTGCAAAATATCTTCAATCAACTTTAATAAATGCTTGCCATTGTTAAAGATTCTTTCCACCATGTTTGCTTGATTTTTGGCAAGGGGCGGGCAATTTTGCCGCATTAATATCTGAGAAAATCCCACAATTGCGTTCATGGGGGTGCGTAACTCGTGGGACATAATTGCTAAAAAATGAGATTTTAGCCGCGCGTTTTCTTGCAACTGTAAATTTTGTAACTTCGTTGCCCGCAAAGCTTCTTCCGCAAGCTTGCGAGCGGTAATGTCACGCATTAGCCAGCGTAAGCTTGTCGGTCTA
>JAPJOW010000202.1 GCA_030826005.1 Aliterella sp. RAGGC_92
ATTCATAGTAACTTAATACTTAGCATGAAAAAAACTAAAATTTTGGTGGTAGAAGATGAAACAATTGTTGCTCTAGATATAGAAAATAGCTTAACCAAGCTCGGCTACAATGTTTGTGCAACCGTCGAAGATGGATTAGATGCAATCAAAAAAACCGCAGAACTTGAACCAGATTTAGTTTTGATGGATATCCATTTGCGCGGACTAATGAATGGTATAGAAGCAGCGAAGGAAATTTACGATAAATTTCACATTCCGAGCATATACCTTACTGCGAATTCTGACCTAAATACCTTTGAAAAAGCTAAATTAACAGAGCCGTTAGCTTATCTAAATAAACCTTTTCGACCAAGAGAGTTGCATAATACAATTGAACTAACTCTTGCGCGTTACCGAGCCGAAGTAAAGTTAAAAGAGAGGGAAGAATGGCTATCTACGGTGCTAAATAGTATTGGCGACGGCGTAATTATTAGCAATAATAGAGATCGCGTCAACTTTATGAATCCTGTTGCCGAAACTTTAACCCAATGGCAACAGTCAGAGGCTTTGGGTAAAAGTACCACCGAAGTAGTTAAAATTATTAATCAATCAACTCGTAGTCCGATAGAAAACCCATTAACTAAAGCTTTTCAAGAAAATAATATTGTAGAAACCCCCAGCGAAACAATTTTACTGTCTAAAAACGGCGCAGAAATACCCATCGACAACTTAGCCGCACCAATTAAAGATGACAAAGGCAACAGTACGGGTGCAGTTTTAGTTTTTCGAGATATTATCGAGCGCAAGAAGTCTCAAGAAATTCTCAAGCAACAAGCAGAAGAATTAGCACGGGTAAACCGATTAAAAGATGAGTTTTTAGCGATCGTTTCTCACGAACTCCGCACGCCTTTAAATGCAATTTTGGGATGGGCGCAGTTGCTTAACAAAAGAAAGGTGAATGAAGCTATACTTCTGCAAGCATTGGCAACTATCGAGCGCAATGCGAAAGCCCAATTAACCATTGTTGAAGATATTTTAGATGCTTCGCAAATCGTGCGCGGCAATTTGAGTTTAAATGCGCGTCCAGTTGACCTTTTAGCAATTGTCAATTGCGCGATCGAGGATATGCACCCCACCATTGAAGTTAAAGGCATTCAAGTTGAATTAACGCTTGAAAATATAGGTCAAATTTTAGGCGACGGCGATCGCCTGCGACAAGTAGTTATCAATTTACTTTTTAACGCCTTGAAGTTTACACCCCCCGGAGGACAAGTACAATTGCGCCTCCATAGCACGGGTAATTATGCTCAACTTCAAGTTAGCGACACCGGGATAGGCATTTCCCCTGACTTTCTTCCCTACGTTTTCGATCGCTTCCGCCAAGAAGACAGTTCAACAACGAGAAGACAAAGCGGACTTGGGCTTGGTTTAGCGATCGCGCGTCATGTAATCGAGCTTCATGGCGGTACTATAAAGGCTTTTAGTGAAGGAGAAGGTAAAGGCGCAACTTTTACTTTTCAGCTACCGTTGTTAAATAGTTAAGCTGAAATAGTTATTACTTGCCAAGCGATCGCACCGCTAAGACTATATCTTGATTTAATTATTATGCTTTTACGTTTACTACTATTATTGCTATTAGCCATCACTAACCGCCCAGCAATTTCCGCTCCCACGCCGCCAAAACAAAGTTGTTCTCCCCCAGCAATAGATCGTTTTGCGCGCCACAAAGTCGCACCGGGAGAAACTCTCGAACAAGTTGCCGCTAAATACAATTTAATTCCTGCTACTTTAATTGGTGTAAATCCAGCCTTGCAAAATGGACAAGCAGCGATCGGCAGCGAAATTGTCATCCCTCCTTACAATGGTATCCGCGTCCAAGTCTCAAAAGGTCAAACTTGGAAACAATTAGCGGCTAAATATAAAGTCCGTGCCGATGTATTGTTTGAAGTCAATGGTTGTCAAAATCCCCAACAAATTGTCTTTATTCCTGGGGTAAATTGGTCGCCACCGCCGATTGTATCTAGTGGTACAACTATTAAAGGCTACCCGTTACCCCAAAGTGCAAATATAGCTTTAGGCTACGGCTGGCAACTCGATTCGGCTACAAATAAAATGGTTTTTCACAGTGGTATAGATTTACTCGCAACGGCGGGAACGCGCGTAGAGACTACAAAAGATGGAATCGTTGCTTTTGCAGGCGTTCAAGGAAGTTATGGCAACTTAGTTGTAATCAATCATCAAAGTGGCAAACAAACCCGCTACGCCCATTTAGAAAGCATTGCCGTACAAGTGGGTCAAAAAGTTAAACAAGGTGAGTTAATAGGCAAAGTAGGCACTACCGGACAACCTAGTTCTAAGCAAGTGCATTTACATTTTGAACTGCGTTATGCGTCAGGACTTGGTTGGACAGCAGAAGATCCCACCTCTGCGATCGCCACTCGTCCCTAAGCAACAAGCGATCGCCACCTACAACTAAGCTTTAATAGCGATTTATTTTCATTGGCAACGCTGTTTAAATCAGTAACCTATAAGCGATCGCTTTGATGAAAACTATTAAAACTGTAAATCTCTCTAAAGTAGTAGTTTTTAAAATAGTCCTTAAGGTGAATTAACCAAAGAAGGCTTTAGTGACCTATAATACAAAGCAATTTAACAAAAAGTTAAACTTTTAGTAAAAACCTTAATTAAGTCTGCGTTTATAAATTTTAAGCTAGGCTAACAAATATAGTGTGAGGTTGTATAGTATGCGAGTTTTACTGGTTTACCCTTTATTTCCTAAAACATTTTGGTCGTATGAAAAAATCTTGGAATTGGTAAACCGGAAAGTTCTACTTCCACCTTTAGGCTTAGTTACAGTAGCGGCGATATTACCCCAAAAATGGGAATTTAAGTTAGTAGATCGCAATATTCGTACTGTCACCGAAGCAGAATGGGCATGGGCAGATATTTGTATTTTTAGCGCGATGATCGTTCAAAAAGATGATTTAGTCGAGCAAATTAAAGCCGCCAAACAACGCGGAAAATTAGTAGCCGTTGGCGGCCCTTACTCAACTTCTGTACCCGATGACGCTTTAAAAGCGGGCGCAGACTTCTTGATTTTAGATGAAGGAGAAATTACCCTCCCCATGTTTGTTGAGGCGGTAGAAAAAGGCGAAACTTCAGGCATTTTCCGCACTCAAGAAAAACCCGATGTTACATCTACACCCGTTCCCCGCTTCGATTTATTAGAACTTGAAGCCTACGATATGATGTCGGTGCAGTTTTCGCGCGGTTGTCCGTTTCAGTGCGAATTTTGCGACATTATCGTTCTTTACGGACGCAAACCCCGGACAAAAACCCCCGCCCAACTCCTTGCAGAGTTAGATTACCTCTACGAATTAGGGTGGCGGCGCGGTGTATTTATGGTAGATGACAACTTTATTGGCAACAAACGCAATGTTAAATTGTTGCTGCAAGAGTTGAAAGTATGGATGCAGGAACACCAATATCCTTACAGGTTCGATACCGAAGCTTCCATCGACTTAGCCCAAGATCCAGAAATGATGGAATTAATGGTAGAGTGCGGCTTTGCAGCAGTATTTTTAGGAATAGAAACCCCCGACGAAGACAGTTTACAACTAACTAAAAAGTTTCAAAATACCCGTAGTTCTCTAACAGAATCGGTTGAAACTATTATTAGGGCAGGCTTGCGCCCAATGGCAGGATTTATTATTGGCTTTGATGGCGAAAAAGCTGGCGCAGGAAGTAGAATTGTCCGGTTTGCTGAACTGGCGGCGATTCCTTCAACTACCTTTGCTATGCTGCAAGCGTTGCCTAATACGGCTTTGTGGCATCGTTTAAGTAAAGAAGGCAGGCTGAGAGAAGACAAAGACGGTAATATCAATCAAACTACATTGATGAATTTTACGCCTACTCGTCCCTTGGAAGATATTGCTAGAGAATATATTGAAGCATTTTGTGCCTTGTACGACCCCGAAAAGTATTTAGACAGAACTTATCGTTGCTTTTTAATGATGGGTAAACCAAGTTGGAAAGCACCCTTTAAGCTGCCAGAATTAGTAGTTGTGAAGGCATTAGCGATCGTCATTTGGCGACAAGGCATTAAACGCGATACAAGATGGAAGTTTTGGCATCACTTGTTTAGCATGATTAAGCGTAATCCAGGAGTTGCGGAACATTATTTAGCAACTTGCGCTCATATTGAGCATTTTATGGAGTACCGCCAAATCGTGCGCGATCAAATCGAAAGCCAAGTTGAGGAGTTTTTAACTCAAGAAGCCCAGGTGCTACCAAAGGAATCCGTACAAACTAAAACCGCAGCGTTGCAGCACTAAAACCTCTGCAATAACGTCACAGTCATAAAGACGATCGAGATGTTATAAAACATCCAATAGATTGCTCTTAATTAAAGAGCAATCTAATTAAAAACAAAATTTAGAGGTTAACTATTTCGTGAAAGTTTTACTTTTATATCCCTTATTTCCTAAAAGTTTTTGGTCTTTTGAGAAAACTTTAGAACTGTTAGGGCGTAAAGCCATGCTACCGCCCTTGGGATTAGTTACCGTAGCGGCGATATTACCCCAAGAATGGGAATATAAGTTAGTCGATCGCAATGTAAGTAAAGTAACTGAAGCAGAATGGCAATGGGCGGATTTAGTCATTCTTTCCGCGATGATCGTCCAAAAACAAGATTTAATCGCCCAAGTTCAAGAAGCGAAAAAACGCGGTAAGTTAGTCGCCGTAGGTGGCCCGTATCCTACAGCTTTACCGCTTGAAGCCCAAGGTGCGGGGGCTGACTTTTTGATTTTAGATGAAGGAGAAATTACTCTCCCAATGTTTGTGGAAGCGATCGCGCGCGGAGAAAAAAGCGGCACTTTTCGCGCTGTGAATGGCGAAAAACCCGATGTTAGCAATACTCCCACACCCCGATTTGACTTATTAAAGTTTGACGCTTATTCGGAAATGTCGGTACAGTTTTCGCGTGGTTGTCCGTTTCAATGCGAATTTTGCGACATTATCGTC
The DNA here is from genome assembly GCA_030826005.1 of Aliterella sp. RAGGC_92. GTDB lineage: Bacteria > Cyanobacteriota > Cyanobacteriia > Cyanobacteriales > Chroococcidiopsidaceae > Aliterella. The sequence goes on from JAPJOW010000202.1 coordinate 5,002, forward strand.
CTCTATGGGCGCAAACCCCGCACCAAAACCCCATCCCAAATTATTGCTGAATTAGAATATCTCTATCAGCTTGGCTGGCGACGCAGCATTTTTATGGTAGATGACAACTTTATTGGCAATAAACGCAATGTGAAGTTGTTTCTTAAAGAATTAAAGCCCTGGATGGTCGAAAAACGCTATCCATTCTCTTTTGCGACGGAAGCATCAATCGATCTTGCCAAAGACCAAGAATTGATGGATATGATGGTTGATTGTAACTTTGGTTCGGTGTTTTTGGGCATTGAAACCCCCGACGAAGAAAGCTTAACTTTGACGCAAAAGTTTCAAAATACCCGCGACTCGTTAACCGATTCGGTTCACGCTATAACTCGGACTGGATTGCGGGTAATGGCTGGGTTTATTATTGGTTTTGATGGCGAAAAATCGGGCGCAGGCGATCGCGTAGTTAAGTTTGTCGAAAAAACCTCAATTCCTACAGCAATTTTTAGTATGCTGCAAGCATTGCCAGATACAGCTTTAACTATTCGCCTTGAAAAAGAAGGTCGCTTGCGATCGAAAGATGCCAATATCAACCAAACTACGTTGATGAACTACGTCCCCACTCGCCCCTTAGAAGAAATTGCCCGCGAATATGTGGCGGCTTTTTGGGAATTGTACGATCCAGAGAAGTTTTTAGATCGAACTTATCGCCACTTCCGCATTTTAGGGGAAGCAAAATATCCCGATAAAGGGAACACTTCTAAAACCGGAGTCGATTTAAAAGTAATTCAGGCATTTTTAACAATCTGCTGGCGACAAGGGGTAGTTCGCAAAACTCGCTATGCTTTTTGGCGCAACTTATGGAATATGTATCGCTTCAATCGTGGCGGAATTAGCAGTTACTTATCTACTTGCGCCCAAATCGAGCATTTTCTGGAATACCGGGCGATCGTCAAAGCAGAAATAGAATCGCAGTTAGCTGAATATCTAGCAGCAGAAGCCCTAACTAAAGTTCAAACGCCCCAAGTCAATGTTACAGCTTTAGTTAGTTAATTCTAAAATTAGGGCGCATTGTATTCATGCGCCCGACCATCTGCAATTACAGCAATTTAACGGCACGCAGACCAAATAGCAACCCTACAGCCAGGGCAAAAAATCCGCCCAAAAGCAAGACGTAAGAAATAACTGCAAACATTTGTGTTTCTCCATTAGTTATACAGAATATTGAAACATTAGTTGTAGTAATTGCAGCCCAAAGTTGCTGATTGGGTGTCAAACACTTATCGCTTACGCAAATGTGGTATATATATGGAGGGCAAGCGTTATAGGGGATGAATCTCTGCCAGGGGTTGAAATGGAGATCGGTGTAAATCTACCTTCTGAGTCTTACGACATTGCGATCGCACCAGGCAACTTAGACTTGCTGGGCGAAAAAATGACTAACCTTAAATTGGGTAAAAAAGTTTTATTAGTCTCAAATTCCGTCGTTTTTGGACATTATGGGGAAAGAGCGACATTATCCCTTAAAAATGCTGGCTTTGATGTCACAACAAGCATTCTCAATGATGGCGAACAATACAAAAACTTAGCCTCTATCCAGCAAATCTACGACAAAGCCCTAGAAAACCACCTAGAACGCGCGTCAACGATGGTGGCTTTAGGTGGGGGCGTAATTGGCGATATGACAGGCTTCGCGGCGGCTACATGGCTAAGAGGGGTTAACTTTGTCCAAGTACCCACTACGCTGCTATCAATGGTGGATGCTTCTATCGGTGGCAAAACAGGTGTAAATCATCCCCAAGGCAAAAATTTAATTGGCGCATTCCATCAGCCAAAGCTAGTTTTAATCGATCCGCAAGTATTAGATACTTTACCCGTGCGCGAATTTCAAGCGGGGATGGCAGAAGTTATTAAGTACGGAATAATTTGGGACATGAACTTGTTTGAGCAAATGGAGAAGTGCGATCGCCTAGACGAAATGCGCTACCTTGACCCCAGCTTGCTACAAACTATTTTGGCACGTTCTTGTCAAGCCAAAGCTGATGTTGTCAGTAAAGATGAAAAAGAAGCGGGATTAAGGGCAATTCTTAACTACGGTCATACTATCGGTCACGCGGTAGAAAGTCTTACAGGCTATCGTCTCATCAATCATGGTGAAGCCGTAGCAATTGGCATGGTAGCGGCGGGAAAACTAGCTGTAGAGATGAATTTGTGGGACGCAGATTCGCAAGCGCGGCAGATTAAACTAATTCAAAAAGCTGGACTTACAACTACTTTGCCTGCGGGAATAGATATTAATGCGATCGTTGACGCTCTGCAAAGTGATAAAAAAGTTAAAGCAGGTAAGGTTAGATTTGTGCTACCTACTCAAATTGGTGCAGTAGAAATAACTGACCAAGTACCGACAGATTTAATTTATCAAGTCTTGCAGCAGATTCAATAAATATCGTGAGGTTAAAAGCCCGCGCTATACAGCCTGCCGTTAGCGTCGGGAGTACGTCACGGTTAAGTGTGTATTGATATCCTTGAATTAAGAACATTCTCGGCTCAATACAAGTTTCCCATTTGGTAGCCGATATACCCCTTGGGGTTTTACTATTGGGTCGCCTTTTTGCCAAGAACGATTGGGGTTAGTGTTTGAAATTGTGCCGTCACTCGGTAGAGTTGCTACGTCTACAGTCGGAAAGCTGGATATTTGAGCATCTCCAGGACGTTGCGGCAAGCCCCCAGTTCCTGTAATCGTGAAGCTGCCCCTAGCCCGTTGATTGCGGCGGACTATGCAGCTATTGGCGAGGATGGTGTCGGTGTTAAGTTGATTTTCAGGTAATTCAACCAAGCTATTTTGGATAAAGCTGACATCGGGGAGGGTGATAATGCCATTGATAGCGCCAGTGGCATTGATGTCAACTTGGTTATTATTGTCAAGCCCACTGGAGTTAGTACCACCACGAGCAGGACGGTAGTTTTCACCGAAGAAAGCAGGAGTATTAAAG
>JAPJOW010000203.1 GCA_030826005.1 Aliterella sp. RAGGC_92
TCAATGGATGGCTCGTTTACCCCGCGTGGCGGAATTTCCCTTTTCCTCCGAGCGCAAACGGATGAGCGTTATTTGTACCGTAGAACCAGAAGTTAATAGCCAAGCATTACAAAATGGGTTAATTGAAGCCCAAAAGTATGTAATGTTTACCAAGGGTTCGCCCGAACTAACCTTAGAGCGCTGCGATCGCATCCACACAGGAAGTCAAATTGTTCCCATTAGCCAAGAGCAAAGAGAGCAAATTTTAACCCAAAACGACCAGATGGCTAGTAACGGCTTGCGCGTACTGGGTTTTGCCTACAAACCGCTTACAAATATTCCTCCAGACAACTCGCAAGAAACCTCCGAGTCTGGCTTAGTTTGGTTGGGGTTAGTAGGAATGCTCGACGCACCGCGCCCAGAAGTTCGAGACGCGGTAGCCAAGTGTCGCAAAGCTGGAATCCGCCCAATTATGATTACTGGAGATCACCAACTTACCGCCAGAGCGATTGCCGCCGATTTAGGAATAGCTCAAGCGAGCGATCGCGTTTTAATCGGGCAAGAATTAGAACGGATGAGCCAAGAGGAATTAGAAGGGCAAGTAGATTTAGTTAGCATCTACGCTAGAGTTTCCCCCGAACACAAGTTGCGTATCGTTCAAGCCTTGCAAAAGCGGGGTAGATTCGTCGCCATGACGGGTGATGGAGTTAACGATGCTCCCGCCCTCAAACAAGCCGATATCGGCATCGCTATGGGCATCACAGGTACAGATGTGAGCAAAGAAGCAAGCGACATGGTGCTACTAGATGACAACTTTGCTACTATCGTGGCGGCGACGGAAGAAGGTAGAGTTGTTTACACCAATATTCGCCGCTTCATTAAGTACATTTTGGGTAGTAATATTGGCGAAGTAATTACAATCGCCGCCGCACCAATTTTAGGGCTAGGGGGAGTTCCCTTAAGTCCATTGCAAATTTTGTGGATGAACTTAGTTACTGATGGTTTACCGGCTTTAGCTTTAGCTGTAGAACCCGCCGAACCCAACGTTATGAACCGTCCCCCCTTTAATCCGCGCGAAAGTATTTTTGCGCGAGGATTGGGTTCTTACATGGTACGGATTGGAATTGTTTTTGCCATCATTACGATTATTCTCATGACTTGGGCTTACGCTTACTCTAGAGATAACGTTAGCGAACTTCTCAATCGCGATCGCTGGAAAACAATGGTATTTACAACTTTGTGTTTGGCACAAATGGGACACGCGATCGCTATTCGTTCCAATACTCAGCTAACTATGGAAGTAAATCCATTTTCTAATCCCTTTTTGCTTGGTGCTGTCGTAATCACAACAATATTGCAACTATTGCTAGTTTACGTTCCACCACTGCAACAATTTTTTGGTACTTACTATCTATCTCCTTTTGAACTAGCTATTTGTTTTGGTTTTAGTGCCTTAATGTTTGTTTGGATTGAAGGCGAAAAATTGTTCGTGCGCTTGACTAAAAAAGGAGGATAAAAGTAGCCAATTGGGGGAAGTTTTTAGCTAAAAAAAATTCTGCCTTCCGGGCGCGCTGCTGCGCCCCTACTTCTCATCATGTATCTGAAAAACTTACAAATTCGCCAATTTCGCAACTACCAAGAGCAATCAGTAGAGTTTCTCGCCCCGAAAACAATTTTGGTGGGTGACAACGCTCAGGGAAAGTCGAATTTACTTGAAGCTGTAGAATTATTAGCTACCTTGCGATCGCACCGCAATAGCCGCGATCGCGATTTAATTCAAGAATCAGCATCTATTGGGCAAATTACCGCCACTATCGAACGAACTAATGGCATCAGCGACTTATCTATCACTTTACGGCGCAACGGTCGCCGTAGCGTTGCCAAAAATAGCGAAACTTTGCGCCGTCAGTTAGACTTTTTAGGGGTATTAAATGCCGTACAGTTTTCTAGTTTGGATCTAGACTTAGTGCGTGGAGGCCCCGAACAACGCCGTCACTGGTTAGATACTCTTTTAATTCAACTAGAACCTGTTTATGCTTATATTTTGCAGCAATACAATCAAGTTCTGCGCCAGCGCAATGCTTTTTTAAAAAGCACCCAAGAATTAGGTATTAAAGATCGAGAAAGTGAATTGGCGCTATGGAACGTGCAACTAGCAGTTGCCGGAACGAGAGTTACAAGAAGGCGATCGCGGGCGGTAAAAAGATTAGCCCCAATTGCCTCTGCCTGGCACTCTAGCATTAGTAACAGTACCGAACGATTAGAAATAAACTATGCGCCAAATATTTCTCTAGAACAAACAGAACCAGAGAGAGTACAGCAAGCTTTTTTAGCTAAAATTGAAACTAGAGAAGTCGCAGAATTTCATCAAGGAACTACTCTAGTCGGACCTCATCGCGATGAAATTGAATTAATTATCGATCGCACTCCCGCAAGATCCTATGGTTCTCAAGGTCAACAACGTACATTAGTCCTAGCACTCAAACTTGCAGAACTAAAATTAATTGAGGAAGTAGTTGGAGAACCCCCTCTACTACTTCTTGATGATGTCTTAGCCGAACTCGATCTAAATCGTCAAAACCAACTACTCGATGCTATTCAAGACCGATTTCAAACTCTAATTACTACTACTCACCTCGGTTCTTTTGATGCCCAGTGGTTACAGTCTTCGCAAATTCTTTCTGTCCGCGCCGGACAAGTCTCAACCCAAATATAGAAAAGATTATAATACTATATTATTGTACTGAAAAACTGAAAACATGAGGGGCAATGTTTGGCTCGTTAGAGGGTTAATAATTTTTTCCCAGTTGGCTGCTTTAATTATTTTTGTAATTATCGGACAAACAAAACCCCAAGAAAACCAAGCAATTACCTCGTTGCCAGTTATACCCGATCGTATTGCAATTCCGACTATCTCGCCTAAGATAGTTACAAAAACTAGCCCAAGTCCCCAAATTAATCAATTCGTTGAATTTGCCGCTAATTATCAACCCCGGTACGAGATTAGCTGGGCGCATCCTAACAACTACGGGCAGCGTTATGCTCAAGATATTAATGGTTTCCCTGTAAAGAATCAACCAATTATAGTTATTCACGAAACTGTTAATTCTGCTACAAGTGCTATAAACAATTTTCAAACTCCTCATACTAATGAAAATGCTCAAGTTAGCTATCACACTTTAATTAAGCTAGATGGAACAATTGTTTATATAGTCCCGCGAGAGTTTCGCGCTTTTGGTGCTGGTAATTCTGTCTTTAGAGGTGCAAATGGCATTGAAACTGTAAAAACACATTTGCAGTTTCCGCCGTCGGTAAACAATTTTGCTTATCACGTTGCTTTTGAGACACCCCCCGACGGTCGGAATAACACTAAAAACCATAGCGGTTATACACAGGCACAATACAACTCTTTAGCATGGCTAGTTGCTCAAAGTAGCGTTCCTGAAAATCGAATTACCACCCATAAAGCTGTAGACCGTTCGGGAAAAAGAATCGATCCTCGAAGTTTCAATTTTCAAAAGTTTTTAAGTCTATTAAAGTCCTATCGCTTGTAGTAAATTTCATACATTTTTTAAGTTTTGTTTTACCTTCTTAGCTCCGGCGATCTTTTTCTTTACTAGAGTAATCTGCACAATCTACTGCTTGTTCTGTAAGCACAACTGAAGGATTTACCGCGCATTTAAGATGCGGATCGTTAGAGTAAAACTTGCAATTTTTACACGGTATTTGATGGGAAGGTTGAATAGTAATAGCAACTTCTTTACGGGTTACTCTAACTCTCTTTGACAGCATAAAAAAAATCGCTGCCCAACATATAACGAAACCCGCAACGCCCCAAAACATAATGTGATCGGAGGTAGTTGTCTCTAAAGTTCTTTGATTTTCTCCTCGTGTATTACTCGCGCTTGTGCGAGTAATACTATTATTGACTGCTAAATATGGTTGAATAAATTCATTGCTATTCATAGTACTACCTTTAAATGCTTAATACCTACCTACTAAATTTTGAATATTCTATTTTTAAATATCGCATCCCCTACAGGTTGCGAAATTATTAATATTTTTAATTTGAAAACTATATTTACTTGTTTGCTAACTTTAGAGCGCTCTAAATCAATAACTCAAGCAGCATAGTTATGTATAATCAGACACCTTTAATTGAAAATATTTTTGTAAAAAATATATACTTAACTTAATTTTAACCCTCAAAATATTATCTTTATATTTGGCGCAGCAAAATCTGTAAGTAAACGAGCGGAAAATTACTACGATATAAAGTGTAACTCAGGCATAAGCTAATAGAAAAAATTTGTGTTTTGGAAACGCGGCTTTCAAATAATCAGCCTATTGATAGGGTTGTGGCTAGGATTGGATATACTGGCACGAGTAGGAGCAGAGATTTTTTGGTTTCAAGAAGTCGGTTATCTGCAAGTATTGCAATTGAGACTGCTGACCAAAACTTTCGTAGGGGTGACAGCAACTAGCATTACGGCGCTGTACTTGCTAGGAAACTTAGAAGTCGCCCGCCGCTTAAGTTGCGATCGCGTCTCAAAAGACTTTTCGGGAATAAGGCGATCGCCAAGTATTAAATTAAACTGGCTATTACCAGGAGTAATAGGATTAAACGGACTTGTAACTTTACTGCTATATCACTACAGCAAAGTGGCGGGAAATTACTGGCAACCGTCTAATTTCAACTTACCTAGTATTTCGCCGCCTATTCCTACTTTATTTACTTTAGAATCTATCTTCTCAATAGGCCAGCAATTAAGTAAGCAAAGCTTGACTTTTGCCTTGCTAGGAGGAAGTGCGATCGCGTTATTAATATATCCTTACTTATTGCTAAATGCGATCGCGCTATTGCTCAGTGCGATTATGGGTTTAGTTCTATCTGCCCACTGGGCAAACATATTACAATACCTTCGTCCTACAGCTTTCAAAACTACAGAACCATTATTCAATAAAGATATCAGCTTTTATGTATTTACATTGCCAACTTGGAGACTGTTTGAATTTTGGCTAGTAGGACTATTTTTGTACAGTTTACTTGCCGTTGTTATTACCTATTTACTATCAGGAGACAGTTTAAGCCAAGGGAGGTTTCGCGGCTTTTCTCCCTCTCAGCAGCAGCATTTACTAGCATTGAGTAGCGCTTTGATGTTAATAGTTGCGTTTAGTTACTGGTTAAATCGCTACGAATTATTATATTCGACGCGCGGAGTCGCTTATGGCGCAAGTTATACAGATATTGCAATTCAACTTCCAGGTTATACGCTGCTAAGTGTGATGGGAACTGCGATCGCCCTATTACTATTAATTTATGCGATCGCAATTCCTGACGCTAAAAAATTTCCGGCACTGTTAGTTTATGGATTGGGGGTATATACAACAATTGCGATCGGGACGGGGTTTGTTTTACCTATAGCAGTGCAGCGCTTAATTGTCCAACCGAACGAACTTGCTAGAGAACGCCCTTATATCGAGCGGAGTATTGCCTTAACTAGACAAGCTTTCGACTTAGAAAATATTGAAACAAAAACTTTCGATCCTCAAGATAATTTAACTTACGCTGATATTCAAGCAAATAAACTCACTATTAACAATATCCGTCTATGGGATCGCAAGCCTTTACTAGATAGCAATCGTCAGTTGCAACAAATCCGCCTTTACTATCAGTTTCCCGATGCAGACATCGATCGCTATACTTTGCAAACATCAACGGCGGCTGAAAAACGCCAAACTCTAATTGCAGCCAGAGAACTAGATTATAGCGCCGTACCGGGGCAAGCCCAAACTTGGGTAAACCAGCGCCTAATTTATACTCATGGCTATGGGTTTACTCTCAGCCCCGTAAATACTGTAGCCCCTAGTGGGTTGCCAGAGTATTTTGTTAAAGATATTGGCGGCGCTACAGCTTTGGACACTTCTAGCGCCGCTATTCGCGCTAGTATTCCCATCGGACAACCCCGGATTTATTACGGTGAGATTGCTAATACTTACGTTATGACAGGGACTAAAGTTAAAGAGTTAGACTATCCCAGTGGTAACGATAATGTCTACAATACCTACGATGGTAGGGGTGGAATTAATATTGGCTCTTTTTGGCGCAAAGGTTTATTTGCTAAATACTTAAATGACTGGCAAATGATGCTGACGCGAAACTTTTTGCCTAACACCAAAGTATTATTCAGGCGTAATATTAATCAACGGATTCGCGAAATCGCCCCTTTTTTGCAATATGATGGCGATCCGTATTTAGTAGTAGCAGATCCCAAAATTCCCGCACAAGCAGGTAATTATCTGTACTGGATAGTGGATGCTTATACGACAAGCGATCGCTATCCTTATTCCGATCGAGGCAGTCAAGGAATTAATTACATTCGCAACTCCGTTAAAGTCGTCATTGACGCTTATCATGGCTCGGTTGACTTTTATGTTGCCGATCCAACAGATCCAATTATTAATACTTGGCAGCAACTTTTTCCAGGATTATTCAAGCCTCTAAGTGCCATGCCTGCTACTCTCCGCAGTCATCTTCGCTATCCCGTAGACTTTTTTAATCTTCAATCGGAACGGTTAATGACTTACCACATGACGGAGGCGCAAGTTTTCTACAATCGCGAAGATCAATGGCAGATACCTAATGAAGTTTACGGCAATAAACCCAAATTAGTAGAGCCTTATTACTTAATTACGAGCTTACCTGCCGTTCCGTTTGAAGAATTTATTTTATTGGTGCCCTACACTCCAAGACAACGCACTAACTTAATTGCTTGGTTAGCCGCACGCTCTGACGGCGAAAATTATGGTAAATTGTTACTCTACAACTTTCCCAAACAGCAATTAGTTTACGGAACAGAACAAATTGAAGCCCGAATCAATCAAGATCCAGTAATTTCCCAACAAATTTCTTTATGGAATCGCCAAGGTTCGCGAGCTATTCAGGGAAATTTATTGATCGTTCCAATTGAGCAGTCTTTGCTTTATGTAGAGCCAATCTATTTAGAAGCCGAGCAAAATAGTTTGCCAACTTTAGTCAGAGTAGTTGTAGCTTACGAAAACCGAATTGTCATGGCAGAAACTTTAGACCAGGCTTTAAAGGCAATTTTTGAAGCCAAAGAAACGAATACTCCAGCAATTATTCGTCCCGTAGGCGAGCCAGAGTCGTAATTTGGGATAATAATCTGTTAAGATAGCGATCGCACTTTATAACGAGCGGCGACATAGCCAAGTGGTAAGGCAGAGGTCTGCAAAACCTTTATCCCCCGGTTCAAATCCGGGTGTCGCCTTGTTTTACTATCCCAACAATTACCCCAAACCCCTGATTTATCAAGTATCTCAGGGATTGTTAATAATTGTAAATGTACTTCAATGTACCCGGATATACCTTAATGTACCCGGAAATTTAGTCCAATTTTAGTCCCGTGAATATTCAAGCGAAATTAAACCAGGCTAACGGAAGAATGCGATCGGGAAAAGTTGGAGTAACGATCCAAGTTAGAGGCGATCATTTATATCTTCGTGCTACTTTTCCACCAAAACCAGGAGCTACCAAGCAACAGCCTCATCAACAGCGACTAGCTTTGGGTTTTCATGCCAATCCTTCAGGGATTTCGGCGGCGGAAGTTCAAGCTCGTAAAATAGGCGCATTGCTTGATTGTAAGGAATTTTCTTGGAGTCCTTACCTGGAAAACTTGGAGCTAGTACATACGATTGGCAGTTGGGTAGAGCGATTTGAGCGCCAGCACTGGGCAGAAGTGATACAGAATCAGGCGACGCTGACAACTTGGAGAACTGATTACTTGCAAGTATTCAAAAACTTACCACCGGGCGAACCGTTGACGCTGGCAGCGCTGATTAATTACATTACTTCGACGAATCCTGATAGCCGAACGAGAAAACGCGCTTGCGATTACTGCTACAAGCTGGCGGAGTTCGCGGAGCTTGAGGGCAGAGAAGCAATTAAGAAACTG
>JAPJOW010000204.1 GCA_030826005.1 Aliterella sp. RAGGC_92
TAGCGGCTAAATCAACCGACGGAGAAACATTTAGGATTTTCCATAACCTAGCGGCAGGCGTGCTGGAAGAACTTCGCCTTCATGAAGATTTTGCTGCAACTTGGAAGGTTGATTTGCGTGCTGTTCAACCCCAACCAGCAACAAGGCGTTATACTGACTTTTTGCTGGCTACTGCCTGGAGCAGTGATGTAGGTTTAACAACAGTTGCCATGTTACCGTGTATGCGTCTGTATACATTCTTGGGGCAACAACTAGCATCTTCTGGAGTTCCAAATCGCGAGTATGGCAACTGGATTGACACTTACTCTGGTTCAGAATTTGAGAAGTTAGCTCAACAATTAGAAACCTTGGCAGAACGATACACTAGCGCTACTCCTCAAGTACATTTTATGTACCGCTATGCCATGTTGTGTGAAAGAGACTTTTTTGAGGCGGCATGGATGATGGAGTGAAGATTAATTCATCGAATTTAAAGTTACCAAATCAAACTCGCACGGATTTTACCTTCAGTTGGAACTGCTGCAACAATCGCGCGTACTATTACTATCGCGATCGCATCAGCTTATTTTTTAGTTACGTCGGTTTGCTGGGCGATCGCATTATCAATGAATTTTACGACACTCTCCATTATTCTATTAATCGGCGAACGGTATATTAGTCGTGCTGTACGCCTGGACGACCGTTTTCGACAGTAAATGAAGCTAGAGTATAAACGGGTGCATCTGATTGACTAACAGTAGTAACAATCCGCAAGTCAGTATGCCAACGTTCGCGGTTGAGATTGACCCGAAAATAGCCTCGGCGATCGCCATCAAAGAACTTGATATGTGGGTTCTCTGGAATCATCGGGCCGTAGTAAGGACCGTAAACCTCCCGATCGCCGTTACTGGTAAGCGAAGGAGTGACAAATTCGGTTGCTACAGTAGGTGAATTGGGGTCTTGGAAATCTAATTTTAGGTCGTTAACAAACGTAGAATGCCAATCGCCAGTAATCACAATGGGGTTAGCAATCTTCCGGTTGGCAATATGATTCAATAGTCGCACTCGTGCTAGAGGGTAGCCGTCCCAAGAGTCGTTCCAAAAAATCTCCCCCGCGCCAATAGTATGATCCAACTGAGCCATTAGCACTTGTTGAGCAATTATATTCCAGCGAGTGGAGGAACGGTCAAGACCGTCAAAGAGCCAGCGTTCTTGCCGTTCGCCAGTCATGGTCTGTGCTGGGTCTAGGGCTGCCTCGCAGCGAGGTGTTTCACCATCGCCACAGGGGTGGTCGCTGCGGTACTGCCTAGTATCAAGCACGCTAAACTCGGCTAAATCTCCAAACGACAGCCGCCGATAAAGGCGCATATCTGCTCCTCGTGGTGCAGAGAATCGGCGTAGCGGTAGATGTTCGTAATAGGCTTGATAAGCCGCCGCTCGTCGCGTCATAAACCCTATAACAGGGTCGTTATTTTCGGAGATTGCGTCCGTATAATCGTTGTCTACTTCGTGGTCGTCCCAAGTGGCTACGAAGGGAAATAAGGCATGAGCCTTTTGCAAATCTGGATCGGTTTTATACAGGGCATAGCGGAGGCGATACTGGTCTAGGGTTTGTGTCTCTTGTTGAAACTGCTCTGGCAAAGCTACATTGCGTGCGCCGCCTGTAGAATCAATGCCGTATTCGTAAATGTAGTCACCTAAATGGAAGACTACATCTAAATCTTCTTCTGCTAAACGGCGATAGGCAGAGTAAAAGCCATCTTCCCACTTCTGGCAAGTAACAAACGCAAAATTTAGCTGATTAAGGCGCGCTTTAGCGGCAGGAGCAGTACGAGTGCGTCCCACATCGCTTAGTTCATTTCCGGCACGGAACTGATACCAGTACCAGCGCGCTGGTCGTAATCCTTGTACCTCAACGTGGACAGAGTGAGCAAATTCCGGCGTAGCCATTGCCGTACCACTGCGAACAACCTGGCGCATATTCTCATCGGTAGCAACAAACCACTGCACGGGAACATTTTGTTGTGGCATTCCTCCACCATTAAGAGGGTCGGGAGCTAGTCGCGTCCATAATACTACGCTATCTGGTAATGGTTCGCCAGAAGCAACACCAAGCGTGAAGGGATAATCAGAGAATTTAGGTTGAGCTAATACTTTTCTTTGCCCCCCAGTTGCAAGGGTTAAACCTGTAATTGCTCCTGCGCCGATTAACAATGTCCGGCGGTTGAGTCTATTTGATAATAATTGGTGAATATTAGAGTAAGTCATAAATATTGATTAATTTAGGAAAGCGAAAATAATTATTTAACTAACCACTGCCTCAGTATTGATAAAAAGCAATTATTTACGTTTATAAGCTCGTTTAGACTTTGCATGATGAACATACCAGCCCAACATTAAATATTAGTCAAGGTCTAGTTAAAGGTTTTTAAATTCTGCTTTAATCGTTTAAATTGAAAGCCAGGAAACATTACGAACTATTAAGCGTCTAGAGTTCCATTTGCAGTTAAGTAAAGGAAGGTAACTGATGGGACGATTGTTAGTTAATGGCTTACTTGTAAGTTCGGCGCTCTGGACGCTACTACTACTACCTGCTCAAGCACAGCAGATCGGCAAGCCTCAAGTTGAGGCAATGGTTGATGCACTACGCCAAGCTGCACCAAAAACAGGCGTTCAAGATGATGGGTTGTACAGCCAGTGGCAGATTACACCAGGTATTATTCCCAGTTGGTCGAAGCAATGCCTTGGACGGGAAATTGCACCTAAACAACTAGAGACTAACCCAGTATTAGCAAGAAGTATAGTTAGCTGTATCATGAGTCGAGAGCTACAAAAGCAGTATGCAGTTAGCAATAAAAATGAGACTACGGCAGTGCGTCGTACTGCTTGTTGGTGGATGACGGGTAATCCTACAAGTTGTACTAGCGGTTCAACTGCCAAATATGTTCAGAACGTTCAACGTTTTTATGAGCAAGTACGTACTCCTTCCGCAGCCATACCCGCCGCGTCTAACCAGCGTTAAACTTTCCTGCTAAACGCTTGCTATATCTGCCTTAAACGATTATTTAAGGCAGATATAGCATAAGATGATTGCTTGTTTTGAAAGTGAGTTTTCTAATCCAGTTTTCCCTATAAATCGGACTGCTGCGGAGGTCTATTGAGCGCCAAAAGCTCGGAACAACTATTAGCAATTGACTAACGCCAGCCGAAGTGCTAGAACATCAAGCTATCAATCAATTTTTCTTTAATAAACGATAATTTATTTACACGACTGTAACTATACAAAACCGCGCAGCTATTACTTATTAAGCAACTACTAGATAACCACAACAGCACGTAGGTAGGAATCATCACTATACCCACCTCAAACCACGTATATACGTGCCACAGCAACACCACAGCAAAAATACCTGCAATTCCTGCGGACTGCCATACTCTAACTTTGGGACGACGCAGCGCGGCTAGAACCATTGTTAGACAAGTAGTAGTTAAGATAGCTGGAACTAAAAAGGCACAAAGAGAAACGCAATGAGTGCGCGATAGTTCAGCTAAATTAGTCAAGTCAAACATTAGCTTTTTACTTTAATTACGGCAGGTTTCTCTTATCCTCACCCCTCAACGCCTATCTTGACCGCTACAAATTACATTTATTGACATTTGCTAGGGGCTGAAAATGAGAAAAATCAATGTTTTGTCGCAAATGCCCCAATTCCCTACCTTTCAACACTAGACAAAGCTATCAGCCTATGGTCAACCCTGGGGCTGATGTAATTAAGTGAAAAATTGATTTAGCTAGTTAATAAAAGTTCATATTTATAAGCATAAATATTAGGAGTAGCACTAATGCAATTAAAACCTATTAGCCAGCAAGTAGTGGCGGTAGTTGGGGCTTCTAGCGGTATTGGCAGAGAAACAGCATTGCAATTTGCCAAAAAAGGCGCAAAAGTTGTAGTTGCGGCCCGCAGCCAGCCGGGGTTAGAAAGCTTAGTTAGTGAAATTAAACTCTTTGGCGGTGATGCAGTAGCAATAGTTGCTGACGTGAGCGAATTTGAGCAAGTAAAAGCGATCGCAGATCGTGCTGTTGAAGTGTATGGAAGGCTGGATACTTGGGTACACGCTGCTGCTACAGGTGTACTTGCACCTTTCGATCAAATTACTCCCGAAGAATTTAAACGGGTAATTGATGTTAATCTCAACGGACAAGCCTACGGCGCAATGGCAGCTTTACCACACCTCAAAAAAGAAGGACGCGGGGCGCTAATTCATATCTCCTCTGTTGAAGCTAGGCGATCGATTCCCTTGCAAAGTCCTTACTCGGCTTCTAAGCATGGTGTAGAAGGCTTTTTAGATTCATTAAGGGTAGAATTGCAACACGAAGGCTGGCAAATCAGCGTTACAAACGTCATGCCATCAGTAATTAATACGCCTTTTTACAACAAAGTCCGCACCAAGTTAGGTGTCAAACCTACCGGAGTACCACCTTACTATCAGCCGAGTATAGTTGCAGACGCGATATTGTATGTAGCCGAACATCCCACCCGCGATTTTATTGTCGGCGATGTTGGGAAAGTTTTGGATGTCATGCAGCGCGTTTCTCCGGCGCTGGTAGATAATTTATTATTACTAATTGGTTTTGCTGGACAACGGACTAACGAGCAAAAGTCTGAAGATGCGCCCGATAATGTCTTTGAACCAATTTCTGGTTACGACACCGTAGAAGGAGACTTTGGTAATTTGGCTATTCCTACCTTTACAGATTGGTTAGATATGAATCCACCTGTCAAGTGGGGTGCGGTAGCGATCGCGGCGGCTTTGGGCTTGGGGGCGCTGTTTGGGGGAAAAGACGCTTAAATAAGCGATCGCCTCTGAAAAAATTGATTTTAGCAGTCTAGGGTTAACACCCTGGGCAAATTTGCCTTTTTATCGCTCGTTAGTTCTAAATATCTGTCCTAAAAACTCAGTAATTTAATCCTCACGAAAGAGACAAATTAAATACATATTGAGATATTTTTTTAGAAATACGAACAATAAAAAAGCCTAGCTTTAGAGCTATGTACGGTCATTTTACTGTTTACAGCAATAGCGAGATTATAGAATTATGAGTAACGAACCAAATCAAGTATTACCAGAAGACCCAACCGAAGCAGAACCCGGTAGAGGCGCGCCCGGAGACGAACACTATGGCGTACAAACAGCGCAGACAACCGCCGTTAATGCCCCCGATGCTATCATTCCTTCTAATGCTCCGACAGAACTTAGCGAGAAGCAACTAGAAGCTTTTGAACATGAAGAAGAAGTAGAAGGGGAAGGTTTCACAACTACCGATGGTTATGTAATTGATGAAGCTGGTTTACTAAACAACTTTGCCGTTGAACCTCCTATGTATATTGAGGGTGAAGAACCTAAAATTTAACTTTTAAGCTGGGAACGATCGCTTTTTCGATTCCCAGCTTTAATATTAAGGCGATCGCGACATGAGTAGACTGTTAAAGTAAAAGCGATCGCACTTACAAAAATATTGTGAAATCAATAGAAACTGACGAACATCAGGCAAAGCAAAATTTATTTCAAGATCCAAACCTGCTAATTATTTTCACAATTTCTCTAATTGCTATCCTCGGAGTTGCCAGCGTTACGCCAACTTTTCCTAGTTTAAGAGCAGCTTTAGATGTTCCGGTTGAGAGTGTTGGTTTACTAATTACAGTTTTTACATTTCCTACTTTAATCCTAGGCCCAGTTATCGGAGTTTTTGCCGATCGCATTGGCAGAAAAAAAATCCTCGTCCCTTCGCTAATATTATTTGGGATAGCTGGATTTTCCTGCGCCTTTGTGCGCGATTTTAATCTTTTACTTGGTTTGCGTTTCTTACAAGGCGTTGGTGCAGCGTCTTTACTTTCTCTTAGCGTTACTTTAGTTGGCGACTTGTACAAGGGCGATCGGCGTGTTGAGGCTATGGGTTACAATGCCAGTGTTAGCAGCATTGGTACAGCACTTTATCCAACTATCGGCGGCGCACTTGCAACTATGGGGTGGTATTTTCCCTTTATGTTGCCAATAGTTGCTATTCCTGTAGGGCTATTAGTATTATTTAAACTCAAAAACCCCGAACCTCAAGGTCAAAGAAATCTTAAACTATATTTGCAAAATGCTTTAGTAGCTCTCAAAAATCGACAGCTATTCGGGTTATTTATTGCTAGTGCGGCTAATTTTGTGCTGTTGTATGGCGCTTATGTCACTTATTTGCCGAGTTTAATTGCCGATAAGTTTGGCGCAGAACCTTTTACAATTGGATTATTCTTGTCTAGTGTTTCTGTCGCGATCGCCTTTACTTCTTCTCAGCTTGGCAATTTAGCTAGACGCTATTCGGAAACTACGCTAATTCGAGCCTCTTTTGTATTTTATGCTGTAGCTTTAGCGATCGTGCCTTTTGTGTCTAGTTTGTGGTTGCTACTAATTCCCACTACAATTTTTGGCATTGGTTTAGGGATTGGTTTTCCTAGCATTCAAACGCTTCTAGCTACTTTAGCTCCCAAAGAATACTTAGCTACAGTTATATCTGTGAATGGAACGTTTTATGGACTTGGACAAACTTTAGGCCCGTTACTGATGGGTGTAGCCTATGGTATCGGTGGAATTAATAGCGTATTCTATGCAGGGATAGCATTTGCTTTAGCTACATTAGTTGTATTTAGATACTGCACTTGCCTATAACGCTAGAAATTATTGGAGCATTTTATGGATATAAAAACTTCCTACACGCGGTTATTGGTAGCTGACTTGAAAGCTTGCTTTGAATTTTATCGAGATGTCATGGAATTTACAGTTGTTACTGAAGCCTTGGCAGATGGATATGCAGAGTTTAGCACCCCAGCTATGAAACTATCGCTATTTCGACGGCAAGAAATGGCCCAGATGATTGGCAGCGATCGCTTGCCTATGACTGTAGAATGTCAAGATAAAGTCGCCTTAGTCTTTACGGTGACTAATGTAGACGAGGCATACCATCATCTAAAAGCCAAGGGAGTGCATTTCGCTACAGAGCCAATGAATAATCCCTACTACGCTCTTAAAACCGTTTATCTGCGCGATCCTGACAATACTTTAATTGGTTTGTATCAACCAATGGTGTAAACGCTTGCAAAAAAGCTCTCGTAATTCCTGGAGCTTTTTTGTCGGACAAATTTAATAATAGCTAGTTTTTCTCAATTAGTTTTGACCAATTGATGTGCGGCAATATTTGCTTGGTTTTGGGCAAAATGCTTGTCAATCAACGCCGGAATTTGGGTAGCTTGGACTTTTGTATAACGCTTTTTATCAGGCATCATGACTATGTTAGGTCCTGCTTTGCAGTCTTTTAAACAGCCCGTGCCTTTAATGGTTACTTGCTCTGATAAACCGCGAATTTTTAAAGCTGTCTGCATCGCTTGGCAGGCTTCTTTACCACCTCGTTTCATGCAGCTAGACTTTTGACAAACTAAAATACTTGCTTTACCTTTATCTACCGGAGCGGGTAAAATCGCCTCTTTATTAACAGTGCTAGGGATAATTTGGTCGGCTTTTAGTTTCAGCTTGCAAGTTTTGCTATCAAACTGCTTTTCTCCAGAAATTTGCAACCAATCGCCAGGTATCAAACGTAACTGAAAGTTATACCGCAAAGACTTGGCAAGTTTAATCGTACACTCCCCTTGAGAAGTTGCAACTATCAACTTTTTTGGTCTATTTTCTTCTGCTTCAAAACCGAGAAATCGCCCTTCGATGCTAAAACTTGCTACTTTTTTACTCATTGTTTTATCCCTAATCAACTGCCAACAATAATCTTCAAGCCTAATACCAACAGCGCTCTAGCCATTTGACTAATTCTTGTCTGGGAGTATTTAATTGCCTAGAAATGCTCCAAAGTTGAATTGCTGCCGAAGTGCTAGTAATTTGTACTTGCAATGGTTGGTCAATTGCACAGGAACAAGGA
>JAPJOW010000205.1 GCA_030826005.1 Aliterella sp. RAGGC_92
TATCTATATTCAGCAAGAAAACAAATAGAGTACAACTAATACTGAAATAAAAATAATTTAACATTAAGCTAATAGCAACATAGCTACAAGTACCTAAATTGCTAATACCTGATTGGCACTGACTTATGTAAGGCATAATGACGAAGCAAAACCGCACGATTTTAATCGTTGACGACTTTCCTCCCGATCGGGAAGTTTATCGCCGCTACCTGCAAGCCGATGTAGAGTATGAATACACAATAGTAGAAGCTCCATCGGCAGAAGACGGATTAATATTGTGTGGAAGGCAGCCAGTAGATGGAATATTACTAGACTTTTCTTTGCCGGACTTGGATGGATTGGAATTTTTGGCAGCATTGAAAAACAAGCAAACAGGTAAATTGTGTCCTCCAGTAGTAATGATTACGGGACAAGGAAATGAAATAATAGCAACAAAAGCTATAAAAAATGGTGCGGAAGATTATTTAGTCAAAAATCAAATAACTCCAACTCTATTGCAGTTAGCAATTAGCAGCGCGATCGCATCTTACAAGTTACAGCAGCAATTGCGAGCGCGAATTGAGCAAGAAAAAATTGTCAGCCAAATTGCCCAGCAAATTCGCCAATCGCTGAATTTAGAAGAAGTTTTGCAAACAACCGTAACTCAAGTAAGGCAATTTTTGCAGACCGATCGCGTAATTATTTTTCAACTCCAATCAGACGGAGGGGGGACGGCAATTGTTGAATCCGTAGACAAACAGTGGCGCAGTCTTTTATCCGCAAACTTTTACGATCCATGCTTTGCCGATCGCTACATCGAAAATTACCGCCAAGGAATAATTACAGCAAAAGCAGATATTTACAACGCTGGGGTAGACCAATGTTACATAGAGCAACTAGAACCGTTTGACGTAAAAGCTTGCTTAGTTGCGCCATTATTTGAAGGGGAAAACTTGTGGGGATTATTAATTGCTCATCATTGCTCGTCACCGCGTCCTTGGCAAGAATTGGAAATTAGTTTAGTAGAGCAATTATCAAATCATATTGGCATTGCGATCGCCCAGTCAGAACTTTATCAAAAAGTCCAGAGCGAATTAACCCAAAGGCAACGGGTAGAAATTGAACTCAGTGAAAGCGAAGCAGGGTTGCGCCTTGCTTTAGAAGCCGCCCAGATGGGGACGTGGAACTGGAATATATTAACTCGTCAAATTCAATGGTCTGCTAATATGGAAGCCTTATTTGGCTTACAACCAGGAGAGTTTGATGGCTCTTATGAGATGTTTGTTTCACGCTTGCACTTAGAAGATCGCGATCGCGTACTAGATGCGATTCAATATTCCATAGCTACAGCTACACAATACAATATTGAATTTCGAGTAGTTTATCCTAACGGTCAAACTCGCTGGGCGCAAAGCAAAGGACAAGTTTTTTACAACGAAGCTGGGCAAGCTGTACGCATGGCTGGGGTTGACTTAGATATCACTGCTTCTAAGCAATTACAGGAAGACAAAGAAGTTTTGCTGCGGCGCGAACAAGCCGCAAGAGAAGAAGCCGAAACTGCTAACCACAGTAAAGATGAATTTTTGGCGGTGGTATCCCATGAATTGCGATCGCCCCTCAATGCAATTTTAGGTTGGGCGCGACTACTGAGGACGCGCGAACTAGATAAGCCGACAACCGAACGGGCATTAGAAACTATCGAGCGCAATACTCAAACCCAAGTACAACTAATTGAAGACTTGCTAGATGTTTCGCGCATGATTCGCGGCGACTTGCAGCTAACGATGATTCCTGTAAACTTGGCGGCGTTGGTAGAAAATAGTGTTAGTAGTATAAGTTTGATAGCCCAGGCAAAGCAGATTCACCTTTGCTCAATTATTAATACCGATTGTCAGATTTTGGGCGATTTGAGCCGCTTGCAACAAGTTATTACCAACTTATTAACAAATGCTATCAAGTTTACTCCCCAAGGAGGGAGCGTGCAAATTTGCTTGGAACAAGAGGGTTTTATAGCTCAAATTAAAGTAATTGATAGTGGTAAGGGAATTAGTAAAGAATTTTTGCCTCATGTATTCGATCGCTTCCGTCGTGCCGATAGTTCTACAGAGCGCTCGAAGGATGGATTAGGATTAGGGCTGGCGATCGTCAGTCATCTTACCCGGTTGCATGGTGGTACAGTTAGCGCTAGTAGTCCGGGTGTGGGACAGGGAGCTACATTTACTGTCACGCTGCCAATTTTTCAATCAAATAGTAGTGTAGAGCCAGAACATAACGCCGAAACAATCCAACAATTGCCCCTTGCTGACGTTCGCATTTTGCTTGTAGATGACGAAGTTGATAGCCTCGAACTTGTAGAGTTTGCTTTAGCAGAATCGGGCGCTACAGTTAAAGCCGTTAGCTCCGCCGCCGCCGCGCTAGAAGTTATCGAGCAGTTTAAACCAGATATTTTGATTAGCGATATTGCCATGCCCCAAACCGACGGCTACACGCTGCTTAATTGCATTCGGGACAAAAAGCAAGTAGGACAAATACCTGCGATCGCCCTGACAGCTTTTGCCAAAGAAGAAGATATCAAAAATTCGCTTTATGCAGGGTTTCAGCGCCATTTAACTAAGCCTGTAGAACCTACCCAATTAATTAAAGCAATTTGTGAAGTGTTAGTTGGAGTCGATCCAGTAAAAATAGATCGAATATATTGAATTATATAAATTTTTTAATTAGCGCATGATACTGTCGGAACAATTTGAACCGGAAACCTTTGACTTAACCAATTGCGATCGCGAACCTATACATATTCCTGGATTAATTCAAGCTCACGGAGTATTGCTTTTATTGCAAGAACCAGAGCTAAAAATTGTTCAAGTAAGTGCTAATACAAAAGCATTTTTTGGCATAGAACCAGAAAAATTATTAAACGCCTCTTTGCAAGACTTAATTAGCGAAGCTCAAATAGAATTAATTTTTCAGTGCTTGCAACAAGACTTTGAAAGCGTTAATCCAATCAAGTTATCGATAAATAATACAATTTTTGATGGAATTATTCATCGGTGCGATCGCACAAGCGAGCAAGAATTGGGGTTTGGCAATCTAATTTTAGAATTAGAGCCAGCCCAGATGAAGGAAAAAAGTGACTTTCTAGATTTTTATAAGTTAGTTTTAGCTAGTATTAATAAACTTCAAAAAGCGACTACACCTCAACAAATATGTCAAGAAATTGTTAAAGAACTTCGCGCTTTAACTCAGTTCGATCGCGTGATGGTTTATCAATTAGATCCTAAAGGTTCGGGAGAGATAATTGCTGAAGATAGACAAGAACATTTAACACCTTTTTTAGGCTTGCGCTATCCAGCTACAGATATACCCCAGCAAGCAAAACAACTTTATGCCCTCAATTGGTTGCGGTTAATTCCCGATATTAATTATCAAAGTATTGAGCTTGTTCCCCGACTCAATCCGCTTACAAATTCCCCTACCGATTTAAGCTTGTCGGTTTTAAGAAGTGTCTCGCCCCTGCACGTTGAATATTTGCAGAATATGGGTGTAACAGCTTCTATGTCAGTGTCGTTAGTTAAAAACGGACAACTATGGGGCTTAATTTCTTGCCATCATCACGCGCCAAAATACATTACTTATGAAATGCGGACGGCTTGCGAGTTTTTGGGTAAAGTCATGTCGATGCACTTGGTGGCAAAAGAGGAAAATTTTGACCTTGACTATAAAATCAAATTGAAATCAATCCTATCAAAGTTTGTCGAATCAATTGGATTGCACAACACTTTACTTGAGGGATTAATAGAGGCAAAATCAAATTTAATAGAACTTGCAGGCGCTCAAGGAATTGCAATTTGTTGGCAAGATGAAATTATTGCTGAAGGTAAAACCCCAAATAGCGAACAATTACAGGACTTATGTAGTTGGATAGGAACAAAACTGCAAGACAATCTTTTTTATACTGATGCCTTATCGCAAGAGTACCCTAGTGCCGAAGCTTATACTGATGTTGCTAGTGGACTTGTAGCTTTAGCAATCTCTCGAACTAATAAAAACTATATTTTATGGTTTCGCCCAGAAGTAGTGCAAACAGTTAGTTGGGGGGGAAATCCGAATAAACCTGTAGAAGTAGATAATAATGGGGGATTTCGGCTATCACCGCGCAAATCTTTTCAGTTGTGGCAAGAAACCGTCAAAAATCAATCATTACCTTGGAAACCTTGGGAAATTGAAACAGTTTTAGAACTAAGAGGAGCGATAGTTAGTACGGTACTGCGCCAAGCTGACGAACTAGCCAAAATAAATATTGAACTATCACAAAGCAACGCAGAACTCGATGCTTTTGCATACATCGCTTCTCATGACTTAAAAGAACCGTTACGCGGCATTCATAACTACTCCAATTTTTTAATTGAAGATTACGGTCATGTTTTGAATGAAGACGGCGTTTCTAAGCTGCATACTTTGGTGCGTCTAACTCAGCGCATGGAAGACTTAATTAATTCGCTGCTGCATTTTTCTCGATTGGGACGAATGGAACTAGCAATTTATCCTACGGATCTTAATGCCGTCGTGCAGCAAGTGCTAGACTTATTACGCGCTCGAATTGAAGAAACTGGAGCAAATATTGTCATTCCTAAACCTTTACCAACCGCTAATTGCGATCGCATCCAAGTAATAGAAGTATTTACCAATTTAATTAGCAATGCAATTAAATATAGCGACAGATCGGATAAATGGGTAGAAGTTGGCTATCTTAATTCTGATTCTTCTAACCGAGGAGAAGCAACAATATTTTACGTCCGCGATAATGGCATCGGTATCAAAGAGCGATATCTAGATAATATATTTCGGATTTTTAAGCGTTTGCACAGTCAAAACCAGTACGGCGGCGGTACGGGAGCGGGTTTAACGATTGTCAAAAAAATTATCGAGCGTCATGGCGGTAAAATTTGGGTAGAATCTACCTTTGGAGTGGGTAGTACGTTTTACTTTACACTGCGGGCATAAGAAAGCATGGCAATCGATTTAATTGATGCGTTACTGACAATTGAGGATAGCGATGAAGATTTTGTCGCTTTTGAGCGTGTTGTCCGTCAGTTATCTATTACTAAGCCAATTTTTCGCTGTACTGATGGAGAGGATGCTTTAGAATTTCTCTACCACACTGGCAAGTACAATACTACCTATGACGCACCTCGTCCGGCAATAATTTTGCTTGACCTCAACTTGCCCGGAATGGATGGGCGCGATGTATTGTGGCATATAAAACAAGACCCAGATTTGCAGAATATACCCGTTGTTGTATTTACGACATCTTCTAACCCAACAGATATTGAAGTTTGCTATCAAAGAGGAGTAAATGGGTATATTGTTAAGCCCATTGATACCAATAAACTGATTTGGACTATTAAGTTATTTATGTCGTATTGGTTTGACGTTACTACCTTGCCCCATGTATTGGATTAGAATTTTTGGCGTTGCCCGATTAAAGGGTGACAAGGTGACAAGGAGAAGGATGGGTTGCTGCAAAGGGCGATCGGAGCTAAATTTAGTAATGCCGAATTTTTTGTAAATTTAAACGCCGTACTGCTTAAACCAGGCTTGGAGGCGCTGCCAGCCTAGCTGTGCTTCTTTTTGGCGGTAGGAGGGGCGATAATCGGCAAAAAAGGCGTGGGGTGCGTCGGGATAAACAACAATTTCCGATTTACTGCTGCTAGTTTTTAATTTTTCTCGCATTTGCTCTACAGTTTCAAGAGGAATGCCTGTATCTTTACCACCGTAGAGTCCAAGTACGGGGACTTTTAAACTTGAAGCAATATCTACTGGCTGATTTGGAGTTAATTTAGTATCATCCCCAACAAGTCGCCCGTACCACGCTACACCAGCTTTAACTTTAGGATTATGGGCGGCGTACAGCCACGTAATGCGCCCGCCCCAACAAAAGCCTGTAATGCCTAACTTATTAGCGTTACCTTTTGCTGACTTTATAGCCCAATTGACTGTAGCATCGAGATCGGACAAAACTTGCTCGTCGGGTACTTTGGCTACTACTTTGCGGATTTCGTCAACACTACTTAAACGCAAAACATCGCCTTGACGGATAAATAGTTGCGGTGCGATCGCACTGTAACCAAGTTTAGCAAAGCGGCGGCAAATATCTTGAATATGTTCGTGTACGCCAAAAATCTCTTGAATTACTAAAACTACTGGAAAATTTGCACCCGTACTAGGCATAGCTCTATAAGCCGGAATTTCGCCATCTGCAACAGGAATTTTAACCATTCCGGCGATTAATCCCTTGGAGTCTGTAGTAATTACTTTGGCAGAAATAGGCTGGACGGCTAAAGCAAAACCTGTGGCGAAAGTAGCAGTCGTAATAAAAGTGCGGCGGGTTAGTTTTTTCATGATGTCAATTTTAGAGCAAAATTATTCAGCTAAACGCGGTGACAAAACCCAAGTTTATCGGTGCTACAAAGCTAATTTTGACTAAGCAATTAAGCTTGACATTAACTTAAGGGAGCTATACCTGTCCACAGTAACGCGATCGCTTTAGTAATAGCATTTTCTATCCCCATTGGTTGAGATGAACTAATGTTTTCCGACAACGCCAGGTTGTGCAAGTATGCAAGCAAAAGTCCGGCTACCGCCGCTACGTCATCAGTACAAATGCGCCCTAGTTGTGCTTCAGCGTTTAAATATTCCGTTAGTTTCGTATTAAGCTGTATCCCAGGCATAGTATGACTTTCTAGCAAGGTTTGCTTAATTAAGGCGGGATGGCTAAGGAGTGATAAAAAAACTGGCATCACTTCGCGGAAGTAATCAAGAATTTGCAAACTTAACAATTCAAGGTTGGTAGAAACTGATTTTTGACCGGGCTGAACCATCTCAAATATGTCGTCAATTTGCGTTGATGGCATTACCATTGCCGCAAAAAACAGCGCTTCTTTAGTATGGAATCGCTGGAAAATTACCGCCTCCGAAATTCCAGCTATTTTAGCGAGAGTTCGAGTAGAAGCTTTTGCCCCTTCCTTAAGAAAGAGATTTCGCGCAAAAGTCAGGATTTCTTCGTCAGTAATAGTTTTAGGGCGGGGCATTAAACTTACAGTCACTTTAAAGATGTTTGCGGGCGATCGCACAAACATCTTTCTAGAGAATTTCGTGCCAAAGGCAAAATTAATTATCCCCAGGTTAACAGCTTTTTTTCTCCAAAATAATGCCGTGTTCTCTACGAATTTTAATTATAGGCTGTTCTTTTAGTGTAGAAAGTTCTGCGATCGCTAACCTTTTTTTCATCCGTAAGCTCTTGAAAATAATGCTGGCAATGCGTGGCAGGCAAGTAATCCAAACACCTACTAACTTAAAGTGTCCAATCCCTGATAAAACTCGGCGATGCTCAAAGTTAGCAACGGCACGGTGCATCTCGCTGATTTTTGCTGTGGTAGCAAAGAGCATCCATATATGTACAGCAATTTCATCCTCCAAAGAAGTACCGCAATTAAACAAGATGTGTATTGCGTCGTGCTGCTCGAATAGTTGTGTCATTTCTACAGGTATTTTGTCTGTCATGTCACTTTCAAGTTCTGATGCACGCCATTTTTGCATCGCCTCGTCTAGGGTTATTAAACTCCCATCATCAAATCTATTGTTCACGGCAATACTCCTATTTTTTATTATTTATAAGCAAGCACTTACTTATGAATAATATAATATAAGTAAGCATTTACTTATATATGAACAATTTTCATCAAGACCTCTAAGCAGAATGAGGCGGTTGTTGTCAATTAAAGCAAAGCAAGATTCATTAGCTTGGGACTTCGCTTAAAATACAATTAGATCGAGTCTTCAGGAGAATATCAGCATGGATATAGAT
>JAPJOW010000206.1 GCA_030826005.1 Aliterella sp. RAGGC_92
GCCGAAATCAAACCGTGACTGACCATTTGAAAAACGGCAGCTAATACACTTAATGGTGTAGCCGTAGCCGCCGCTAGAAGCACGTAGCCCATGTGAGCGATTGAGCTATAAGCTACCATTTTTTTCATATCTGTTTGGGCGATCGCTGTAAAAGCTCCATATAGTACGCTTACTACTGCCCAGTTTGCCAGTATCGGCGCGATCGCATTCCAAGCTTCAGGAAATAAACCCAACCCAAACCGAAATATGCCATAAGTACCTAATTTCAGCAAAACTCCTGCTAATAATACCGATACGGGGGTTGAGGCTTCAACGTGAGCATCGGGTAGCCAGGTATGCAAGGGAACTAAAGGAATTTTGATCCCAAAACCAATAATTATTGCGCCTAAAAGTATCAATTGCTGTCCAATCGGCAAAGCTTGCGCCAGTATGGGCTGATAATCAAAGGTAGTCGCACCCGTCAGCCAAGTTAGTCCCAAAAATGCTGCCAGAATTAAAATGCCAGAAATAGCCGTGTAGATTAGAAACTTTGTTGCTGCGTAACCGCGCTTTTCCCCGCCCCAAATGGCTATTAATAAGTACAAGGGGATTAGTTCGAGTTCGTAAAATAAGAAAAACAGCAACAAGTTATCCGCCAAAAAAGCGCCAACTACACCGGTATTTAGCAGCAATAGCAAAATGTAATATAAGCGGGGACGACTTACAGATTTATCGCTGCTATAAATCGCAATCCAAGTTAGCAAGCTATTTAAAACTAGCAAAGGCAATGATAAACCATCTACCCCTAGTTGATAGCTAAGTCCAATCGAGTCTAGCCAAGGGATTGATTCAGCAAATTGCAAAGTTGGGCTAGTAATATCAAACTGGCTGCAAATTACCATAGTCCAACCAAAAGAAAGCGCGATCGCAATTATTGCTCCTGTGCGGAAGCGATTGGGGTTTGCGTTTTGGGGCAATAAACCAATAATAATTGCACCTAATATCGGTATCCAAATTAAAGCACTGAGCATCGTTTTCTTAAAATCCCCATATAAATCGCGTCAAGAATAAACCCAATAGACCAACTCCTACAACGATTGTCAGCAAATAACCTTGGGACTGTCCCGATACGCTATATTTCAAGCTTTCGCCGCTAAAAATCGATGCTAAACCCACAAAGTTGACTGCGCCATCCACCACATAACGGTCAAACCAGTTACTAAATCGCGAGATTTGATTGACGGCAAAAACTATGCTCACGCGGTACAGTCTATCGATGTAAAAGTCGTAACCTAGCAAGTCTTGGACTACGCGCCAAGGCAGTTGTAGCGATCGCGACCAGGCTTTATGCAGATATACTGTCGCTCCAATCGTGCAGCCAATAATGCTAGATGAAACTAGCATTACGACTGAAGGCTTATTAATATATTCCCAAGTTGGTAGTAAAGACAATCGCTGCAACATCAAGGGAACTAACAGATTGACAATTATCAACGACACCATCGGTACAGCCATTGTCCAGGCAACTTCCGGGGTTCGGCGCGTTTTTGGTTGCGGCGTACCTAAAAACACCAAGCGAAATATGCGCGTAAAATTTAAAGCCGTTAAAGCATTAACTACAAGCAAAACCCCCACCAGCCAAGGTTGTTCTACCCACAAGTAGTTGGCTACGCCTAACTGGAATGCCCAAAAACTCCCCAAAGGTAGTAGTCCAATCATTGCCGCAGCACCTACTACAAAGGATACCGTCGTTGCTGGCATCCGCGACCACAATCCGCCCATTTCCGTCAAGTCTTGGTTTGTAGTTGTTTGAATTATCGAGCCAACACTCATAAATAATAAAGCTTTGGCGATCGCATGAGTAAATAGCAACATCAACGCAAAAGCCGTCCACTGCTGCCCTACCGCAATAAATACTAGCCCCAAGTAAGCGCTGGTAGAGTGGGATAGAGCGCGTTTAATGTCTATTTGGGCGATCGCTACTAGCGACGCGCCAATTGATGTTACCGTCCCAATAACTACTAAAGTTGCTGAAGCTATGGGCGACAAGCTGACAATGGGCTGGAGGTCAATTAGTACATAAGCTCCGCAAGCTACTACTACAGAGTTTCGCAAAATTGATGCGGGGTTTGGCCCTTCCATTGCTTCATCTAGCCATAAATGCAAAGGAAATTGAGCGCATTTACCTATAGGCCCAGCAATTAAAGATAAACCTAATAGGGTCGCTGGTACAGGTGCTAAATTGGCAGTTTTTGCCCACTCATACAAGTCTGGATAATCTAAGCTTCCTGCCATCGTTGCTAAGGACACAACTCCCATCAAGAGCAAAATATCTCCCACCCGCTTTGTCAAAAATGCGTCGCGTGCGGCGGTTACAACTAATGGCTGGGCGTACCAAAACCCGACTAATAAGTAAGTTGATAGCGTTAGCAGTTCTAGCAATATATAAGTTAAAAGCAACGAGTTACTAATCGCAAGACCGCTCATCGCCCCGGCAAAAAATCCCATCAGCGCAAAGAATCGTCCTAAAGCCCAATCTCTCTCCATGTATCCCAAGGCAAAAAGTTGCGCCAAAAGACTTAATCCCGTCACCACTTCTAAAGCGCCCACATTGACGGACGAGATATCTACACTCAACGTCAAGTCTAAATCTGCAATTTGCAGCCAGTGAAAAACTAATGTTAACGGCTGGTGATGCCAAGTTAAAGGAAAAATTAACGTACTATGTGCGAACGCCAAAACTGTCATTAATAAGTTAACGTAAGCCGCCGGTCGCGGCCCTGTACGGCGAATGATGCCCGTAGACCAAGGAAGGGTCACAACAGCGCCAAGCAAGCCATAACAAGGAATCCACCAACCCACTTGTAGGAGGAACTGAGCCATCGAAATTACCATTGAAATTTAAGTGACAATTACACCCATTAGAACTTTGCCAAAATAGTTCTAGGGAATTTAGGAAGATATATAAACTTGATATTTTGTCAAAGATCCTTTTATTGCCTTAATCCTGCTATTCCTTAATATTAGAGCTTTCAGTCCGCAAAATAATTCCAGAAACTATAAACTTTAGTTATCAAGTTTCCGTTACCAAACTTATTTTATGATTTGTTAAGTTTATGAATTGCCAGCGCGATCGCTTCTTGTTGCGACCCTAGGCGATCGCCTAGCTTTAGATAAGCAAAATTAATATCTAGTATTTGTACTTATCATTAAAAATTATATTGTCAAAGTAACAGCCGGGACTTTATTCTTAAATTCAGCACCCTAAAGAGTTTTGCTAAAAAAATAAAAATGGCTATCCTCGTGAAAATTTTCATGAGGCGGATTGCCGTGAAATATTAGTGCCAAAGACTCGTACAATGGTATCGATAGGAGAATTAAATGCCAATAGCTGTTGGAATGATTGAGACCAAAGGCTTTCCTGCGGTAGTTGAAGCCGCAGACGCAATGGTCAAAGCAGCCCGCGTAACTCTCGTGGGTTACGAAAAAATCGGTAGCGCTCGCGTCACCGTGATTGTTCGCGGAGACGTTTCCGAAGTTCAAGCTTCGGTAGCTGCCGGAGTTGAATCAGCCAAACGGGTAAATGGTGGTGAAGTATTGTCAACTCACATCATCGCCCGCCCTCACGAAAATCTAGAGTACGTTTTACCGATTCGGTACACCGAAGAAGTAGAACAATTCCGATTGTAAATAAGGTAGCTGAGATTTCGCAAAAAATCAGCGCATTTAGTACAAAATCACCAAAAAATTATCTAAGGATTAAAACTCATGGCAATTGCCGTTGGAATGATCGAAACTCTAGGGTTTCCCGCCGTTGTTGAAGCCGCCGACGCTATGGTTAAAGCAGCGCGAGTCACTTTAGTAGGTTACGAAAAAATTGGTAGCGGTCGCGTCACCGTTATCGTTCGGGGAGACGTTTCCGAAGTTCAAGCCTCGGTAGCCGCCGGAGTTGACAACGTAAAAAGAGTTAACGGCGGTCAAGTATTATCAACCCACATCATCGCGCGTCCTCACGAGAACTTAGAATACGTTTTACCTATCCGCTACACCGAAGAAGTAGAACAGTTCCGCGATAGCGTTAGTGGTAGAGCGCTCCATTCAGGCCCTTACACTAGACCATAAATGCAAATTGCCAAAGTTCGTGGCACGGTGGTTAGTACTTACAAAGAGCCTAGTCTTAAAGGTGTAAAGTTCCTCCTACTACAACTTGTAGATGAGGAGGGACGCTTACTACCAGAGTATGAAGTAGCAGCCGATTTCGTAGGGGCAGGGCTAGATGAATGGGTGCTTGTCAGTCGTGGAAGTGCTGCCCGTCAAGTTCAAGGGAGCGAGGTGCGTCCGGTAGATGCCGCCGTAGTGGCGATTATTGATACCGTTAACGTTGACAATCGCTCTATTTACAACAAAAAAGACGAATATCGCTAAACGACCGATCGCACTATCAAAGCAGCATTAAGCTTTTAGTTTGGAGAATATACTTATGGCAAAGCGTAGTTCTGCGGCTCCCCCTACCCCTTGGTCGAAAAGCCTCACAGAACCAAAAATTGACAAAAGCGCCTACATTCACTCTTTTTCAAATATTATTGGGGATGTAAAAATTGACAGCAATGTCATGATTGCCCCCGGTACGTGCATTAGAGCCGACCAAGGCAATCCTTTTTACATTGGCAAAAGTACAAGTATTCAAGATGGCGTAGTAATTCATGGGTTAGAAGCAGGACAAGTTGTTGGCGACGACAATAAATCCTACTCTGTCTGGATTGGGAGTAATGCTTCAATTACTCACATGAGCTTGATTCACGGGCCAGCCTACATTGGCAATAATTGCTTTATCGGCTTTCGCTCGACAATATTCAACTCGCGCATTAATGAAGGCTGTATCGTCATGATGCACGCCTTAATTCAAGACGTAGAAATTCCCCCAGGTAAGTATGTAGCTTCAGGAAGTATTATCACTACCCAGCAACAAGCAAACCGTCTACCCAACGTCCAAGAAGCAGATAAAAACTTTGCTCATCATGTTGCCGGCGTAAACGAAGCACTGCGAGCGGGCTATCACTGCGCGGAGGATATCGATTGCATCACGCCAATTAGGGAAGAACTAAATAGAACATATGCCTTGAGTCCAACAGATTCTAAAAGTAGTGTTAATAAACAGGAATATCAAGAAATGGGTGTAAATAGAGAAGTAATGGAACAAGTGCGCGATTTGCTGGCTCAAGGCTATCGCATCGGCATGGAACACGCCGACGAGCGGAGATTTCAAACAAGTTCTTGGAAAAGCTGCGCCACCATTCAATCAAATCGAGACTTTGAAGTATTTGCCGAACTAGGTGCGTGTCTTGAAGAACATAGCGGCGAATACGTGCGGTTAATTGGCGTAGATCCTAAAGCTAAAAAAAGAGTATTAGAAAAAATTATTCAAAGGCCCAATGATCGCCCTAGTAGCGATAATGGCAGCAGTTATACTCCCAGCCGTAGCAGTAATAGTTATACGCCAAGTAGTAGTAGTAGCTATAGTTCGTCTTCTAGCAGTAACTTATTACCTCCTGAAGCTGTCGAACAAGTCCGCAACCTTTTAGCTCAAGGCTACCGCATCGGTACGGAACACGCCGACAAGCGCCGTTTTCAAACTAGCTCGTGGCACAGTTGCAGCCCGATAGATGCCAAACGCGAATCAGAGGCGATCGCCGCTTTAGAAGAATGTATCGCAAATCATGGCGGCGAATACGTGCGGATGATTGGGATCGATCCTAAAGCCAAGCGTCGGGTTTCCGAAACCATCATCCAAAGACCTGATGGCAACAACAATATTGCTCCTGCTACCAGCAGCTACAAATCTACACCCACAAGTAGTCCTAGCCGCAGCTACTCATCTACCAGCAACCGCCTTAGTCCTGAAATTGTCCAGCAAGTAAGTCAATTGCTCTCTCAAGGCTGCCAAGTTAGCACCGAATACGCCGACGAGCGGAGATTTAAAATCAATTCCTGGCAAAGTGGCGGCGTAATTCAAGCTCGTCGCGACAACGAAGTAATTGCTGAATTAGAATCAACAATTGACGAACATAGCGGCGCGTATGTCCGACTCATTGGCATCGATCCAAAAGCAAAACGTCGAGTTGCAGAAGTACTAATTCAACGCCCTGGTAAATAGGACGCATTACTTTGCGAGCAGATCGAAGTTGTTGATTCCTATTAAAAAATTCCAGAGTTCGTATTTTGATGAAGTTCCCCCCCCTACAACCCATTAACAATACTCATTATTATGTTAATGGCGATGTGACCATCCACCCTGGTGCAGCGATCGCCCCAGGGGTTCTCCTCCAAGCAGACCCAGAAAGCCAGATTATAATTGGAGCAGGGGCTTGTATTGGTATGGGTGCAGTTTTACACGCTTACCAAGGAGTTTTGGAGGTAGGGGAAAGCGCAAATATTGGCACGGGAGTTTTGATTGTCGGTGGATGTAAAATCGGTACTAATGCTTGCATTGGCTCGATGACTACTATTTTTAATAGCTCTGTAGAGTCTGGAGCAGTTCTAGCGCCGGGTTCTTTAGTGGGCGATTCTAGTAGTAGCCGCCTTACCGAAGGGCAATTACCAGAAGTTGTAACAGAAGGGGTAGAAACCCCAAACGGTCAGGTATCCGAGCCTGCAAGCGTTGTTGATAGTACCCCTGTTGCTACACCAGCCGAAGCAGAAGCAGTCAAGGCAAGCAATCCAGTTTATGGAGAAGATAGCCTCAACCGATTGCTATCAACGCTATTACCCCATAGGCAAGCCTTAAATCGTCCGTTAGAAGACGATAAACCTAATAGCAGTTAGGTACTTTATTTGAAAGGTGTTAATTGAGGTCTAGAATGGAGGGAAACAATCAACAATACTTGCAAGATTTTAGAGATAAAGCTCTAGGTTTAGTATCGACTCGCAGTTTCCCAGCGATCGTGCGCGTAGCTGACGAAATGCTCAAGTCGTCAGAAGTAACTTTGGTTGGCTATGAGAAAATTGGTAGCGGTCATTGCACGGCGATCGTTCGCGGTGGAATTTCTGACGTTCGTTTGGCTGTAGATGTCGGCGCAGAAATCGCCCAGCAGTTAGATCAATTAATATCAAGCTTAGTGATTGCTCGACCATTACCAAACTTGGAATTAGTTTTACCTATCGGGATGCGTTTAGCTCAACTCACTCAAAGGCAAACAAGCACTCTCAGCAATCAAGCTATTGGGCTGGTAGAAACTAGAGGTTTCCCAGCAATGGTAGGAGCGGCGGATGCTATGCTTAAAGCGGCAGACGTGCAACTATCGGCTCATGAATTTATTGGTGCAGGTTTGTGTACGGCAATTATTCGCGGCTCGGTAGCCGATGTAGCAATGGCGGTAGAAGCTGGGATGGCAGAAGCACGCAGGATCGGCGAATTGAACGCTGTAATGGTGATTCCAAGACCACTGGAAGACTTAGAACAAACTCTGCCTATAGCTAGTTGTTGGCTAGAAAGGCCCCAACCTTTGGTTATACCTACTAAGATTAAAGAAACCGAAAAAGAATTGGTAGAGCTACCAGACTTAAAACAGCTAACAGTACAGCTAGAAGAACAGTTAGAAGAATTGTAAGCCTCCCTTCGCTAAAAATTAGTCTGTATTTAAAGGCGATCGCTCTCGCTGCATTAAAATGCGATCGCTCCAGGCAATATAACCGTAGAACTAAGTTGTTCTAGCTAATAAATTTATTTTTAAGCATAAATAATCACTAACAAGATTTGCAAATAAAATCTATTATTTTGCCAATCGTATAATTACTTACATCGTCAGTTTTTCCGGGGGAAAATCAGTAAATTCCTGGATGAACAAACACTTAATTAATC
>JAPJOW010000207.1 GCA_030826005.1 Aliterella sp. RAGGC_92
ATAGGTAACTCTGCTGACAATAATTTTTGGACTATTTACTACTCCACAATATCTATTGTTGGGAAAAAGATAATTTAAATACTTGTGGTTCGTGAATTATCAAAGGCTATTAAGGAAAATATCGGAAGCTAGTTTAATAATTAAAAAAGTAACTACAACTATAAACATTACTCTGATAAAAGCGCTACCTTTAGCGATCGCTAATTTAGCACCGATAATAGCACCAACGATATTAAATATTGCCATTGGTAAAGCAATACTATAAATAATCTGGTTATTAGCAGCAAAATAAATAGTTGCAGCTAAATTTGTAGATAAATTAACTATTTTGGCTGAAGCTGATGCTCTTAAAAAATCAAAGCCTAAAATTCCTACGAATGCAAATATTAGAAAACTACCCGTCCCTGGCCCAAAAAAACCATCATAAAAGCCAAGTAATGAGCCAATAAGTGCTGCATAGATGCTTTGTTTTATTCCTTTAACTTTGACAATATGTTGAAAACCTAAATCTTTTTTAAACCAAGTATAAATAGCAACTAAAATAAGTATCAAAAGTATCAGGGGACGCATTAAAGCAGGATTAATAATACTTACAGTGCTTGCGCCAATAAATGAGAAAACAAAGGCGGATATAGTTGAAATTAAAACTATTGACCAGTTAATTTGAACTTGTTGAGAATAATGAATTGCTGCTGCTGATGTCCCAGCAATTGAAGATAATTTATTAGTACCAAAAACCAGGGGTATAGCTGTATTAGGAAGAAAAACTAGAAGTGCAGGAAGCTGAATTAAACCGCCACCTCCTACAATAGAATCAATTAAACCTGCTAAAAAGGCAAATATACAGAGACTAAATAATTGATACACAAAAAATAAGCGATCGCCCTAAAAAACGGGCTGTACTTTCCTCATCATACTAACCTAGCCTATATTGAGAATTAAGAAACTTCGTCCAAAAATATGAATTGCCAAATGCCACCACTGCTATTGCCAGGAGATTTATTAAAAGTAATTGCTCCTAGCGGTGCATTAAGAGAATTTGAGGACTTTGAAAAAGGTGTGGAAATATGGCGATCGCGCGGTTATAAAGTAGAAATAAGTGAAAGTATAAAAGATCGCTTTGGCTACTTAGCAGGGAAAGATCGCGATCGCACTAATCAATTATCTGAAGCTTGGAATAACCCGCAATGTAAAGGGATTTTATGCGCTAGAGGGGGTTATGGTAGCGCCAGAATTTTAGAAAATTGGAGTTGGGAAAACGGCAATAAATGGTTAATTGGTTTTTCTGATATTACTTGTTTATTGTGGAGTTTATACAACCAAGGTAAATCGAGCGTACATGGTGCGGTATTAACTACTTTAGCTTTTGAACCCGATTGGTCGGTAGAGCGTTTATTTAACTTAGTAGAAGGTCGTCCCCTTGCCCCCCTGCAAGGTATAGGATGGGGGGGAGGAGTCGCTACAGGAATACTTTTACCTGCAAACCTAACCGTTGCTACTCATTTACTCGGTACATCAATCCAACCAAACCTAGAAGGCGTAATATTAGCCCTAGAAGATGTAACCGAAGCACCTTATCGCATAGATAGATTATTAACTCAATGGCGTTTAAGCGGAGTTTTGGCAAAAGTTAACGGGATTGCCTTGGGACGATTTAGCCGATGCGAAGCACCGCCGAATATTCCTAGTATGACAATAGGCGAAGTATTGCGCGATCGCTTGTCAGACCTGAATATTCCGATAGTATCTAACTTACCTTTTGGACACGATGGTTGCAACGCCGCCCTTCCTGTAGGATCATTAGCTCAACTAGACGCAGAGCAAGGTATTTTAGCTATTTAAGGATAAATATTTATATGGCTCACTTTGGTATTATCTGTCCTGCTGGAAGTCATCTCAATCCCATGACAACTTTGGGTTACGAACTGCAAAGAAGGGGACATAAAGTTACTGTAATTGGAATCCTGGATGCGGAAAAAAAAGTTTATGATGCTGGATTGGAGTTTAGAGCGATCGCGCCGTCAGAGTATCCCTACGGGACTATGGAGCAATTTTTTGAGAAACTAGGCAAATTAAGCGGATTAGCTGCCCTAAAATACACAATAAATTATCTGCAAAAATCGACAGCTACTTTACTTCAGCAAGCACCGCAAGCAGTTAAAGAGGCTGGGATTGAAGCATTATTAGTAGACCAAGTTTCGTCCGCCGGGGGAACCGTAGCCGATCGTCTTGGTATTCCCTTTATAAGCGTGTCTGCGGCTTTGATGATTAACGAAGATGTTAGCGTTCCACCTTTTAATACTTCTTGGAACTACAATCGTGCTTGGTGGGGACAAATTCGCAACAGAATCGGTTATCGTTTGTTACGTCAAGTCCGCAAGCCGATTCGGGAAACAGTCGCCGAATACCGACGCGAGTGGAATTTACCGCCACACAATAATCAAGATGATGTTTATTCAACATTAGCTCAATTGTGCCAGCAGCCTGCGGAGTTTGAATTTCCCCGCGAAAATTTGCCGGGATGTTTTCATTTTACTGGCGCGTACCATAACCTAATTTCTAGGGCAAAAATTGACTTCCCTTTTGAAAAATTAACAGGTCAACCGTTGATTTATGCTTCTATGGGAACGATCCAAAATCGACTGATAGGAGTCTTTGAGACGATCGCCCAAGCTTGTGAAAAATTGGATGCACAGTTAGTAATTTCTCTTGGTGGTGGCATAAGTAAAGATGTGCCAAAGTTTCCTGGTGCGCCGTTAGTAGTACAATACGCGCCTCAACTGGAATTATTGCAACGCGCGAGTCTTACTATTACCCCTGCGGGGTTAAATACGGTTTTAGAATCAATTAGTCATGGTGTACCAATGGTTGCAATCCCGATCGCCAACGACCAACCAGGAGTAGCTGCACGTATTGTTTGGACGGGTTGCGGCGAGATGATAAAACCATCAAAACTAAATGCTCCTCAACTGCAAGCTGCGATTGAGCAAGTTTTAACACAAGCATCTTATCGAGATAATGTCCTTAAATTGCAAAGAGCTAACCAGCAAGCGGGGGGAGTGAGTAAGGCTGCGGATATTATCGAACAGGTAATGTCTACGGGAAAACCTGTATTAGCTGGCGCAAATTAATCTCAAGGATTTTTTCTAGGCTAGTGGCTAACCTTTGGTTTTTTCAATCAGCTACCAGCAGAATTTTAAAAATGCGATCGCCGAGCTTTTCAGTCCAATCAAGCAATGTTCGAGATTGTCATTGGCGTAGAATAGTTAATATGTTAACTATCTAGCTCAACAATCTGCCTTGCTCTGAAATGCCTAGTTCCTCCTCAAACGCTGATTTTCTTCAACAATGGCGGTATGCCTTAGCACCTTACAATTTAGGTTACAAATTTAAACTCGTATCTCAATTAATGTATCGGGATTTCCTAGAGCGGCTAGAACCCTATGGATTAACACCCTTTCATTACCTTGTTTTATGTTGTCTATGGGAAGAAGATGGTCTTTCAACGACTGGAATTGCCGACAAGCTCAAGCAGTTGGGAGCTACACTTACCGGAGTTGTCGATCGAATGGAAGAGCGTAAGCTTGTCTATCGGGAACGCAACCAGTGCGATCGCCGTGTCGTTAGAATTTGGTTGACAGACGAAGGGAAGCAACTCATGAAGGTACTACCCCCCCTAGGAGCAGAGACAATTGAGAAGGCGACTCATAATCTGTCAGAAGCAGAGCAGGACAAGGTTCTGAAACTTCTCGATCGCATTGTTCATAATTTTCTCCAATAATTCCAGCCCTTGAATATTGATCTTTTGAAAATTACTTAATATATTGATTATCAATACATTGTATATAAGCTTGGCGTGGATTCAATCAGCGTCAGCGTGGATTTTTGCGGCTTTAAATTGCAACAACCTAGGAGGAAAAATGCCAAAGTTAAGCATCAATCAGAAAAACTGGTTAATATCAGCGCATATTGGGTTTGCAGCGTTGTGGACAGGAGCAGTCTTGAGTATGTTTCTTTTGTCACTAAGAAACACTCATTCAACTCATGCAGAAGTGTTATATACTCTCGATTCGGCAATTACTTTGCTTGATGACTGGATTGTGATTCCGTCAGCTATTGGTTCAGTCATTACCGCAACATTACTTTGCTGGGTAACAAATTATGGATTTACTAAGTTCTACTGGGTAATTGCCAAGTGGGTGCTGACGACTGGGCTAGTCATTTTTGGTACATTCTGGCTATTTCCTTGGGGTAATGTTGCGGCGAAACTTTCACAACAAAACGGATTACAGGCTCTTAATAGTCCAATCTACCAATTCGATGCTAAAGGTGTATTGCTCGGAACGATAATTCAGGTTCTCTTTCTTTTCTGTATCATTGCGATTTCGGTTCTCAAACCTTGGGGAAGACGACAAACCAAAGAGAAAAATCAAGTTAGTACGAATTAGAAAGCTGCCACAATCTAAGCATCTCAGCGATAGAATAAACAGCCCAACCCTTGCTATGGCGATCGCTGATTTTTCCCTAAGTTAGCGATCGCACTTCCAGATAACTAAGTCTTTTTCACCAAATAACATAATAAAAGATTTGTAATTTCTTCCTCTAACTGCCCATCACTCAGTAATTCTGGGCGCTCGATGACGGCGGTATGCGTTAAGGCTTCTACTGTCCGCTCGATAATTAATGCTGCCAAATCGAGATTTTGCGGCTCAATGCGATCGCGGTTTTGCTCTAAGTAAGCCCGTAGCAAAGCTGTAACCCGCGCCTCGGCGTTGGTGTTGTTGATGCGAGGTACTTGCTCGTTTAGCACTTTATGCCGCATGGGATCGATCCTATGAGTAGCAATGGAGGCTTTCACTAATTCGCGGACAACAATTTCGATGGGCGCATTGAATAATTCTTGAAGTTTTAACTCGATTTTCTCCATCATGCTATTAGCATGATGCTCGGCTAAAGATGTAACTAATGCTTCCTTACTGGGAAAATATTGATATAGCGAACCAATGCTCACGCAGAGATGTTTAGCTGAAGGCGGTTTGTTTATAAACCTAGTAAGGCTAAATGATAAGCTAACAAGAGCATAAAACAAACTTTAAGGTAAAACTCTACAATGGTCGTCTCCACCCAAGTTCCCCATCTTTTGCGCGCCGCTCGTGGTGAAAAAGTAGATCGTCCCCCCGTGTGGATGATGCGCCAAGCCGGACGCTATATGAAAGCCTACAGGGAACTGCGGGAAAAATACCCATCTTTTCGCGACAGATCCGAAATTCCCGAAGTAGCGGTAGAAGTTTCTTTGCAACCTTGGAAAGCATTTCAACCCGATGGAGTAATTTTATTTTCTGATATTGTTACCCCCTTACCTGGCTTGGGTATTGAAATGGATATCGCCGAAGGAAAAGGGCCAATTATTGATTCTCCAATTCGTACTTCTGCTCAAGTTGATAATTTGCGTCCCCTCCAACCAGAAGAATCGCTACCTTTTATCAAAACAATTTTACAAGCCCTCAGTAACGAAGTAGGCGATAAATCAACTGTCCTTGGCTTTGTCGGCGCTCCTTGGACGCTGGCGGCTTACGCGGTAGAAGGTAAAGGTTCTAAAACCTACTCAGCAATTAAAGGGATGGCATTTTCCGATCCTACAGTGCTGCACCAATTACTTGCAAAATTCGCTGATGCGATCGCAATTTACGCTCGTTATCAAATTGACTGCGGCGCTCAAGTCGTGCAAATGTTTGATTCTTGGGCGGGTCAACTTAGTCCTCAAGATTACGATACTTTTGCTTTACCTTATCAAAAACGGGTATTTGAGCAAGTCAAACAAACTCACCCCGATACACCTTTAATATTGCTAGTTAGCGGTAGTGCTGGAGTATTGGAGCGGATGGCGAAGTCCGGCGCGGATATTGTCACCGTTGATTGGGCGGTAGATATGGCGGATGCGCGCGCTAGATTGGGGCATGATATGAAAGTGCAAGGAAACCTAGATCCCGGCGTTTTGTTTGGTTCTAAACAGTTTATTCGCGATCGCATTTACGATACTGTGCAAAAAGCTGGCAACTACGGACATATCCTCAATCTCGGTCATGGTGTACTACCTATTACCCCAGAGGAAAATGTTGCTTATTTCTTTGAAACCGCCAAGCAGTTGAAATACTAAACTATGACCCCTAAGCGGATTTTAGTGACTGGTGCGAGTGGTTGCATCGGTCACTACATTAGTGAAGCCTTAATTGAGCAGACAAACCACGAATTGTATTTGCTCGTTAGAAACCCCAATAAATTAAAAGTAAATACAAAATCTCGTCCGGGAATTACGGTTTTACAGGGCGATATGGGCAAAATTGAAGATTTTGCAGATTTACTCAAAACTATTGATACGGCGGTACTCACGGCGACCGTATGGGGTGGTGATGACATATTTAATATTAATGTCACTAAAACTGTTGAATTGATAAATCTGCTTGACCCCGAAGTTTGTCAGCAAGTTATTTACTTTTCTACCGCAAGTATTTTAGATAGTCACAATCAGTTACTAAAGGAAGCGGGAGAAATTGGCACGGATTATATTCGTTCTAAGTACGAGTGTTTTCAGAAATTGGCAAGTAGTGCAATCTTACCTAAAATAACTAAAGTTTTTCCTACCTTAGTTTTGGGCGGAGATGCGAATAAACCTTACTCTCATTTGTCGGCGGGTATTCCAGAAATTACCAAGTTAATTAATTTAATTCGTTTTTTTAAAGCTGATGGTAGTTTTCACTTTATTCACGGTAAAGATGTAGCTCAAGTTGTGAGTTACTTAATTGACAACCCACCAAAACCCAACGAATCGCGGCAATTAGTATTAGGTCAAAAACGGATAACCGCCGATGAAGCCATTGAATCGGCTTGCGAATATTTAGATAAAAAAA
Source organism: Aliterella sp. RAGGC_92 (assembly GCA_030826005.1). GTDB lineage: Bacteria > Cyanobacteriota > Cyanobacteriia > Cyanobacteriales > Chroococcidiopsidaceae > Aliterella. Next base: position 6,909 of record JAPJOW010000207.1, read on the forward strand.
TTTATTTTCGTATTCCAATAACTTTAGGTTTAGCTAATATTTTAATTCCCTTATTTCGGATTCAAATGGCAGATTGGGATAGGTTTTGTTTAACGTATAGACATTTTAGTTATGAGAACCCTGTTAATCCTGAAAGCTTAGGATTGCCAAATTATTGCGCTACTTTTAGCGATGTTTTGCGAGTGCATGGCGTTCCGCGTAAATAGAATTATAAGCGATCGCTAAAATATTGTCTGTACAATTTACAGCGCGGGGTTGCGTAGTCTCCTTCTATGCTAATTAAACCCATGCTTTCCAACTTAAAAGCAGGAATTGATTCTAGTTGAATTGGCTGCTTGGAAGCGATCGCTTTTGCTAAGGCTTTTGCTAATATTGGTTGCTGTTGCAACGTTACTAAGTGACGGCGCAAATAATCGCTGTACAATCCTGATTCGGTGGCGGCGGTTTGCAATAGTTGGCTGATAGTAATATTATTGCGGGTAACTTGTTCAAAACTTCGCGCTATTAACGCTGGGTGTCCCCCCACTAGCGCCATTAATTGTTTTAATTCTAAATCGCTCCAAGATAGTTGATATTTGCTTGCTAATTCTTGGACTTGTGCAAAACTAAACTCCGACAACTTTACAACTAACCCCACACCGCCTAAAGGTGAATGATTGATATCCAGCGCTCCGTATACTTCGGTAGAATGAACGATAATTAAGCGCAGGTTTTGCCAAACTTTGCCACTATCATCACCTTGATTTGCTCTTTGATTCCACGCTCTTAATAATGTGCAAAAATCATTGGCAATTTGTGGATGTTCAAAAACTATATCAACTCGATCTAAAGCAATAACTAAGGGATTAGTTAAATTTGCTAGTAAATACTTTTCAAAGTAAATTGTCGTGTTGTAGTTACAACCAAAAATATCGTCC
>JAPJOW010000208.1 GCA_030826005.1 Aliterella sp. RAGGC_92
AGAGTAGGGTGTCCATAATGGGAGATGGGGAAATGGGGAGATGGGGAGTTATTTTCTGATTTGTCTCCTTGTCCCCTTATCCGTTCAAATCTAGCCTAAATGGGGCAAAAAGTTAATTGAGGGCTTTAATTATCGCCTCACCCATAGCTTTACAGCCTACTAAATTCATTCCTGAAGCCATAATATCCCCAGTCCGATCGCCGTTATCTAATACTTGCATTACTGCTTGCTCGATGCGATCGCTGGCTTGGGGTTGATTGAAGGCGTAGCGTAACATCATTGCCGCGCTTAATACTTGGGCGATAGGATTTGCTTTGTCTTGTCCGGCAATGTCGGGCGCTGAACCGTGTACGGGTTCAAATACTCCTGGAGTTCCCGCCGTGCCTAAACTTGCCGATGGCAACATTCCTATGCTGCCCGTAAGCATAGCTGCGGCATCGGAAAGAATGTCGCCGAACAAATTACCCGTAACGATCGTATCGAACTGTTTGGGGTAGCGAATTAGCTGCATGGCGGCGTTATCTACATAGAGGTGGGATAGTTCTACATTGGGGTAGGTTTTAGCAAGTTCATTGATGCGATCGCGCCACAGTTGCGAAACGTCTAAAACGTTTGCTTTATCAACCGAACAAAGTTTCCCGCCGCGTTTAAGCGCTGTTTCAAATCCCACTAGGGCAATGCGATCGATTTCGCTTTCGGTGTAAGCCATTGTGTTAACTCCCCGTTTTTCCCCGGTTTCGGTGGCAAATATTCCTTTTGGCTGCCCAAAATACACGCCCCCTGTAAGTTCGCGCACTACCATAATATCTACGCCCTCTACTATTTCTTTTTTCAAAGAAGACGCATCAACTAACTGGGGTAAAATCTTTGCCGGGCGCAAGTTAGCAAATAAGCTTAAACCTGCTCTTAGTCCTAATAAACCAGTTTCCGGGCGTAAATGGCGCGGTAAGTTGTCCCATTTGTAACCGCCAATAGCTGCTAGTAAAACAGCGTCGCTATCTCGGCATTTAGCTAAAGTTTCTGGGGGTAAAGGTTCGCCTGTAGCGTCAATCGCCGCACCGCCGATTAAAGCTTCGGTAAATTCAAAGCTTAGATCGAACTGCTGTCCAACTACTTCTAAAACTTGTTTGGCGATCGCGATAATTTCGGGGCCAATGCCATCTCCTGGTAAAAGCGTAATCCGGTATTGGGTCATTTTTTTAGAAAACTCTGTTTTTTGAGAATAAGTGACTTGGGCGATCGTAGGTATGACTCATCAAACTTGCGGTCAAATATCTAAATGTTTGTCTTTCCTTCTGGCGGCGTTACGATTCTTGTAGAGACGTAGCAGTGCTACGTCTCTACATAATTCAATCCGTGCTACAAATGCCTGCAACATTTTTACCGTACAACCATTGCGGCGGCTAATAAAATTGCGGCTTTCATGCTGGTAGAATCGGCAATTCCCAAGCCTGCAATATCAAAAGCTGTACCGTGATCGGGGGAGGTACGCACAAAGGGTAAACCAATGGATGTATTTACAGCGCGATCGAAGGCTAATTGTTTAACTGGAATTAAACCTTGATCGTGATACAACGCTAAATAAGCATCGTGGGCTTTTGAACTATCAATACTCCCAAACCAAGCTTGACTTGGTTTTACCCACATTGTATCGGGGGGAATTAGCCCATCTAAAACTATACCCGGACGGCGATCGCGCTCTTGTTCTAACCAAGGTATCATCCACTCTTGTTCTTCTGTACCTAATTGTCCTTGTTCGCCACTATGGGGGTTTAAACCTGCGATCGCAATTCTTGGCTTAGTTATCCCAAAATATTTGTCCAAGCAATCAACTAATAATTCGAGTTTAGCGGTCATTAATTGCGGATTTAAGGCATCTGCTACCTGCCTTAAAGGTATATGAGTTGTCGCTAATAACGTCCGCAGCATCCAGCCTGTATGGGGCGACTTACCGACAAATAGCATTCCAAACTTTTCTACTCCCGCACGTTCGGCTAATAGCTCAGTTTGACCGGGATAGTTGTACCCCGCAGCTTTCCAAGCCGATTTAGCAATAGGTGCAGTGACAATACCGTCAAATTCTCCATTTATAGTCCGCGCGATCGCATTTTCTAAGTAACTAAAGCTGGCTTTACCACTAGCAGCGTTTCCCGTACCAATAGTAATTTCTCTGCTACAAATTGGCACATCAATAATCGTTAAATCGCTTGGATGAATATATTTAAGCGACTTAACACTTAGGCGATCGTAAACCTCAGTTAATTGAGTGCGATCGCCTATTACCGTAACATCGCAATTTGCCGTTACTTCTGGATCGTTCAATGCTTGTAAAGTTACTTCTATTCCTATTCCGGCTGGATCGCCGATGGGCAATGCCAAACGCGGACGAGGACTTTTTGCCCTAGCGCCACTTGCTATCTCTATTGAATCCATGAAACTGTTTTAAGATAAATTACGGATATCTAATTATTTCCCAAATCCAACAGGAGGATTTACCAATGAGCGGAGAAATGTTTACAGCTACTATTTTGTCCTTTTCTTTAATCTTAGTAGGCATAGTCTTAGGCTACGCCCTGCTCAAAATTCAAGGTGACGAAGAAGAAGCACTTTAATCTTCCGCAGCTAGGGAGAAGATTTATTTCTCCCTACCTTGCTCTATATTTGTCAAGCGGATTCTGATAAGATTTTATTAATAAAAATTAACATTCACAAAATCACCCCTCATGACTTTATTGGTTGTCGGTTCCACAGGAACATTAGGAAGACAAGTAGTTCGCCGCGCTCTTGATGAGGGGTATAAAGTACGCTGTCTAGTCAGAAGTCCAAAAAAAGCAGCCTTTTTGAGAGAATGGGGAGCAGAAATTGTCCAAGGAAACTTGTGTTATCCCGATACTTTACCGCCATCATTAGCAGGAGTTACGGCAATAATTGACGCTGCTACTAGCCGTCCTACAGATTCATTAAGTATTAAACAAGTAGATTGGGATGGTAAAGTTGCCTTAATTCAAGCAGCAAAGGCGGCGGGAGTTGAGCGTTACATTTTCTTTTCGCTGTTAGACTCCGATAAGTATCCAGAAGTGCCACTAATGGAGATCAAACGGTGTACGGAGCTATTTTTAGCCCAATCAGGCTTAAATTACACCGTATTGCAGTTAAGCGGTTTTATGCAGGGCTTAATCGGTCAATATGCCATTCCTATCTTAGAAAAACAGGCAGTATGGATTACTGGAGAATCGTCCCCGGTAGCATATATGGATACCCAAGACATTGCAAAATTTGCCGTCCGCGCTTTAAAAATCCCTGAAACGGAGAAGAAAACATTTCCTCTAGTCGGTACTCGCGCCTGGAGTGCGGAAGAAATTATTAACTTATGCGAACGGTTATCAGGACAAGATGCGCGGATAACTCGGATGCCGATAAATTTACTACGGACAGTACGCAATATATCGCGGTTTTTTCAATGGGGTTGGAATTTGTCAGATAGACTCGCCTTCGCAGAAGTATTAGCAACAGGTAAGCCAATTAATGCCTCAATGCAAGAAGTGTATGAAGTGTTCCAGTTAAATCCTGACGAGACGACGACGCTAGAAAGCTATATGCAGGAATACTTTAGTAGAATTATGAAAAAACTTAAAGAATTAGACTACGAAAAGCTAAAAACCAAAAAGAAATCGCAGAAAAAGACTCCTTTTAATAAATCCTAAGATTCTTAGATCGATCTACAAAGTAGCTATTAGCTGACTCTAAGGGAAATACTTTTAGCTTTTAAAACTTATAGGCGATCGCTGTAGGTGCAAATTGCCGCAAAAATGTGCAACGATCGATTTTAACGTCAAGCCTAGCTTTAATAATTTGGATGTGTGCAAGTGCCGAAAATAGGCATCATATACAATGACGAAAAGCCCGTAGCGCGTCGGGTCGCTCTCGAATTACAACACAAACTGATAGCGATTGGTTGCGAGGTTTGTCTAACTACTGGTGTAGGTGGTATTTTGGGCTATGCCACGCCCGAAAGCCCAGTATGCCATACCCCGATAGAAGGCTTAACGCCAACGGGTTTCGATTCCAGTATGAGCTTCGCGGTTGTTTTAGGTGGAGATGGGACAGTGCTTTCGGCATTTCGCCAAGTTGCTCCGATTGGTATTCCTTTACTAGCCGTAAATAGCGGTCACATGGGGTTTTTGACCGAAACTTACGTTAATACACTCCCCGAAGCCTTAGACAGCGTTATGGAGGGCGAATACGAGATTGAAGAACGGGTAATGCTTACCGTGCGCGTGTTTCGTCAAAATGCCGTAGCTTGGGAAGCCTTGTGTCTCAATGAAATGGTACTGCACCGCGAACCTCTAACCAGTATGTGCCATTTTGAAATTGCGATCGGCCATCACGCGCCGGTGGATATTGCGGCAGATGGGATAATTGTATCGACCCCAACAGGTTCTACAGCTTATTCATTAAGCGCTGGCGGCCCTGTAGTAACCCCTGGAGTGCCAGTATTACAATTAGTACCAATATGTCCTCATTCTTTAGCTTCTAGGGCTTTGGTATTTGCCAATACCGAGACGGTAACAATTTTTTCTGCTAATCCAACTCGCTTAGTAATGGTAGTAGATGGTAATGCTGGCTGCTATGTATTTCCAGACGATCGCGTATTTGTAGAAAAGTCGCCCTATTCGGCAAAATTTATTCGCCTGCAATCGCCAGAATTTTTTCGCATTTTACGCGAAAAGCTAGGTTGGGGGTTAGCTCATATTGCTAAACCGACTTCGGTAGAACTTCCTTAATTTTCGGAGTATAATAGGTATTAATGCTTAAACAGCTTAAAATAAACTAATAGATTGTTGTTTGAGTTAAATTAAAACCCAACAAGATTTGGCATTTATTAGCCTTATCCCCCAGGAAAATTATGATTACAACTGTTGAACGCAATACTTGCGTGTTGATAATTGAAACTGACGAAGTATTAGCAGCGCAAGTAAGTCTCGATCTGCAAGCATCAGGCTATGAAGCAGTAGTAGTCTATGATGCCGATAGGGGAATCCACGAAGCACGCGATCGCCACCCAGCTTTAATTGTGGTAGATCGAATGCTGGCGGGAGAATCGGGGCTAAATTTATGCGACTTCTTGCGCAAAACAGGTTCTAAAGAGCCAATGCTAGTATTGATGGCAAGAGACACCGTTGACGATCGCGTAGCTTGTCTTGAATCGGGCGCTGACGACTACTTTCTCAAACCCTACCGTTCGGAAGAATTTTTAAAGTTAGTCCGCCTGTACTTACAAGAACCCGCCGCCAGCGAACAACTGCGCTTTGGAGATTTGGCAATCGATTTAACTACTCGCCGGGCTATTCGGCACGGACGCGCAATTGAACTTACGATGAAAGAGTTTGAATTGCTAAAGTATTTAATGGAGCATCCCCGCGAAGTATTGACCCGCGAACAAATATTAGAAAATGTTTGGGGTTACGACTTTATGGGCGAATCAAATGTCATCGAAGTATATATTCGTTACCTGCGCTTAAAAATAGAAGATGAAGGTCAAAAACGTTTGATTCAGACCGTGCGTGGTGTAGGCTACGTTTTAAGAGAAGCTTATTAACAAGTTGTATAGTTTGGGAGCAAATAGGTGAGTCGTTGGTTAGCGGTAATTGGCATAATTTTGAGCGTGACTTTAATTGGCTGCGATTCTACTACCGCTACGCCCGAAACTACAGCTTTAGGGCAAAGCTTACCTATTGCGGCTCAAGTAAAAATTGGCGATCGCGTTTTGGGACTAGAAGTTGCCAAAACCGTTGAACAGCAAGCTACAGGATTAATGTACCGAACTACTTTAGCTGACGATCGCGGAATGCTGTTTGAATTTAATCCCCCTCAAAGCGTCCGGTTTTGGATGAAAAACGTTGCTATTCCTTTAGATATGATTTTTATCAAAGATGGCAAAATCAAAGCGATCTCCACTTCCGTACCTCCTTGTAATACTACTCCTTGCCCTACTTATGGGCCGGGAGTACCGATCGATCGCGTAATTGAAGTTCGCGGCGGACGCGCTAAAGAACTGGGCTTAACCGTCGGCGCACCAATTAATATTAAGTTTTTGCCAGTCAAAAAGTAATTAGTTATATTTATTTTTGGGAGCTATTTATTAATAGCTAAATGAGAGCCAAAAGTAACAATTAGTTGTATAAATAAAACAAAAACTACTCCTTTATACAGATGTGTAGTAGGGAAGTGGTGCTGTATAAAAAGATTTAATCACTTTTGTCTTAATTAATGCAAAGGTGCGCTACAATCTTAGTCCACACTCCTACTGATAAGATTGCCTTGCCAAAGTAAAGAGTGAATTGTAGATTTAGGCTACTAAAAGTTTTGGCAATATAGGACTGCTGGCTTCGGACTAAGAAACAGTAATTATAGTAGAAACAAAAATTAACAATTTTTTCAGGAGGTGAAAAGTTAATGGCTCCCTCAACGTACACTCGGTTTATCAATTTTTTGCAGGAGGATTTGGCAATATCTACAGCAGCGATCGCTGTAGCTTTAAGGCATCGGGAACAAGATCCAGGTCCCTTACCAATGATTCTTTGGCAGTATGGATTAGTTACCCTAGAACAGTTGGATAAAATTTACGACTGGTTAGAGACGGCATAAATAATGCTAATTCTTCAATTAATAAAGGTAAATGCAAAATCGATGGTGCTTAATAATGATGCTAACTAAGCGAAAATCGAAAAATCTCTATTTAGGTGAACAAAAAAGCGGGTTGAATTGGTCAACCCGCTTTTTAAATACATACCTTACTCAGCAAAGACTCTAGAAGCCGCAGCTATACCCGCACCTGGAGTAAACCCTTCATAACCCAGTTCGCGCAAAGCAACTTCAAGAGATGCGATCGCACTTAAAATATCGCGATCGCTGACAAAACCCAAGTGTCCGATCCGAAATATTTTATTTTTCAAATGATCTTGTCCGCCAGCGACAGCAATATCAAATTTCTTTTTTAATATCGAGCGAATTTGGTCTGCTTCTACTCCTTGGGGTAAAACTGCGGTAATTGCGGGACTTGCTACTTCATCAGCACCAAATAAAGGCATATTTAAACCTTTAATAGCAGCGCGGGTAGCCTTCATCAATCTTTGGTGGCGACTAAAAATAGATTCCAAGCCTTCCGCTTTCATCATTCCCAAAGTCGTATGCAACGCCATAATTAAATTAACTGGCGGTGTAAAAGGAGTAGTATTTTTAGCCGTAGACTTACGGTATTTGCCTAGATCCAAATAATAACGGGGTAATTTTGCTGTTTTGTAAGCTTCCCAAGCCTTGGGGCTAACGGCGACAAAACCTAAACCCGGAGGAATCATATAACCTTTTTGCGAACCAGAAGCGACTACATCTAAACCCCATTCATCCATAGGCAAATTAACCGCCCCTAAACTGGTTACCGCATCTACGATCATTAATGCCGCACCGTGATTTTTGACGTGGCGGTTGATAGTTTCTAAGTCATTTAGCACGCCTGTAGAAGTCTCGCTATGAGTCACAACTACGGCTTTAATTTCCTTATTGCTGTCAGCATTAAGTTTATCGGCAAATTGTTGGGGGTCTAAAGCTTGACCCCATTCGGCGGTAATTTGTTCGACTTGTAGATTATAAGCCTCCCCTACTTCCGCCCAACGTTCGCCAAATTTGCCGTTACAACCAACAATAATGCGATCGCCCGGACTCAAAAAGTTAATTATCCCCGCTTCTACCGCCCCCGTACCGCTAGTTGTGAGCATGAGGACATCGTTTTGAGTTTGATGCAGCCACTTGAGA
>JAPJOW010000003.1:0-34313 GCA_030826005.1 Aliterella sp. RAGGC_92
CGACTTACTTACTACAAAGGAACTTTAGAAATTGTGAGTCCTTTAGAAGAAGAAAGTGTAAGCGATCGCATTGGTACATTAATCCATGTTTTGACAGAAGAACTTAATCTAAATATCAAAAGCATGGCTGCAACAACATTTAATAAACATGAATTAAAAGTTGGCGCAGAACCCGATAAATGTTAATACATTCAAAATGAGCCTGCGGTTCGGGGAAAAATAGTAAATTTAACAATCGATCCTCCACCCGATTTAGTTTTAGAAGTAGATATCACTCCTACAGATATTAATAAAACCCAACTGTATCAAGAGATGAAAGTGCCAGAGTTTTGGCGCTATAACGGCAAAGTTTTAACTATTTACCTATTAAACGAGAATCAATACCAAGAATCTGAAACTAGCCCTACTTTTCCCTTATTAACCAAGGCGAAGGTTTACGAATTTTTGGCACAGTGCAATACTCAAGGCGAAACTCAAACAAAGCGCTCTTTTCGTACTTGGGTGCGAGAACAGAAGCGATCGCTATAATTTTGGCATAGTTAACTTTTTATTTCCTCATGTCTGCATCTACTAACCTGTTGAGCGAATATCTCTGTTTTGACGGTAAAGTTGGCTTTTACAGCCATCAATCCCAAACTTGTAATAGTGAGATGCGTTTTGCTACATACCAGCCTCCGCAAGCCTCATCTCAAAGCGTTCCGGTGCTGTATTTCCTTTCGGGGTTAACTTGTACAGAAGAAAATTTTACAATTAAAGCTGGAGCGCAACGTTTCGCCGCCCAATACGGATTAATGCTAGTTGTCCCCGATACTAGCCCCCGCAATACAGGCATAGAAGGGGAAAATGACGATTGGGATTTTGGTAGTGGTGCGAGTTTCTATGTAAATGCAACAGAAACACCTTGGAAAGCCAACTATCAAATGTACAGCTATATTGTTGAAGAATTACCCGCTTTAATTGCCGATAATTTTTCGATACGAGCAGACAAACAAGGCATATTCGGGCATTCTATGGGCGGACACGGGGCGCTAGTGTGTGCTTTAAGAAATCAGGATCTATATAAATCAGTCTCGGCTTTAGCCCCCATTGTTGCCCCTCTACGTTCTTCGTGGGTTGATAAAGCTTTTACCAAATACCTCGGAACTAATAGAGAAACTTGGAAAGAGTACGATTCAAGCGAACTTGTACTTACAGCGAACTACAAGAAGCCGATTTTAATCGATCAAGGTGCTGCTGACCAGTATATAGACCAACTACAGCCACATTTATTTGAGCAGGCTTGTAAGACTGTCAATCAGCCGCTAAAATTGCGTTTTCATCCCGGCTACGACCACAGTTATTACTTTATTGCGACTTTTGTTGAGGATCATATTCGCCACCACGCCGCCATTTTGGGCGAGTAAATATGAATTATCCATGCCCTTGCTGCGGCAATCTAACATTTGCTCAAGAAGTTTGTGGAACATTTGAAATCTGTCCTGTCTGTTTCTGGGAAGATGATAGTACCCAAAGTAAAGATCCGAATTACGAAGGTGGAGCTAATGAAATTAGTTTATTGAAAGCAAGAGAAAACTTTGCAAAATTTGGAGCAGTTAAAGAAGAATTAATGGGCAGGGTTAGAAAGGCATTTTCTGAAGAAACTCCTTAACTGATAATTATTTGCGGCTTTTCCACTATCCAGGTTCTCGGCTACAATGGGCGATCTAAAATAGACTTGTTTCAATTCTGTCTAAGCGATCTGGTTGATTTGTAGACATTTTTAGCTTACTAACTGCAAGTGGGCAAGGGGGATGGGAAAAGACATTAGCTCCAGCGTTGCCAATTCGCCCTCGATTGCAATAATTGAGAATGGCGACCAGGCTTCTAAATAAGCAATCCTAGCAGGATATTCGGTTAACGTTACGCGATCGCCCTTTTGAAATAAATCGAGACTTTTTGGTGCTAACGCATTGCAGTAATTAAGGTTTATGTCTATCCAAGCAGATGTTAGTCTCAAATCTCGACGGATACCCAACTTTTTTAGCGCTGCTTTAACTTGGGCGGTAGTGGATAGTCCCGTGTGACGGAAAACCCAAGCTTGCACTTCCTTGCGGCGAGTGCGCGACTTGTCGTGGTACTTGGCTTTGCGCTGAGTTACCGATCGCTTTTCGGGGGCAACTTTCTGGGATTGCTGCTCAATATACCGATCTATTTCGACTTGAGCGATCGCAAAGCTGTTAATTTTGCTAAGATACATACTAATTACCTGTTTAGATGGTAAACAAAATGTTAGGGGAGAGCGGTCAAACTTTGCCCCTAACTATTTACATTATTTTAGCACAAATTGCTTGTAAACTTACACTTATATGCGCGGCAACCCTAATCCTTCACAAAAATTAGCGCCAATGGGTGACAAAGCAATGGCTGTGTCACCCTTAGCAGTAAGAGTACCTATCTATATAGACGAATACGTTCGTTCTTTGCCCGATCGCACGGAGTGGCTGCGAAAAGCGATCGCGCGTCAGATGGAAGAAGACTTGGCGGCAGAGAAGTCAAAACGTGCTTAGTAGAGGCAATTAGAAAAAAGCATTCACTAACTCTCGCTAGTAAATGCAATTAGGTTTTGCCAGATGCTGAAAATAAAGCCGATTAGTAAAATGCGATCGCTTACACCAATTAGTAAATGCGATCGCAATATATCTTACTTAGTTACAGCAGGCGAGGATGTTAAGTAGCTAGGCAATGAGTTTTGTAAGGTTTTGCCATATAGCGCCAAAGCATTACCACCCAATAATAATTCCAAGTGATCGCGGTCATAATTGGTCACTTCTGCCGCGTCTTTAACGCAGTTGTGCAATACTCCATCCCAATGTCCGTAGTCTCCAGAGAAACAAGTTAAGTGCTTGCCAATTTCTCCCATAGCTACCGGAAGATAAGCGGGGCCTGGATCGTCGGATTCAAAGGAGGTATAAATTTGTCCGCGCTGAAAATACTCCATCGGATCGCGGTGGCGTAAGTCGTAGTGTTCGTACAAGCTTTCGTCATTGATTTTTGCCGGATCGTGTTGGGCATTCCACAACAAGTCAAACATATTTTTAGCTTGACTAATTAAGTTGAAATTGTTGCTAGTGCCTCGCTCTTGCACCATTAGCTTTGTAAATTCCATCAGCGAAGGGCGGTAAGGCTTCTTAGGATCGAAGTCTCGAATTCGTTTTTCCCAATGTTCGTGGAAAGCGTGAGCCAAGTCTGGCAACCAGCCGCAACCACCTTCTAAAAAGCCTACGCGCAAAGTGGGGAATTGTTCAAACGCGCCATCAAAAACCATCCGCGCTAAGGCGAGTTGTTGCTGATTTCTTTGGACAAAAATATGGGTAAGTACAAAAGTTTCCGTATAGTCGGAAATTCCCCCCACCATATACGAACCCGGCCCGCCATGAATACCCAAGGCAATATCTAAATCTACCGCCGCTTGCAAAATGGGGCGAAAATCTGGATGGCTGATAGTTTTGCAACTACGAATTTCGGGGAAAGCGTCGGGGGCTTTGGGGTGCGGAATCGGCATATTAGGCGCAACCGCCACGCTAATCATGCCTAATTCGTTGATACAACGTTGCATTTCCGCAACGGCTTCGTTGACATCTTGCAGAGGTAAAACACCAATCGGCTTAAGCCTGTTATCGTAGCCTCTACAATCGTCCGCTATGTAGCTGTTGTAAGCGCGACATAGAGCGATCGCAAAGTCTTTATCTAAAATACTCGAAAATACTAAGTTGAGCGTACCGTAAATCACATGAACATCAACGCCTTCGGTGTCCATGTGTTCGATCCGCACGCGGTTAAACATTGCCCCTAGCGTTGTATCGGGGTGTAAGTTGCGAAAACCGCCTTTTCCCAAGCCTTGAGGCTGCGGAAACATCCGCATATAATCATTTTTACCCGTTGCTGGATTAAAGTCTACAATCCTTGCCCTTTGGTCGCCTAGACTATCGATCGCAAGTCCAATGCGATCGCGATATTCTGGCTCTAAATACTCTCTCAATACCAATGGATTTTCTAACTTATGGGCATCGGCATCAATGACTTTTAAACCCTGATACATGAATTGTCCTCAAAGTCAATAGATAATTTTTTTCTGAAGCACTCGGTTTAATGTAGCGAAAACGAGCGGTATTAGCTAGTTTTTTTGCTGACAAATTTAAACTTACGCAGTTTTTTGTTGTAAATATTGCCAAACTTGACGCAAACCAAACCAACGTTGAAACGACCACATCAAGGAAGTGGGAATAGTTACCCATACTGGATACTTAGCAAAAGCGGGTTGATTTTTTTCAAAAATAAAGTGTCCGCCAATTGCTAAAACTTGAGTTAAAACTAAGCAAACCACCGTCAGTCGCCAATCGTAAAATAAAACGAAGGGAGAAGCGATCGCGAGAATATTCGTAATATGGTGCAAAAGCTGATTAATTGGGTGCTGGTGACACTGGGCAAAATAAACTTTAGCTTCTTGAAAATAAGTCAAAATAATTCTCCTAGTTAGTTGCTAATTTACCACCACCGCAGTTGCAGTAAACTCCGTTCTGGCTGATTTATTTCTTCCTCAGTTAGCCAATCTACCAGCTTGTAAGTGCCAAAAACTTTATCCCACCAATCTACCGCCAAACCAAAATTGTGATGCCACATTCCGTACTTATGATGGACGTAGTGGACAGGCATTTTCATCCAAAAACACTTAGTGGGGTTTTCGTGTTGGAGTTGGTGAGCGTAAGCTGAAAAAGCCGCGTAAGTTATCCCACCCAAAAGCCAGCCAAGTCCAACAATCCAAGAGTAGAGGAACAAAGCAACTATGACAGCAATCCCTCCTTGGACGTAATCGCGAAATTCCCATAACACACCTTGTCCAGTGTTAGTGCGATGATGTTCTAGGTGTCTTTCGCCGACTTTTTTGGAGACGTGCATTAAGCGGTGCATCCAATACTCTACTAAACTTGCCAAAATAAAAGCTACAGCAAAACAAGAAGTCGCGAGTATGATATTTTGCGTTTCTAGCATAAATCCTCCTACACCCCTAGATTAGGCTTTATCGATTTTTAATACAATTAGGCTAATTTTTGCAACCTCTCAATGGCAAATTTCTTACTTCCACTGCTAACTACTGTAGCTACTCAAGTTAAAAATAACTTTATCCAAAAAACTCGGCATACTAGCGCCGTCCAAGAGCAGTTTTTGCTTAGTTTACTCTCTGCTTATCAAAATACCGAACTCGGACGCAGTTACAAAATCGGCGAAATCAAAACCATTGACCAGTTTAGAAATCGCGTTCCCGTTTTACCTTATAGCAGCTACGAGCCATTGTGCGATCGCATTGCCAAAGGCGAACAAAATATTCTCACAAGCGACCCCGTAGTTTATCTCAATCTTACTAGCGGTTCTACCAGCAAAAAAAAGCTAGTTCCCGTTACCAAACGCTTTCAAAACTCTTTGCGCCAAGCAAATCTTACAAGTATCGGCTTTTTAAACGCAGCCTTGAAGTCCCAAAATAGAAAATTTGGCAAACTTCTCGCCACTAACTCCGTCCAGCTATTAGGCACAACTAGCGGCGGTATTGACTACGGGCCTGCCAGCGTGGGAGTTTTACGCATGGGCAAGTTTGTCTACGAACAATTATTTGCTCACCCCTACGAAACTTTGCAACCAGAAGATAGTTTAGCGCGGCACTATATTTGCTTGTTATTTGCTTTGAATAATGCCGATTTACGCGGAATTGGCGCAAATTTCCCGATGTTAGTATTGCGAATTTGCAACTATTTAGAGCTTTACGCCCAAGATTTAATTAAAGACTTAGAAACTGGACAAATTGCAAGCTGGTTAAAATTAGAGCCAGAAGTTAGAGCGATTATAGAGCGACAAGCGATCGCTAATCCTCGTCGCGCCCAACAATTACGGGAAATATACAAGTCTTTTGGCACTTTAACCCCAAAACTTGCTTGGTCTAATTTATCTTTTGTCGCTACGGCGCGGGGTGGTACGTCTGACTTTTACTTCGAGCGTTTTTCTAACTACTTTGGCGATACACCAGGTTTTGGAGCGGTTTATTCCTCCGCCGAAGGTACGTTTAGCATTAACCACGATCTCAATACCGATGGTAGTATTTTAGCGATTGAAAGCGGCTTTTTTGAATTTGTCCCCCAACACCAATGGGAAGCTACTCATCCTCAAACCTTACTAGCAAGCGAAGTTAAGCCGGGAGAACTTTACCGCATTTTAGTCACAAACTACAGTGGTTTTTACCGCTACGATATTGGCGACGTGGTAGAAGTTGTAGGTTTTTACGAGCAAGCGCCGTTGCTCGTGTTTCGCTATCGTCGCGGCGGGTTGCTTTCCTCCACAACAGAAAAAACTACTGAGTTTCACGTAACCCAAGTAATGCAGGCTTTACAGCAAAAATTTTCTGTGTTTTTAGAAGACTTTTGTATTACTTTAGCCGACGATACAATTCCGCCTACTTACCTTGTCAATATTGAACTTACGCCGGGGGAAGTTTTAGAAGATTATTTAGGCTTTTTAACGGCTTTCGATCTTTTGCTCAAAGAAACTCATACCTCTTACGCAATTAAACGCCCCGATGCTATCCCCCATCCACGCCTGCGAGTGCTTGCGCCGGGAAGCTTTGCAATTGTTCGTCAGCGTCAGTTACTTAAAGGTATTCCCGATTCTCAGCTAAAGTTTCCTCATATTAGCGAAGATCGCAATTTTTTGTCGGGACTGCAAGTAATTCAAGAAATTAGAATTAACTAACTATCTTGACTTAGCAGTATCAAAACTCCCGCCACAATCGCCACCACCGCCGCACCATAAAAAACCGTCTCCAATCCGCCATAATCGAGCATTGGTTTCAGGATAATGGGAGACAAAAACTGTCCCAAAAAACCCGCCCCCGTACCCGCAGCTAAGACGCTTGAGCGTAAATTAGGAGTGGCAAGATTTGCTAAAGCGCTGTAAACATTAGGTAACACAATGCCAAACCCGACCCCAAAAGCGATCGCCGTTAAGATAATTGCATTAAGTTGGTGTAATAAAGGGATGGTAATCAAGGTTATAGCCATTAACGTACAACCAAAAGCGATCGCTTTTGGCAGACCTAATTTTTGTGCCAGCCATTTACTACCAAAAGCTGAAACAACTGCCGCTCCAATGGCTCTTGATGCTAATACAACACCGTTTAAGACTGCTCCCGCCCCAATAGTAGCTTTGAGGTAAAGCGGGGCGTAAATTACTACGGCATACATAGCAACAGACACCAAAACCAAAGTAAGTAACAACCATAAAGTTTTCGGTTGTCCCAAAACTTGGCTTAATTGATAGTTTTTTTCCGTTGCTGGGGCAGGCTTTTTGTCTTCTGACAATAGCGTACTTACTAGCAGTGCTAAAGGCAAACCCAAAGCATAAAGATAAAAAGCATATTGCCAGTGATGAGAACCTACCCAGCCGCCCAGAAGTGGAAACAAAATTCCAGTAATTGTCAAGGTGCTAGTAGCATAGCCCAGGGCTAGACTCCTCGCTTCTCCTTCATACTTACTTCCCAATAGTCCCAAACTCGCCGCCGCAATTCCACCACTAGCTGCGCCAATCAAGCCCCGCGTCAGTAATAAAGGTAAAAAACTTGACGCAAAAGCCCCCGCGACCCCACTCGCCGCGTAGCAAATCAGCGAGACAACTAATACCTTCACTCTGCCTAGGCGATCTGCCAAAATACCTAAAGGAGGACTAAATAAAGCCAGAGTCAAACAATGCAAACTGACTAAGTTAGCTGCCAACCCCGGATCGAGTTGGAGTTGTTGTACTATATCGGGTAGAACCGGGGCAACTACACCCCCTGCCATAGTAGTTAAAGAACCAGATGCTAAAAGTATTAATAACTTAGGATCGCTTAGTTTCAAAAAATTATCGTTCGTTTTATTTACAGTCAAAGTAGGCATATAAATTTACACCACGCCAAAAAATCTTACTGGCTTTTCAATCTATTTTTGACTAGAAAAAACAATAAAGCCAAATTTCGTCATAGAAGTTGTCAACAAAACTGAGAATGAAGCAACTAGCCGCAACTTTAAATAGCCAAGTAGTCCAAAACAACGTCCGCGAAGTAGGTATAAATCCCAACTATTGGTATGCAGTGGGCTGGGCAGATAAATTGAAAATAGGGGAGATTTACCCCGTCGTTATTTGGTCAAAAGCGATCGCTATTTACCGCGACGAAAACGGTCAAATCCATGCCCTGGAAGACGCTTGCCCTCATAAAGGTGTTGCTCTGCATAAAGGTAAAGTTACAAGTTGTAATCTTGCCTGTGCCTATCACGGTTGGGAATTTAATGGCGATGGCGATTGTGTTAGTATTCCCTACTTGCCCAAAACCCAAAAGCTACCGCGCGCCCGCGCCCGTAGCTACCCTGTTGGGGAAAAATATAACCTAATTTGGGTTTTTCCTGGAGATCCGGCTTTAGCCGATGCTTGTACCTTGCCAGAAATTCCCGAACTCGATCGCCAAGAGTGGTTGGTAGTTCCCCTTGCTGCCAGCTTCCAAGCGCACTTTTCGATCTGCAATGAAAATACTATGGATGTATTTCATGGCTTTCTCCACCAAAAATTGCAAGGTTGGTTCGATCCGGTATTAGTAAATTTGCGCGAGACAGAAAGTGCTGTATGTGCCGATTATCAAGTTTCCTATCGCGGCTGGATTGCTAAATTTTTGGGATTGAGCGAAAAAGCAAACCAAATTACAACCTTACCTGTAGCAGTTCAGTATCATTACCCTAACTACTACACGACTTTGCAGGGAGTTTCTAGTCTATATTTATTTAGACTACCCGTAAGTCCCACCGAAAGTAAGTCTTTTGCCTTATTTTTCTTTAAAGTGCGTCTGCCACAGTCAATTTTGAAACCGTTACAACCATTATTGCAAAAGCTGCTCCGGCGTTTAGTATTAGAGAAATTTCTTGCTCAAGACATCGAAATGATTGAAAGCGAACAACGGACTTATAACGGCGATCGCGATCGCCGTTATGTAGAAATTAACCCGGCAATTATTGCTATTCAACGATTAATTGTGCGACAGTACGAACAATTTTTACAACAATCTAGTCAAAACAATGAATTAGATAAATTTCCGTAGAGACGTTCTATCAGAACGTCTCTACTAGATAAATTTCTTAATAAACAGTATCATATGTTCTCTAAGTGAGCTTTTTCTAGGCACTAGATAGCAAATATAGAGCCAGCAAGAATGTACTGTTGAGCCACAGACAATCGGCTATTTGGTAAAAGGTGAGGGGAGTAAATTAGTGCAAGTTATCAAAGAGTATGTTCAACGCTGGTATGAAAGCGGACTCGATCCGGACGAGTATATATGTCATCAAAAGCAGGGGAACTTAGTAGAAATTGAAGCAGCAGCCACCGGAGAACGGCAAACTGTTTTAACCTTTTGCAGTAATGATGTCTTAGGGCTAGTTCACAACCAAGCTGTAAAGCAAGCAGCAATCGATGCAATTATTCAGTATGGCACGTCTAATAGTTCTTGCTCGGTTTTGAGCGGTCGCATCGACTTGCATAGACAATTAGAAGCAGAAATTTCGGAGTTTAAGCATTTGCCCCATACTCAGCTATTTCTCAATGCTTGGATGGCGATGCAAGCGCTAATGGATGCTTTTTGTCACTTAGCAATTCCCGTACCAGGGTTTACGCATACTCAAGAAACTTTAATTTTAACCGATGTACTAAATCACGGCTGTATTGTTTCGGCGATTGTCAATGCGGGAACTCGTTCGGGAAAGGTATTTGGGCATAGTCCCAATGTTAGAGTCAAAGCTTATCGTCACTGCGACTCGGAAGATTTGGCGCGAAAATTACGGCGCTACGTCCGCCCAGGCGATCGCATTATGGTAGTTTCCGATGCCGTGTTTTCGATGGATGGCGATATTGCCCCTTTACCTGCAATGTTAGATGTGTTGCAAAACTATCCTGGTAGCGTGTTATTGATGGATGAAGCGCACGCAAGCGGCTCGATAGGAGCGACAGGACGGGGCATATACGAGCATTTTGGACTACTACCCAGTCATGCGATTGAAAGAGGGATTGTTCCCTTAATTATGACCACTTTCTCAAAATTTGCCGCCTCGGCGGGGGCAGCAATTAGCACTCATGTCAGCGAACTAATTCCGTTATTAAATGTGTCGCCTACTTCTATTGGCACGATTTCCCTGTCGCCACCCTTAGCAGGAGCGGCTTTAGAAAGTATCCGACAAGTACGCAAAGCGCCGCAGTTAGTGCAGCAATTGCAAGCAAATACTCAATACTTGCGATCGCGTTTAATCGAGCGGGGGTTTAGTGCAATCGGCGAAACTAATGTAATTCCAGTCATCTTACCCCCCGAAATCAATCCTAAAATGTTTGGGAGACAAATGATGCTCAATCACGGCATTTGGGTGTCGCCGATCTGGTTTATTGCCAAACCCCGCATCCGTATTACAGTTAATGCTCTCCACACTCAGCAAGAAATGGATAGTTTGGTTGCAGGAATGGCAGCAACTAGAGACGTATTGTATAAACCAACAATTAGTGCTTAATTAGTTAGCTGTTAGCTAATAGCTAACAGCTAACTAAGTTAATTTATGCTTGTGACTAATCAAAACTTTCAAATCCGGGCGGTAACAACCCCCACCGACAGCAAAATATTTTTGGATGTTCCCAGTCGAGTTTATGCGGGAGATCCCAACTGGGTGCAACCAATTCGTAGCAGCGTGGCGAAACAATTTGCTCCAGAAAACTCCTTTTTTCAGTATGGCAAGCTGCAACAGTTTATCGCCGTATCTCCAAGCAACGAGCCTCTGGGGAGAATAGTCGCCGCCATCAACCACCGTTTAATTGAAACCGAGGGTAAACAGGTGGGATTGTTTGGTTATTTTGAGTGCATTTCAGATTTTGAAGTCGCTCAAGCTTTGTTAGAATCTGCCCGAAAATGGCTGCAAGAGCAAGGTATGAGCGTTGTTAGAGGGCCGATCGATCTATCTACTCATAACAATTGTTTGTTTTTAGTCGATGGCTTCGATTCGCCGCCAATGATTATGATGCCTTACAATCCGCCTTACTATCCAGAATTTATGCAGCTTGACGGCTGGCATAAAGCTAAAGATGCTTATGCTTACGAATTGCCCATCGGCGCGGGGTTATCAGAAGAATTTGCCAAAGCTCATAGAATTGCTTGCAAATCTGGCGTTGCTTTTCGCCTAATTAGAACTAAAGGCGCAGCTTTCGAGGAAGATTGCCGCAACCTTTATAATTTGCTAAATACTGCCTATGCCAACAATTGGAGTTATACTCCGCGCACGGAGGAAGAATTTTTAGACGAAGCCAAATCTTTACAAAGCTTAGTAGATCCAGATGCTTTCCCGATCGCAGAATATGAGGGGAAGATGATCGGCTGTTTTGTCGGTTTGCCAGATTACAATATGGTGCTAAAACATCTAAACGGCAAGCTAGATTGGCTAGGAACTATCAAATTTTTGTGGTATCGACGGCAAATAAATCGCGGACGAGTGGCTTTAGTGTGCGCTTTACCCGAATATAAACGCAAAATGGTAGCGGCAGCTTTAATCTATTTAGGAATGCAAGGCGTACTCAAAGAAGGAAAACCTTACAAAGATTGCGAACTTTCTTGGGTATACGAAGATAATTATCCCTCGCGCAAATTAATCGAAGCTTGCGGAGCGAAAATCTATAAAACCTATCGCATTTACGAGAAAGCTGTATGAAGGCGCTAGTTACGGGGGCTAATGGGTTTACAGGTTCTCACTTAGTCAAAGTTTTAGCAAATAATGGCGATCGCGTTGTAGGTTTAGTAAGAAAATCGAGCAATTTAGAGCGTCTGGCTAATTGCCACAAATGCGATTTAGTGTACGGAGATATTACTAACCGCTCGGCTTTACAAGCAGCTATGACTGGGGTTGATGTAGTTTTTCACACCGCCGCCTATGTAGAGTTAGGAATCGTCAATGAAAAAGAAATGGAACGGGTAAACGTAGAAGGGACGCGCGCTGTCCTCGAAACGGCGAAAGCCTGCGGTATTAGTAAAATGGTTTATTGCAGTACCATCGGCATCTTTGGCGACACTCAAGGGCAAACGATCGATGAAACCTTTAAACGGACGCAAGAGAACTTTTCTTCAGCTTACGATCGCACAAAATACCTTGCTCAAGAATTAGTCGATCGCTTTGCAGCGCAAAGTTTGCCAGTAGTTAGCGTTTTACCATCAGGAATTTTTGGCGCGGACGATCCGCATTTTCGCCCAATATTGCAGCAATTTTTAAATAGAAGGCTAAAACTATGGGCGGGAGGAAGTCGCGTTACGGGAATTGTTCACGTTGACGATTTAGCCACCGCGATGATTTTAGCGGCTAAAAAGGCAGTAGATGGAGAAAAGTACATTATCTCCGCCGGAGATTTGACAACTAAGGAAATGTTTGCAACTATGGCTTCCTTTACAGGAATTCCCGTTCCCCGCGAAGCGCCTAAAGCATTGGTTCGATTTGCCGGAAACCTGCTAGATCCTCTAGGGCGCTGGTTCAACTTTCAACCACCCCTAAGCCGGGAGCGAGTGCATTATATATACGATCGCTGCGTGAGAGTAGATGCTACTAAAGCTCGGACTCAATTAGGCTGGCAGCCCCGTTCGGTAACAGATACATTAAAAGAATTAGTAACTTAAACAGGCAATGTTTCTTTCGGCAACTCTCCCCATCTCCCCTTCCCTCAATGTACCTCTTTCAAAGCCCCATCTTCTAAATAAGTAACGCTATCTGCCACATCGACAATGCGCGGATCGTGAGTTACCATCAGCACCGTACAACCTTGCTCTTTAGCTAAAGAACGTAGTAATTGAATTACCGCGTGTCCGCTCTTAGAATCTAGCGCCGCCGTCGGTTCGTCTGCCATAATTAGTTGGGGCGAACCTGCTAAAGCACGAGCGATTGCTACTCTTTGTTTTTGTCCCCCCGATAAATCGCAGGGTTTTTGAGTGGCTTGATTTTCTAAACCTACTTGTTCTAACAACAACTGTGCTTGATGTTTGGCACTTTTTTTATTTACGCCCTTGATATTTAATGCCACTTCAATATTTTCACTAGCGGTTAGCGAAGGAAATAAGTTGAAATTTTGAAATATAAACCCAATATTTTGCTGTCTAAATTGGGCTAATTTCCGGCGAGACATATTAGTAATATCCTCCCCAAGCAAACGCACTTGTCCTTTGGTTGGTGTCATTAACCCAGCTAAAATAGATAGCAAAGTAGTTTTACCCGAACCTGAAGGTCCCATCAATAACTGAATGTTGCCTTGCGGAATTACTAAATCTATGCCTTTTAATATTTGGAAGCATCGTTTTTGCGACTTAAACTCCATTTCTACTCCTTGAGCAACAATTGCTTTCCTTTGAGTAGCAACTAGATTTATGCCTAAAGCTTCAACTTGATTAGGGAAATTATTATAAGTAGTAAATTTATTTTTGGCAGCAGTCATTTATTTAATGTTTGTGGTGAACGATATTGAAGCGCCAAGTAAAAGCGTGCCGCTAGGCAATAAGTTTATGAATTATTATTACTTTGGTCGATTGTAACGATTAATGGGTGTGGACACTTATAGCTTCTGGCATACTTAATTAAGTAAAAATTCAGACATTGCTGAATTTAGATACGATCGTCCCTTTGCAGCAACCCAAGATTTTTGTTATCACCTTGTCCCCTTGTCTACTCCTCTTTCATCCTTTAGTTCAGCAACGCCAAAATTCATATTTATTGTAGGTGATAACTTTTTGGTATTCAGGCTTTAAAAACCGAAGCTGGATCGAGGCGCATAACTTTTTGGATTGCAAACACTCCCGATCCGACACACATAATAACGGTGATGCCCAAAACTGCGATCGCCACTGTTGGCGTAATTAAAATCAAGATTCCCTGACTTGCCAACGTCCATGTAGCTACACCCCAACAAAGTGCCATACTCGGCACGTAACCCAAAATTGCCATCCAGAGAGCTTGTTCGATAATTACACTGTAGATAGTAAAATCTGACGCACCCATAGCTTTTAAAGTTCCAAACTCTTTTAGGCGATCGCTGACAGAGGAGTAAAGAATTTGCCCGACAATAATACCGCCAACAATTACACCTACAACCGCACCCAAACTGAGAATGAAACCAATACCCGTTCTTTGTTGCCAAAAAGTCTGGGTTCTTTGCATTAATTCTTCATAGGTGTAAGCGCGAGTATTAGGCAAAGCATCGGTTAATCTTTGTTTGAGGACGGATAAATTTTCGCCTTTGCTTGCTCGAATTAAAACAAACGTAATCGTATCTGCCGAAGTTAGGCTTTTGGGAGCAGTAGCGTTAGGATCGGGGGGAATGTAAGTGTTGGTACACTTAAGGTCTTCAGAGTCCGATGGCAATCGACAAGATAAATTAGTAGTCTGCCCAGAATTGGCGTAAGCGTTACCGTTTTCTAAAGACGTGAATAAAAAAGGATTAGAAGTAATCGAGCGGTTTCCTTGGGTTAAACCTACTAATTCAATCGATAAAGTGTTAATTTCCGCGCGATCGCCAACTTTGGTGATATTTAAAGATTTTAAGTTAGTGCTATCTACGATCGCCGTGTAGGGAGCTTTGATTTTATTGATGTTTCCTTGAGTAATAGCTTGGGGGATAAATAATTGTCCGTCAGGATCGAAGCCGATAATTCTTACTAAAGAAATTTGATTATTACTGCGCCATACACCAGTTTTAACGATCAAAGCTTCAGCACTTTCTACCCCCTCCACCTTGCGAGCAAGACTCAAATTAGTTAGAGGAATGGGTAAAGTTAGTTCTAGATGCACTAAACTTTCCGAAGCTACCCAAATATCTGCCGAGGAATTAGTCATCAATTGCGCTGTAGAGCGAGTAAAACCGTTAAAAATTCCCGTTTGAATTGTTACTAAGCTGACCGCAAACATGATTCCCGCTTGAGCAACCAAAAAACGGGGAATATCCTCAAGCAAATGCTTGCGAGCAATAGAAACCATAACCAATTACGATTAACACTCATAAATCATCCTAATTCAAAAACGCGATCGCCCTAGATATCTGACCGGAATGCACCGATACTTAATGAAACGCAAAATTTATTGGTACAAATATGCGTTCACAATATTTTTGAAGCAAGCCGATTACCGCAAAAGATTATGCCTGAATCAAATATTGAATCAATTTTGCAAGAAAAGCGTTTATTCCCGCCCAGTGCGGAATTTGCCCAAAATGCCCAAATCAAAAGCTTAGAAGCCTATCATCAACTATGCGATCGCGCTAAAAGCGATCTGCCAAAGTTTTGGGCAGAACTTGCCGAACAAGAATTACACTGGTTTCAAAAGTGGGACACAGTGCTAGATTGGCAGCCGCCTTTCGCCAAATGGTTCGTAGGCGGCAAAATCAATATTTCTTACAACTGTTTAGATCGTCACTTAACCACTTGGCGCAAAAATAAAGCAGCATTAATTTGGGAAGGAGAACCTGGCGATTCTCGTACCTTGACTTATGCCCAGTTGCACCTTGAAGTTTGTCAGTTTGCCAATGTATTAAAGCAACTAGGAGTAGTAAAAGGCGATCGCGTTGGTATATATATGCCCATGATCCCGGAAGCGGCGATCGCCATGTTAGCCTGTGCCAGAATTGGCGCAACTCATAGCGTTGTCTTTGGCGGTTTTAGCGCTGAAGCTTTGCGCGACAGGTTAATCGATGTAGAAGCAAAAGTAGTTGTTACTGCCGATGGTGGTTGGCGCAAAGATGCGATCGTATCTCTCAAAGAGCAAGTAGATAAGGCTTTAGCTAATGATGTTGCACCCACTGTCAAAAAGGTTTTAGTGGTACAACGGACAAAGCAGGCAGTAGAAATGCAGCCAGAACGAGACTTTTGGTGGCACGAATTGCAAAAAACAGCATCCGCCGACTGTCCCGCCGAGCCAATGGATAGCGAAGATATGCTCTTTGTACTCTACACTTCTGGAAGTACGGGAAAACCCAAAGGTGTAGTACATACAACGGGCGGTTATAACTTGTACAGCCACATTACAACTAAATGGATTTTTGACCTGCAAGATACGGACGTTTACTGGTGTACTGCCGATGTAGGTTGGATTACAGGACACAGTTATATAGTTTACGGGCCGCTTTCTAACGGTGCTACTACGCTTATGTACGAAGGCGCGCCCCGTGCTGCAAATCCTGGTTGTATGTGGGATGTGATTGAGAAGTACAGAGTGACAGTTTTCTATACTGCACCTACCGCAATTAGAGCTTTTATAAAAATGGGCGAACAGTTGCCCAAGGCTCGAAATTTATCTTCACTGCGCCTATTAGGGACGGTAGGAGAACCAATTAACCCCGAAGCTTGGATTTGGTATCAACAAGTAATTGGCGGAGGCAATTGCCCGATTGTCGATACTTGGTGGCAAACCGAAACCGGGGGAATTATGATTACTCCATTACCGGGCGCGATCGCGACTAAACCCGGTTCGGCTACTCGTCCTTTTCCTGGAATTATGGCAGATGTAGTCGATCTTGAAGGCAATCCGGTAGGCGATAACGAAGGCGGTTATTTAGTTATTCGCCACCCTTGGCCGGGGATGATGCGGACGGTGTACGGCGATCCCGATCGTTTCCGGCGTACTTATTGGGAGCATATACCCCCTACTGATGGGCAGTATGTTTACTTTGCTGGAGATGGCGCAAGACGCGATGAAGATGGTTATTTTTGGGTAATGGGGCGCGTAGATGATGTAATTAATGTTTCTGGACACCGCTTAGGGACAATGGAAGTTGAATCAGCTTTAGTGTCGCATCCGGCAGTAGCCGAGGCTGCGGTCGTCAGCAAGCCCGATGAAATTAAAGGAGAGGATATAGTTGCCTTTATCACTTTAGAAGGCACTTATAGCCCCAGCGAAGAACTTAGTAAGGAACTCAAACAGCACGTAGTAAAAGAAATTGGCGCGATCGCTCGTCCTGGAGTTATTCGCTTTACGGACGCTTTGCCTAAAACTCGTTCGGGTAAGATTATGCGGCGTTTGCTGCGAAATTTGGCATCCGGGCAAGAAATTACTGGCGATACTTCAACGTTAGAAGATCGCGGCGTACTCGATAAACTGCGCGGCGAAGGCTAAACTTTGTTGGGAAAAAGTTTTTTTATCTTTTTCCCAGCTAACATCACAATTATTTTATGTTCCGCCACTATCAAAGTATTTACATTTCCCTTTTTGCTATGGCAATGCTGGGATCTTCGCCAGCATTTGCCGTAACTTCCGCTAGTGAATACCGCTCTATTGGGCTATCTTACCGAGCCAACGAACGTTACGACGAAGCGATCGCAGCATTTACTAAATCTGTTCAACTTGAGCCGCAAAATGCTTCTGGGCGCGTACTATTAGGCTGGACGCAACATTTAGCCGGACAGCAAAAAGCTGCCGCCGAGTCTCTATTACCAGTAGTTTATAAAGATCCGCAATATGTCCCTGCCCTCAATGCTTTGGGAATTGTGTATTTAGTTAATGGCGATGTGACGGCGGCGGTAGTTACTCACACTTGGGCAGCGACGATCGAACCGAATAATGAGATTGCTTTTTACAACTTAAGCCTAGCTTTACATCAATTGAAATTGTACAGCCTGGCAGTTTCTACAGCGACAAAGGCAGCGAAACTCGAACCCCATAATCCTCATCCCTTGGTTGCAAAATCTATTGCTTATTGGAATTTAGGCGATCGCAAATCTGCAAAACTTACTTATCGCCAAGCCTTAAAGCTAGATCCTCGGTACAACGATGCTTTTTTTCTAGAACATCTCCAAAAAGCTGCTTTTAGTCGCCAGCAAATTGCGATCGCCAAACTCGTACTTTTACATAAAGATTAAGCTATCTTTTAAGCTGCCATAACTAAATTATTAATATTACAGCTTAATTCTTTTTCTTGCTCTAATAGTTTAGCTAATGCTTCCGCCGGAATAGGACGACTGATGTAATAACCTTGAATTTCATCGCAGCCATTTCTTTGTAAATACTCTAATTGTGCTTGAGTTTCTACTCCTTCTGCGATCACGCTTAATTGTAAGTTGTGCGCTAAGGAAATAATTGCTTTAACAATTGCCGCATCATCCGAACCAACTGTTAGTTCGCGCACAAAAGATTGGTCTATTTTAAGTAGATCAATTGGTAAGCGTTTTAAATAATTTAATGATGAATAACCCGTGCCAAAGTCATCGAGGGACAAAGTAATACCTATTTCGTGCAACTGATTCATTGTATTGATTACTTGCTGGACGTTTTCTATAATTAAAGTCTCAGTTATTTCTAGTTCTAAATACTTAGCTTTTAAACCTGTTTCTTGTAAAACTTGAGTAGTTATATCTACCAAGTTCTGCTCTTTAAATTGGCGTGACGATATATTAACTGCCATTTTTATAAATGGTAGTCCTACTAATTGCCAACTAAGATTTTGAGCGCAAGCAGTCCGCAATACCCATTCACCTATAGAAACAATTAAACCAGTTTCCTCAGCGATGGGAATAAACTTAGCTGGAGAAACAAAACCATGAATTGGACTGTACCAGCGTAACAAAGCTTCTACACCAATAATTTTTCCACTAGAAAGACAAATTTGTGGCTGATAGTACAATATCATTTCTCCATTTGCAATTGCATTTCTCAAGTCTTTTTCTAAAATTAGTCGCTCTTGTAAGTTGTTATTTAATTCGTTGCAATAAAATTGATATTTATTTTGCCCTTGTTGTTTAGCTCTTTCCATTGCCATAATAGAATTGCTCAAAAGCCTATCCATCTCAGTGCGATCGCTGGGATAAACGCTAATACCAACACTAACACTACTAAAAACTTCTGTATTATTTATTACTACGGATGTGGATAAGCTATTAATAACTTGTTCTACTAAATTGACTACTTCATCTACCGTTTTAATATCTGTTTGAATAATTGCAAATTTATTACTATCAATACGAGCTAGTATATCATTGTCATTAACACAGCTAGTGAGTTTTTGCGCCGCACTTCTAAGTAGAGAATTGCCTAACTCATGACCTAAAGCATTATTAATGTTTGTTAGGCGATCTAAGCTTAGAGAAATTACTGCAAATAATTGCTCGTCTTGATGAGCTAGGATTTGCTGGAGGCGATCGTGGAATAAAACTTGATTGGGTAATCCTGTAAGTTCATCATAACTAGCAATATGTTCAATAATGTCATTGAGCTTTTTTAAGGTGTAAGAAGTATCTGCCATCAAAATACCAGCTTCATCGGTGAAATTGGTAGGTAAAGACGGCAATTGACGATTATTGAGATAATGACGCAATGCTAAAAATGTTAAAGTTACTGGTGCAAGCAAATTATGTAAAGCGTAAAGTGTTAATGCCGTACCGATTAAAGTAGCTAATAAGGCGATCGCAATTACTCGCACTTTCATGTCTATAGTTAAAGCAGTAGTAGTAACAAAATAAATCAGTAGTGACAGCAGGGGTACGTGCGTGCCTAAAAACGCAATCAACATAATTTTGCTTTTGTAACTATTCAGATAAGAAATTTTAGATAATACTGAATATAAATGCAAATTGTTTTGAGATGTTCTCATTAATTCCAGCATATCAACTCCTATTTTTAGCTATTCACATTTTTGTCTATTCATTTTTATACTTTTATTTTTATGTCAACTTAGTTGACAAATTTAAGTATATCTAAATGTTATTAGCTGTAAACAGAGTAAACAACTGTATTATCACTTAATGAACTCAATAAATATTTTTATTGAATCAACACAAAACTTTGATAGCTAAAGAGCTTTAGGTTTTTAGTAAAATTATGATTCACAAAAAAAGTAGACTTCCGTATATTTACGGTTTCCAGTAATAAAATAGCTTGTTTATCTGATACTTGAATTAAAAAATAAAAATCAGCCCTCGATAAAAAGCTGCCATTTTCTAGATAAAAACTGCTCTGACTAAGGAATTGAGGTTTTTTTGGTTTAGATATATTTGAACTTTATTTAGAAGTTAGCCCTACGGAATAAATAGAGTTTAAAATTCATAGTAATTTTACAAAATTAATTAAAATCTTTACAGAAAGATTGAGCATTTTATGTTTTTAGAAAAAAACTTGAGTTATAAGTTGATGACAAACAGTAAGTTGGGCTAAAAAAAGATAAATGTGGTTAGAAGCAGGCAAAATAGTTATAGCAAGTTAAAGCCTAGCTAAAACGTGCAGCCAACACAACTTGTTATGGGAAAACTTAAAAGCAGGACTGAGAGGAAAGTAATCTCATGGGGAAGTTAGCTCAAGAAATAGAGCAGCAATGGCGATCCGAGCTAAGTATAGAGTGTAGAGGACAAAGCACCACAATAAAGGAAAGTATTCTTAGCTGGCTATTAGGTAAAGACTTAGAGCGATTTGAGAGTTTGGATAGCCAACAGCTAGAAATTACCAAAAACGCGATCGCCTATCGCTTCCGAATTTTAAAAGAGCGTTATTTAGGCATAGCGCCAGAAAAAGCTTACAGTAACTTAATAAAAAGATTGGGAAGCGTAGTAATACTACGGAGTAAAATTAGTACTGGGGTAGCCTTAAGCCGCGATCGCCATCGAGCCGTCGCTGATGTATTACAAGAAGTAATTCAAGAATTGCTGCAAAGCGATCGCTATATGCAGCAGCAAATGGCTTGGATTGCCCAATGTACAAAAGAGCGAAAATTGCAAAATGCGTTATTATTTGCCGCCGCCGAAGAATACTGTTTGCGCCCGGTACGCAATCAACCTTTATTAGCTTATAGATTTGTCAATTATTTGCGCCGCACGCAACGGGGAGGACTCACCAATGTCCCAGTTAAAGATTTAGTGCGATTAGTGTCAGAAGAAGTGCTAACAGAAGAAAGCGACAACCCAGTTAACTTATTAGATAACCAAGCGATCGCCGAGTATGAAAACGAGCGCGCAATGGAAGAACAACTTGTCTTGCGTAGCCGCGTCAAGCAGGAATTTTCCGTTTACTTAACCGAAAAACTAGGTAAAGAAGCCGCTCAGTGGTTGCAGCTATATTTACAAGGAAAGTCCCCCGAAGCGATCGCCCACATTTTAAACTTGGATATTAAAAAAGTTTATAGATTGCGCGAAAAAGTTAGCTACCACGCCGTTCAAGTATTTGCAATCAAAGGTCATGCGCCAATAGTAGATGAGTGGCTAGAAACTTCTTTAGAGGAAAATAATTTTGGCTTGTTACCCCAACAATGGGAAAAATTGCAAGCAAGCTTGAGCCAACATCAGCACCAGCTAATCGCTCTCAAAAAAGCAGGTCAAGATGTAGATGCGATCGCCAAACAATTGCAACTCAAAAATCATCAAGTGATTAGCGAATGGGGCAAAATCTATTTAGCGGCGCAAGTCCTACGCAATCAGAGTTAAAAAGAAGCGGATATTTAAGGTGCGATCGCCGCCAATTAGTAAGGGAGTATTTAGGATGGAAAGTAGGAAAACCCATACTTACTATGACTCAAGCAACTCTAACTCCCTTCGATCGACAACAAGGCGCAAATGCACCGATAGTTACTTATCGCGTCTCTATCCCACAACCGGAATCCCATTTATTTGAAGTAGTATTGCTAGTGCAAAATTACTCCTTGCCTGTATTAGATTTAAAATTGCCTGTATGGACACCAGGATCGTATTTAGTTCGAGAATATGCCAAGCATATTCAAGATTTTGATGCAAAATCTAGTAACTATCCTCTAAATTGGCACAAAATAGCCAAAAATCACTGGCAAGTTGAAACTACTAATTTAGAAAACCACACAATTGAGATTCGTTACCGAGTTTTTGCCAACGAGCTATCAGTACGCACAAATCATTTAGATGCGACTCATGGTTACTTTAACGGTGCGGCAATATTTTTTAGAATCCCTGGGTTAGAAAAACATCCTATACAAGTTGTAATTTCTGTACCTCAAACCAATTGGCAAGTTACTACACCATTACCCGCCGTTACAGGACAAGTTAATACCTTTGTCGCCGTAGATTTTGACACTTTGGTAGATAGCCCGTTTGAAATTGGCAACCAGCAAGTGTATGAATTTGAGGTACTGGGGAAAACCCACGAATTAGCGATTTGGGGTGGAAAAAGTAATATTGTTCCAGAAAAAGTAATTGCCGATACTCAAAAAATTATTGAAGTTGAAGCAAAAATATTTGGCGGATTACCTTACGATCGCTATTTATTTTTACTGCACTTGTCCACTCAAGGCAACGGCGGGTTAGAACACAAATATGCTTGCTCTTTAAATTATCCGCGTTTTGGCTTTCGCGCTCCAGATAAATACCAGCGTTTTATGCAGTTGGTGGCGCACGAGTTTTTTCACTTATGGAATGTCAAGCGCATCCGTCCTAAAGCTTTAGAAGTATTTGATTACGACAAAGAAAACTATACACCGTCGCTGTGGTTTAGTGAAGGGACAACAAGTTATTACGACTTGACGATTCCCCTGCGGGCGGGAATTTACGATGTAAAAACTTTTCTGCAAAATTTAGGTAAAGAAATTACCCGTTACGAGCTAACACCGGGGCGATGGGTGCAGCCAGTAAGCGAGTCGAGTTTAGATGCTTGGATTAAGTTGTATAGACCTGAAGCTAACAGCAATAACTCGCAAATTTCTTACTATTTGAAAGGAGAGATGGTATCGCTGTTACTAGACTTACTGATTAGAGAAAAGCATAGCAATCAAAAGTCCCTCGACGATGTAATGCTGATAATGTGGCAGCAATTTGGCGTACAGGAAATAGGTTTTACTCCCCAGCAGTTGCAGGAAGTCCTTGCATCCGTTGCAGGGGTAGATTTAACAGACTTTTTTGCTAAATATATTGATGGGACAGAGGAGTTGCCCTTTAATCGATATCTAGAGCCTTTTGGTTTGCAGATCGCAAGTGATGATAGCGATGTCCCTTATCTAGGAATGAAAGTAAGTTCCGAGCAAGGGCGAGAAGTAATTAAATTTGTAGAAACGCTTACGCCTGCTTTTAAAGCCGGAATCGATCCGGGAGATGAATTACTTGCTCTTGATGGGATGAGAGTAACAGCAAGTACGATGAGCGAATTTTTACAAAACTACCAAAGCGGAGACTCGATTGAAGTTACAGTTTTTCATCAAGAGCAATTACGCCAATATCAAGTTACTTTAGACGCTCCACGTCCTAGTAGCTATCAGGTAAAACCTGTAAGTAATCCGACAGATAAACAGCGACAGAATTTTGCTGGATATTTAGGCGAGGATTTGCAGAAATTAGACCTTTGTTTTAAGTCTGGAGTCTGATAGATAGGGGGACAAGGAGACAAGGGGACAAGGAGGAGTTCGCAACAAAGAGATTAGATTGCTAGTTTTCGGTACTATTGCTGCCTTTTGCTAGAAGTCTATTAGACTTTTTGAAGTAAATAATCTTTTGTCCCTTTTGTCCCCAATTTTGCGAAATTAGAACAGTTTGAGGTTGAAATTATACCCTTATTGTTAAAGCCTAGCTTGCCTAGGGTTAAAACCCCGCTCTTATCGCTAAAGTCGGCTTAAGCCGACTGAAGAAAAAAATCTAAACCTTTTGAAAAGTCTAAATTTTATCCCACCTTTTCAAAACTCCTGGCTCTTTTTGGATAGGTAAGGCATCTAAAATATCTACTTGAGCGCAGTATTTTATATCTTCATGGCAGTTAAGACGTAATAACCGCTTACCGTGACTGGCTTGGTGGAATAACTCTACTAAACGATCGCTCCATTGTTCGTAAAGAGCGATCGCACCTACTACTTCATCATTTCCCGCAAGTTCTTCAAGGGGTGTATTTGTTTGCTGCAAAACGCTGTAAGCGATCGCTCCCGCACAAGCTGTATCTTCTAATGAATAAGTCCCTTCCCAACCTGACCCGACAATCCAGACTGTTTCTGGCTTTTGGGCTAAAAGATAACTTACCGCCGCCGCTCGGTTAACAAATGCTGCGGCTAGGACGGCTGGCGCGCTTTGTATCCGTTGTAAAGCGCGCGTTCCATTAGTTGTACTAATAAATAGCCTGCGCCCTTCTACGAGCTTTCTGGTGCATTCTAAAGGCGAATTGCCTAAGTCGAATCCTTCCACCTTAGCGCCCCCCCGCTCTCCGGCGCGGAGGCGTTTATCTGCGTCCCAAGCTGCGCTAACTTGCATCAACGTATCCAAATTGCTAAATACTTGAATCGCTTCGCCACCGGCGGCTAAGACTGTCGCCATTGTGGTTGTAGCTCGAAGCACATCCACCGCGATCGCGCAATCTGGAATGATATCTGTGGGAGTAAGTTCGGGGGTATGGTAAATAAATAGCTTCACGCTCTAGCTGACCTGCAATTAATATCGAACTATATTTTATGGCTAAAACTTGACTATTTATTTTTGGCTTACTAGCAGTTAGCTTAAAATAACGCTAACTGCTAAGACTTAAAAGAACCAGCCGTAAGAATGCAAGCCTTTACCTAATAAATTTACTCCCAAATAACAAACCCAAACAACCACAAACCCGGCGGCAGCTAAAATAGCTGGACTGCGACCTTGCCAGCCGCGAGTAATGCGAGAATGGAGGTAAGCTGCAAATACCAGCCAAGTAATTAATGCCCAAGTTTCTTTAGGGTCCCAACTCCAGTAAGATCCCCAAGCTTCATTTGCCCAAACTCCTCCGGCAATAATGCCAATTGTCAGTAGGGGAAATCCTAGCCCGATAATTCGGTAGCTGATATTATCTAAAGTTTCTGCAAGGCTGAGGCGTTGGGGTGAAAGCGGTTCGACCACAGTTTCCGTTGTGGCTTCGAGAACTGCGGTATTACCATTACTTGTATACTGCGCTAAATTCATTGCTTGGGTTTGGGTTGCCAAATTTGCCGCTCGATGCAAGCGATAGCCACCCGTACCAACAGAACTACCCCGCAATTCTACATTCGCGCCGCGCGTTACAACTAAAAATGCGATCGCCAGTAACGACCCTACCATTAAAGCTGAATAACTTAGCATCATGACGCTGACGTGCATCATCAACCAATTAGACTTCAACGCAGGTACTAAGGGTTCGGAATTTTGCATTTGAGAGGGCAAAGTTAAAGTCGCAAAAGCAACAATTGCCATCGCTACTGGTGCGGTTGCAACGCCTACTAAACGGCTGCGGCTGTTGTTTTCTGCTAAAAAGTGAATAGTTGTAATCCCCCAAGCTAGAAAAAATAGCGACTCGTACAAATTACTTAAGGGAAAATAACCGGCTTCTATCCATCTTGCCCCTAATAAAGTTGCCATACATAAGTTTGCGATCGCCATTCCCGCCGTTCCCAGTGCAGGTAAATAGCGCAATTGGGGAAAAGCTGCCCCAACCCAGTAAATTAACATAGTTGCAAATAATACCGCAAAAGCTGCATTATCTAACCAGTTCTGGAGTGCTACCAGATTCATATAATATTCTCCGCGTCTCTATTTGCTAAAAATTTATGTTTATTACTATCGATTCTAACTGTAACAGCGTAGTATCAAATTGAGTTAAAGTTACTCTAGTTTAAGGTAGGGGAGTAGGGGGCAAACTTTGAGTTCCGGGACTAGCTAAGGGTTTGGGATTAGGATTTTTATTAAGTGCCATAAATATGTCATAGCGAATACTATGGCGATCGCTGACGGCGGTTGTTACTCCTATCGAACGTACTGAATCTAAAATAATTTGTTGATTGGGAATAACTTGCGGTAGCGGCAAGTTTTTAAACGTTGGGTTGATATTCAAGAAAAATTGCCCGTTGTTAGGACTTAGTTGCGATGGTACGGCTTTTTGAAATTGCTCGGTACTTGCTAAATTAGCGGCTGGCGCAGGAATAATTTTCTCGGCTAATGGTGCGCCTAGGGTGAAAAAAGCAACATTATTATCTAACCAACCGTGAGTTGCTGTAAGCGTTCCGTAGGGGGCAATCCAGTTAGTAACGGGTTTGCCCCCTACTTGGGTTTGTTGAATTTTAAATTGATACTGATTGCTAATTACTTTATCTATTTCCTGAAAAGCTTTTTGGGCTTTATCAGAGTCTTTTGTCTGAATCATAAATGCTAAAGATAAAGCAAAGTCATTTGGCGAAGCGTCAGTTTTTGTTGGTGCGGGAATTACAGCTAAAGAAAATTCGCCATCCATCCAACTGAGCAAGTCTTCATCTAAATCTAAGCCAGTACTATTTTTTACCCCTGCGCGTAAGTTTTCTGGGGGGACGGGTGCAAGCGGATTAGTTTTAACCGATCGCAAATAATCAAGCCATAATTGCTGCAAGTTTCCTCCTGAAACCATCATCAAGGTTTCGGCAGGTAAGAGGCTTTGCATTTTTCCGGCATTATTTTGGACTAAATGCTCGCGATCGCTATTTGGTTTCAACCACGATACGCTTTTAAATTCAATTCCTTCTGGTTCTAAGTTAATTGTTGTGGCTAACCCTTGACTTTGCTGAAGTTGAGCAAGAGGAGATTTTTTAGGATTGCTGTTTACTAGCCTTGTAGCGGCGGGAATATTAACGTAAACTTGAGCAAAATGATTGTCTTGGGCGATTTGGGCAAATTTTTCCTGAAAACTAGGCATTTTTAGCAAAGAGTTTTCGCCTTTGTAGGTATCGATTGCTCTTTGCGTTGCTTTGGCGTTATCGCTGATGACTAAAAAACGGTTATCTAATACTGTTGCTGAATATTTTTGATTTGTTTTTATTTGAATGCCTTTATAAGTGCTTTCTCTCATGCCAACTGGCTTTGATAGTAAAGAAGCAGCAACATCGGGTTTGGCAATTGGCAATACCATCAGCATGGCTGACGCTCCTGAAGATGCTGGCGGCGATACTACAGCTAAAGTGACTTCTTTACCTACCCAAGGCTGAATATCTCGCTGATAGTTATAACCATTATCAGTAAGAAAGCGATCGCGCAATTCTACTAAGTAACTATCTAAAGTCGTTTGAGTTTGAGGCGTACCAAATTCACGCAATTGCTGCCATTTATTCGGCTCTGTAGATACAGAAACCGTCAGCAGCGCGTCTTGAGGAATGAAATTAGCTCCGACAGGGAGTTGAGCTAATTTTTGAGGAGCAATTAATAGCCAGTAAGTAGCTACACCACCGCCAACTAACAAGCTAGTTGCTAATATCGGCAGCAGTAATTTGTTGTTTTTAGTCATCGATCGAAAGTAATTGTTAACTAACTAGGCAATACGCTATAGTCACTTTAGCTAATTGCAATAAGTTGCTAACTAAAAATTTAGCTCCAAGTTGAGTTTTTACCCAGGATGCGATCGCATTTTTTGCCTGCAAGTTAACCAAAGCGCCCGCTTACATATTCTTGAGTTGATTTTTCCTGGGGATTTTGGAAGATAACTTCTGTTAAGTCATGTTCTACTAAATAACCCATTCTCCCACCTTTATCTGTTGGCTCGACGTTAAAAAAGGCAGTCATATCCGATACTCTAGAAGCTTGCTGCATATTGTGGGTGACAATCACAATCGTGTATTTTTCTTTAAGTTCTTGCAGTAATTCTTCTATTCTGATTGTAGAAATCGGATCGAGCGCCGAACAAGGTTCGTCCATTAAAATAATGTCTGGCTGGACTGCTACCGCACGAGCAATACACAAACGCTGTTGTTGTCCTCCCGAAAGAGATAAACCACTTTGCTTGAGTTTGTCTTTAACTTCATCCCACAAAGCTGCTTGACGAAGCGATTGCTCTACCAATTCATCCATATCGCCGCGATAGCCGTTAATCTTAGCGCCAAAGGTGATGTTGTCGTAAATTGACTTAGGAAAAGGATTAGCTTTTTGAAATACCATGCCTACTTGTCGGCGTACTTCTACAGGATCTATAGAAGGGGCATAAAGGTTTTGATCGTAGTAAAATACTTTTCCTTCAGCGCGAAAACTATCAATTAGGTCATTAAGACGGTTGTAACACCGTAAAAGCGTACTTTTGCCACAACCAGAAGGGCCAATAAAAGCAGTAATCCGATTTTTGGGAATATTTAAGGAAATATTTTTTAAAGCTAAAAAATTTCCGTAGTAGACATTAAGATTTTCTGTCCGCAAAATAGTTTGCGTTTGGTTGCTAGTTGAGGCTGTAGTCATCATATAGAAGAAAATTTGTGGAAGTTAATAAAACAATTAGCTTGTGGGCGGTAGAATTTGCCTAAAGTGCGCTCAGTCAATTTGCCAAGAGCGATCTTTTTAGCTCAAAAACTGGTTAAGCCCGCTTGCGGGTAGCCAGGCGGGAGATAATACTTGTAATCAAGACTAAAAATACTAAAACTAAAGAAGCTGCCCAAGCGAGTTCTTGCTGGTTATCGAAAGGAACGATCGCAAAGTTAAAAACTAAAACCGCCAGCGATGGGGTAGGAGAAGTTAAATTTGTGGGCCAAAACTGCGTAAACAGCGCTGTAAATAGCAACGGTGCGGTTTCTCCGGCGGCTCTTGCGATCGCTAAAGTTGTCCCGGTAACAATCGCTGGAATCGCTACGGGCAAAACTACTTGAACTACAGTTTGAAACTTAGTTGCACCAATACCTACCGCCGCTTGGCGCAAGTCTTTTGAAACTAATTGCAGCGATTCGTCGGTAGTGCGGACAATGATTGGGAGCATCAAAATTGATAAAGCAATTCCCCCAGCGATCGCGCTAAAAGTACCCATTGTCAGGACTACTACACCGTAAGCAAAAACTCCAGCAATAATTGAGGGAACGCCGCTTAGAACGTTGGTAGCAAAGCGAATGGTATCGGCAACTTTACCTCTACTAAACTCTGTGAGATAAATTGCTGCTAGTACGCCGACAGGAATGCTAATTAAAGCTGCAATACCCACCATCATTAACGTGCCGACAATCGCACTACCAAAGCCACCTCCTTCTACTAAGGGGGGTGGGGGAAGTTCGGTAAATACGCTGGGGGTAAGACGGCTAAAGCCTTTAATTGTGACGTAGCTTAAAACCGCAACTAGCGGAATCAAAGCGATAATCGCACAAGCAAACGCCAAAGTTGTCATTACTGTGCCAAATATGACTCTTTTAGAGTTAGGCGAACGATTTAAGCTGCGGTTTGTGGCGTTTTTAGCAAATCGTTCTGGATTTTGAGATATCATACTTCAGGTGTTTTTGGCTTGATGGCAGTAAATTTCATTTAATCTAGATTCTCCCTACTCTCCGCACTACTAACTCTGCTAAAACATTGACTAGCAAAGTTAGAGCAAATAAAACTAACGCTGCATACATCAAAGCCGAAATTTGAATTCCATCTGCTTCCGCAAATTGATTGGCAAGTAACGAAGCAATTGTATTGCCTGTAGTCAAAATCGAAGGACTAATGCGGTTAGAGTTGCCAATAATCATGGTTACTGCCATTGTCTCACCCATTGCCCTTCCTAGCCCTAACATTGTCGCGCCGACAATTCCTGAAGTTGCCGCAGGTAATAAAACTTGGAAAATTGTTTCCCAGCGCGTCGCTCCTAGCCCATAAGCGGCTTGACGCAAATCCGGCGGTAATGAAACTAAAGCGTCGCGAGAAATTGCCGTAATAATAGGCAAAATCATAATTGTCAAAACTATTCCTGCTGGCAGTATGCCAGGGCCAGAAGGGGGCGTACTAAATATTGGCAGCCAACCTAGAGATGAGTGCAATACTTTGCCAACACTTGTCAAGATAGGAATTAAGACAAAAATACCCCACAAACCATAGACTACGCTAGGAATTGCTGCTAGTAGCTCAATCAAAAAGACAATCGCAGTTTGGATTGACGAAGGGAGGAAGTTTTCGCTAACTATAAGCGCCGTTCCGACTCCAATTGGTACGGCTAAAACTAGGGCAATAAATGCCGTAACCAACGTGCCATAAATTTGGGGTAGTGCGCCATACTCCTCTTTAACGGGATTCCAAGCTGTGGAAGTTAGGAAGCCCAAACCATATTTTTGAATTGCTGGCATTGCTTCGAGCGCTACTTCTAGAGCAATCCAAAGCAAAACCGCAGCGATCGCCAGTGCTAGTAAGCGCGTTAGCCAAACAAACCCTCTATCGAGATTTTTTTCCCAACTAGGGCGTGGTTTGATAGTTGTTTGAGCTTGTGGGGTAAGCGAACTCATGAGTTATTTTCCTAATAGACTTACAAGCGCAATATTGACAATGGATTTACTATTGGCTGAGAGCATCAACGGCAGGCTGTACTTTGCTAACAACATTTTCCGGTAAGGGTACGTAACCTAATTCACCGCTAAATTTTTGTCCTTCGGTCAAGCTCCACTTCAGCATATTTTCTACAGCTTGCGCTTTTGCTGGATCGTCGTACTTTTTGTAAGCCATAATCCAAGAATAGGACACTATGGGGTAAGCGTCAGCACTTGGAGGGTCGGGGGCAAAAGCTAAGAAGTTTTCGGGTAAAGTCACCGAGGCGAGGGCGGCAGATGCCGATTCTGGTGTAGCTGCTACATACTTACCTGCTTTGTTTTCCAAAACAGCAAAAGGTATCTTATTTTGAGTTGCATATCCGTACTCAGTGTAGCCAATTGCTCCTTGAGTTTGTTGAATTTGCGCTGTTACGCCTTCATTTCCTTTTGCTCCTGTTCCTACGGGCCAGCTAACAGATTTTCCTTCTCCCGGCCCGCTTTTCCAAGCTGGACTAATGGCGCTGAGGTGTTTTGTTAATACGGCGGTAGTACCGCTACCATCAGAACGGTAAATAACTGTAATTGGCTGGTCTGGTAGCTTTAAGTCAGGATTAAGCTTGGCAATTCGCGGATCGTTCCAATTAGTAATTTTGCCTAACAAAATATCTGGATAAACATCTCGCGATAGTTTTATTCCTTCTATCCCAGGTAAATTGTACGCAAGGACGACGCTACCTGCGGTTGCTGGCACTAAAAGCACGCCGCGAGACACTTTAGCAATTTCTTCAGCAGTCATCCCGGTATCGCTGGCACCAAAATCTATAGTCCCGGCAGTAAACTGTTTTACACCCGCACCACTACCTACAGATTGATAGCTAATTTTGGTATTGGGATTAATTTTGTTGTATTCAGAAAACCAGCGCTGATATAACGGTGCGGGAAATGAAGCCCCCGCACCATTTAAGGTTGCACCCGCAGCATTTGTATCGGCGGCGGGACTTGCCGCAGTATTTGTATCGGCGCTAGGAGCATTTTGTGCTTGTGGCTGGCAAGATGCTATACCAAAAGATAGAGCTACTAGCGACATCAAAAAAGCTCTACGAGTTGAGTCAATGCGGGAAAACATAAAAAAGTCTGCGTATTTTTACGAGTATTCGTCTCGACCTTAGCGCTTTGTTGTAAAGACAAGGTAAAGGAAAGGTTAACAATAATAAAATCTATTAGGAGGGGATTGGTTAAATAGGATTGATGTATCTATCTATGTAGAAAGTTATTTATGATGTCAATCATACAAGCAAAAATTAAATAAACAGGCAATAAAGGTCTACCCAGTGGTAAAATGCCAACACTTAAGTCATGCAATCTAGGGGCAAAAAGTGGTTCACGCACCCTTATCAAATGCCTTCGACCGATTAAATACCGAGTTACCGAGTAGCAAAGACCTACTAAAAAAGTGGCTTGATGATTTAGTAAAGCGGATCGTTGGTGGAAAATCGATCGATCGAGAGATAGCGATCGCGCTTACCAAAATAGAAGGTCAAGAAAATATCTTGCTATTATGTGCTGCTGCCGATCGCGTCCGTCAAGAATGCTGCGGCAATACGGTAGATTTATGCAGTATTATCAACGTAAAATCAGGCAATTGCTCGGAAAATTGCGGTTTTTGCTCTCAGTCAGCCCACCATCAAGGCAAAGATTCGCCAATTTATGGATTGAAGTCAAGCGAGGAAATTCTCGCTCAAGCTAAAGCCGCCGAAGCTGCGGGCGCAAAACGTTTTTGCTTAGTAAGTCAAGGGCGGGGACCTAAATATAGCAGCCCCAAATCTACAGAGTTCGAGCAGATTTTAGCTACGGTAGAGCAGATTATTGCGGAGACAAACATCAAGCCTTGCTGTGCGTTAGGCGAAGTTACACCAGAACAAGCCCAAGCGCTAAAAGCTGCGGGAGTAACGCGCTACAATCACAATTTAGAAGCATCGGAAAGCTTTTTTCCCAATGTTGTGACAACTCATAGTTGGCGCGATCGCGTAGCCACAATCAAAAACCTCAAGTCCGCAGGTATCCAAGCTTGTACTGGCGGCATTATGGGCTTGGGGGAAAGCTGGGAAGATAGAATCGATCTTGCTTTAGCACTGCGCGAATTAGAAGTAGAATCTGTACCTTTAAACTTGCTCAATCCTCGCGCCGGGACACCCCTAAGCGAGTTACCCAAACTAGATCCTTACGAAGCATTAAAAGCGATCGCTATTTTTCGCCTGATTTTACCCCAGCAAATTTTACGTTATGCTGGCGGTCGCGAGGCGGTAATGGGAGAACTTCAAGAAATGGGTTTAAAATCTGGTATTAATGCCATGCTCGTCGGTCATTACCTCACAACTATGGGACAACCGCCAGAACAAGATCGAGCGATGCTTGATAGCCTAGGACTTATTGGTGGCGAAGCACCAATTCCTGGCGAATGGATTGGTGAGGAGAGCGTCAAAAAATGAGGGAATTATCCCTTGTCTCCCTGGTTTCCTTTGCTTGGGCGCAATGCTTTGCGCCTCTACTCCCGTGACTGCTCCCAACCAGATAATGTGGGCTTTTATTGGCTTACTCTTAACTATTGGCGGTACTTTTCTAGATGCCTATATTACCAGTTCACCTTTGAACTGGAACAACGCTGGCATCCAAAGTTTTTCTTTGGGAATTACCTACCAAATTGGCGCAGTGCTATTAGTAGGTTGTTTAGGTGGTAAAAATGCTGGCGCGATTTCCCAAATTGCTTATTTACTACTTGGTTTAACGTGGCTGCCAGTATTTTCTCAAGGTGGCGGGGCGGACTACTTAAAACAGCCTTACTTTGGCTATATATTAGGATTTATCCCCGGAGCGTGGGCTTGTGGTTTATTGGCTTTCAAAACTCAGCCAAAAATAGAATCTCTTGCTTTTAGTTGCTTTTTTGGTTTAGCAGTAGTTCACATTACAGGATTAAGTTATTTAATTCTCAGTCACGTTTTTAATTGGTTAAATTCTCCGTTGCCTTTATTACAGTTAGCTACTCAATACTCTCTATACCCTTTGCCAGGACAATTAGTATTAGTTTGTGCAGTAACAGTTTTGGCTTACGGGTTAAGACACTTAATGTTTTACTAAACGGTTGGCAGTCCAAAAACTTAACTTTTTCCTCGGTTTGCACGAATTATTATGCGTTTTAAAAATAGATTTTTTTGGATTGCGGCTATCGTTAGCTTAGGGTTAGATCAAGTTACAAAGTACTGGGTAGTCCACAATTTTAACTTATTAGAAACGCACCCATTAATATTGGGAGTAATTCACTTTACTTATGTCCGAAATACTGGTGCAGCTTTTAGTATTTTGATGGGTAAAGCTGATATCTTGAAATGGTTATCTTTATTTGTGAGCTTAGGCTTGATGGCATTTGCCTTGTTTGGCGGCAAGCTAAAGAAGCTAGAACAGATAAGTTATGGGTTGCTTTTAGGCGGAGCAATGGGAAACGGAATTGATAGATTTATTTTTGGTAGCGTTGTAGATTTTATAGATTTGCGTTTGATTCGATTTGCTGTATTTAATCTAGCAGATGTAGCTATCAACCTAGGAATTGTTTGTTGGCTAATTGATAGCTTCTACAAGCCAAAATCCGAGCGCAATTCTCATCTTTAATTTATTAAATGTAAGCCTCAAAAAAGCTACTGCGTAGATAAAAGAAATTTATCTACGCAGTAAGAAATAAACTAAAGTCCAAAAAATTGTTACTTAAGTTTAGTCGATCGTTGATTAGGGAGAAGGAGCAGTAGTGGGTGGTGGGCTTCCTTCAGGAACAACACCGTCTGGAACACCAGGATTTATTGTCTCGCTTGGTGATGGGGTTGCACTTCCAGGAGCGCTAGGATCGGCTGGGGCAGAGGGGTTTTCTATTGTATTGCCTGCACCACCAGGAACACCAGGAGATGTTGTATCTGTAGGCGGTGGAGTTTCGCTTGTTCCAGGAGCGCTAGGATCGGCTGGGGTAGAGGGGTTTTCTATTGTATTGCCCGCACCACCAGGAACACCAGGAGATGTTGTATCTGTAGGCGGTGGAGTTTCGCTTG
>JAPJOW010000003.1:34413-41152 GCA_030826005.1 Aliterella sp. RAGGC_92
TTCCGGGGGTAGTATCGTCTGGAGTCGCCGGATCGGGCGCTGTAGGATTTGGAGATGGTTCGGGACTGCTTGTAGTTCCACTTGTTCCCGTCGCCGGAGTACTGCTAGAAGCGCCACCAGGACAACGAGAGTTGAGCGGAAAACGCTCGCAAAGAATTTTAAACCCTTCTGGGGAAAGTTCGATTTCTGGAGTTTTCGTCTCAGTACTGGTCTGGGCTAAAGCAACGCTACCAGTTACTGCCAATGCAAATGTTGTGCAAATGATGGTTAAATATTTCGCCTTCACACCAATTAACCTCGATTAAGCTTTCCGAATATTAGAACAAAGGATAGGACTGCAAAAATCTACCTTAATACAGATGTCTAACTTAGATTAATATGCTCTTTAAAATATTAAATCGATGAAATTTAGACGGCAACCCGGTTTTACAGCTTGCAAGTAAAATAGATTTAATTAAAAATTTTATATACTTAATTTTAAGTTGTAAAATTGGTAACTAAGTAATTGTAAAATATGAGTCCTCCACAGCCTCCTGTAAAACCGCAAACATTTGTGGGGCAAGTAACCCAAGCAGTACAAACAATTCAAGCAAAAGTAAATTTTCAAGCACTAGCACTCAATCCCAAAGCTAGAGTACCAGAACTGTGGATACAGGAGGCAGGAGCAGATAAAGCAGAAGTTTACCCATTGTTAGGCGATCGCTATTTACTCGGTCGCAGTTCCAAGTCTTGCGATATAGTTGTCCGCAATCCAGTAGTCAGCCAAGTACATTTATC
This sequence comes from Aliterella sp. RAGGC_92, assembly GCA_030826005.1. Lineage (GTDB taxonomy): Bacteria > Cyanobacteriota > Cyanobacteriia > Cyanobacteriales > Chroococcidiopsidaceae > Aliterella. The sequence goes on from JAPJOW010000003.1 coordinate 35,191, forward strand.
GCTGTCGCGCAATGCCCAAAAACGGACTTCACCTTTTACGATTAAGGATGAAAATTCGACCAACGGCATTTATCAAGGCAAGCGGCGAATTAAGCAACTAAAACTGCGTGACGGCGATGTATTTACCCTCGGCCCGCCAGAACTTGCCGCTACGGTGCGTGTGCAGTATGTAGATCCACCACCAATGTATATCAAAGCCGCTACTTGGGGGGCTTATGGAGTTAGTGGAGTAACAGCACTTCTAGCTTTAGCCGTTGGTGTGGAGTGGATGAAATTTTCTGTAACGCCGTTGCCGACACCAACCCAAGGCCCGGTAGTTATTTACGCCCGCGATGGCGAAACGCCTTTACGTCCGCCTCGGACAACAGCGCACGTCGATATGAAGCGCTTATCAGACTTTTCACCTTATTTACCTAAAGCCGTAGTAGCATCAGAAGACAGCCGCTATTATTGGCACGTGGGAGTCGATCCGATTGGCATACTGCGGGCGGTAACTATCAATTTGCAGGGCAAAAGATTTCAGCAAGGAGCAAGTACTGTTACTCAGCAAGTTGCCCGTAGCTTGTTTCGAGACTATGTAGGTGCGGAAGATTCTTTAGGACGCAAGCTAAAAGAGGCGGTAGTAGCTTTAAAGTTAGAGACATTTTATAGCAAAGATTTTCTGTTGCTAACGTACTTAAATCGAATTTATGTAGGTTCGGATACTTACGGTTTTGAAGATGCGGCGCGTTACTACTTCGATCTTCCAGCCAAAGACTTAAGCTTGGCGCAATCAGCTACTTTAGTGGGAATTTTACCTGCTCCTAATGCTTTTGATTTGTGCGGTGATAGCGGTGGTTTAAAAGCAATAGACTATCGCAACCGAGTTATAGCGCGGATGCTAGAACAAGGCTTTGTCAATCAAGATGAAGCAAATAGAGCTAGGCGATCGCCTATTGAAATTAGCCGTAAAGTCTGCCAGCAGCAAGCAAATACGATCGCTCCTTATTTTTATGCGTCGGTATTTCAAGAATTGCAACGCTTGCTAGGCAAAGATTTAGCTAACGAAGGTAATTTTATTATCGAAACGCAGCTAGATCCTAAAATGCAGGCACAAGCAGAATCGGCTTTGCGGAATACTGTAAGTAACGCGGGTGGTAGCTATGGCTTTTCCCAAGGAGCAGTTGTCACTCTCGATGCCAGTACTGGCGGCGTAAGAGCGCTAGTAGGAGGGACGAGTTATCGTACAAGTCAGTTTAATCGAGCTATTCAAGCCAAACGCCAACCTGGTTCGACTTTTAAGCTATTTACTTATACTTCAGCCATCGAACAAGGCATATCCCCAGGAAAAGTTTACTCTTGCGCGCCTCTAAGCTGGAGCGGACAAGGATATCGCGGTTGCGAACGCTCTAGCGGCAGTATAGATATGGCAACGGGACTTGCGCTATCGGAAAATGCGATCGCTTTGCGAGTAGCTCAAGATGTGGGGCTAAATAAAGTAGTTAAAATGGCAACGCGATTAGGTGTTACTTCTCCCCTCAATCCCGTACCGGGATTAGTTTTGGGGCAAAGCGAGGTTAGCGTGTTAGAAATGACGGGAGCTTTTGGGGCAATTTCTAACAATGGCAAGTGGAATCGCGCTCATTTAATTAGCCGGATTCTCGATAGCAGCGATTGTACTAATCGGGAAGATTTAAAAACTTGCCGAGTTATTTATAATTTTGAGCAAAGTCCCAATGCTAACGTGCAAGTGTTATCGCCGCAGGTGGCAGATACAATGACAGCTATGCTCCGGGGAGTCGTAAAACGCGGTACGGGTAGAAGTGCAGCAATTGGTTTTGGGGAAGCAGGGAAAACTGGTACTACTAATAACAATGTAGATTTATGGTTTATTGGCTTTATTCCCAGCCAGCAAATTGTTACGGGGGTTTGGTTAGGAAATGATAATAATTCACCTACATCCGGTAGTAGCGCTCAAGCGGCTCGGTTGTGGGGTAATTATATGCGAAAGGTTGTGCCGTGAGATTGCATCGAGACAAGGGGACAAGGAGATGGGGAGACAAAAGAGACAAGGGGACAAGGAGATGGGGAGATGGGGAGACTTGATAAATCTAGAGGTTTCTTTCTTTAAACTCTTTGGATATATCACTTTACCGGGTTTGGTTCTAAGTTTTTCTTCTTTGAGACAACAGATCGTTTAACAAGCGGATTATACTCACCTTGTCACCTTGTCACCTTGTCACCTTGTCACCTTGTCACCCTGTTTTTATCAACAGACTCCTAAAAACCCTATTTGCTTTGCGCCCAATTAGTAATTTGCAATTTATTATCTTTGGCGAACACTACCTTATATTGAGCTACGGGCTGAGGAGTCGGGTTTGGCGTGGCGCTAGTGGGAGTTAATAAGCTCCGCAATGGAGTTTGCTCAATTAGGTCGCTAGAGGCGGCATCAATCGCCTTGTATCCCACGATCGCACCATTTGACGATACAACTACTTGATAACTCAAGTCTTGGCTCAAAGATCGCGTTTTCCAAGCGGAGTCTAGCCGAGTGTATAGTTTTTGATTTAAAGCTTTCAACTGCGTTTCGTCCGTAATTTCTGGCGATTTAGCTACAGTGGACTGGCTGCTAGATTGCGATGCAGGCTTGGGTGGCTGCACTTCGGGGATGGGGACGAGAAAAAAGGCGATCGCTGCTAGGGCTAAACTCGATACTCCCAAGGCGGCGGGTACGGCTTGTTTGGCTACCTCTTGACGCGAAGTAACGTAACGCTTAGAAATAGGATTTATTTTCAGCGATAAGCTGGGTAAGGTACGGCTATCTGCTAATAACTGATCTACAGCTTCTACTAAATCAAATAGCTGCACTGTAGTTAAATCGATCTTAACTGGCGGGGCGACAGATTCCGATTGTGGAGTAGAACGGACGATTAATTGATGGCGGCGCTCGCTTAATTTGTGCAGTTGTACTAATTCTGGCTCGGAGTTTGACGCTTGGCGATGGGAAATTTTGCTTAAAAATTCTTGCGTGTAACTGCTTGCAGACTTTACCAAACTCTCTAAAAATTCTCGTCCCCCACTTAATGGCGGTTGCCCAGAATTAGGAAAATGACATTCAACATTAACCACCATTGATAATACTGGTCTGCCGTCGGTGGGTGACGCGATCGCCGTCTTTTCGTCCAAACCCTCTACTACTAATACGCAGCTTGGCAAGCTGTACTTGCGTTGAATGGTCATTCTACTTCACCGTCAAACAAACTAATCCAAAACCGTTGCATTCCTGATGTTCCCGTACAAAACAGCAATTGTTCTAATAAGCTTAAAGCTAGTTCGTCCGATTTTTCTTTGCTGTGATAGGCGATCGCTCCCGATCTGCGAGGATTCATGCGGCTTTTGAAATGAACTTGAAAACGCTCTAAATAATTTGCCAGCCGTAGATTCTGTTCTAGGGGAATTTGCTTATCGCTCATTTGCTGAACGGCAATTAATAATTGGCGAATTGTTACGGTTAACCGCCGCGCTAAATAACAAGTCACGATCGCTAAGGCTTTGGCTTCAATTAAGCTCAATGGGCGGCGAGTATGCGCCCTTCTTAAGGGGTTAGTACTTCGCATCCGCCACAAGTTTACGCGATTTTTAATAATATCTGTTAATTCTAACTCGCGGGCTAATCCTAAGATAGCTTCGGAGCCGCCAAGCTCTAAAGCTTCAATAGCTAGTAAAATCAAGTCAAGTTGTAACCGAGTTCTTTGCGGACACGCTCTTTCTTCGACAGATGGATTTGGTAAACTGTCTAAAATTAATGGCAGTGATTCAACGGGTGTATCTAATGGCTGGACGCTCACAAAAGCATTTTTCCTTACAAACTGGGCGGGTGCATAGGCTGTTCGCCAACAAATACATTTAAGTCAGATTTTTAGCTATTATTCCCAGCCTTGGCTGGATGATTAACTAATTTTTACTTAGTTGACTAAATTGTGCTGGTTTCCTTTGCCTAAACTTAAGCTTCTCTAAACAATAAAATTTAGCTCAAACTAGGTTGCGAAAACTCATATATCTTGCGTTCGACAAGAGAATTATGAAAAATCGAGCAATAAGCATCAATAAAAATGCGATTATCAGGACAATCTAACTATGATAGTGTACGATTTTTCCGATACTCTCTATTTTTAGAGCGATCGATTTATTGGATCTGCCTGCAAAGCTTATGGATTTAAAATTACTGGTTCGCGACATTCCCGATTTTCCCAAGCCCGGAATTATGTTCCGAGATATTACGACGTTACTTAGCGATTCTATGGGATTGCGCTGTACTATCGATCTCCTGGCGGAAAAAACAGCGAGTATGGGCTTAGATGCCGATTATATTATTGGCATGGAGTCGCGGGGCTTCATTATTGGCGCGCCGTTGGCTTATAAGTTGGCATTGGGGTTTATTCCCGTGCGTAAACCTGGTAAATTACCGGGGGCGGTGCATTCGGTTGAGTACGATTTGGAGTACGGTACGGATTGCCTGGAAGTCCATCAAGATGCTTTACTTCCTGGAAGTAAAGTATTAATTGTTGATGATTTAATTGCAACTGGGGGGACGGCAAAGGCTACGGCGCAGTTGGTGCAACGCATTGGCTGCGAATTAGTAGGTTTTGGCTTTATTATCGAGCTAAAAGATTTAAGGGGACGCGATCGCTTACCCTCGGTGCCGATTGTGTCGTTGATAGAATACTAACTAAAACTATTATCTAAAATATGACTTCTAGTAAGGTTTCTTTGACGACGGCGGGAGAAAGGTTAATTAGGTTTTTGACCAGCGAAACTTTTGCTTATGTCGTTAAACGAGTATTGCAGGCGTTACTAACATTATTACTAGCATCAGCGCTATCGTTTTTTATCATTCAGTTAGCACCAGGGGATTATTTGAGTACGCTGAAAACAAACCCTAAAATTTCCCCAGAACGAATTGAAGAACTGCGCGTTCAATTTGGTTTGGGTTTACCTTGGATAGAGCAGTACAAGCGCTGGTTGTGGCAAGTAGTTACTAAAGGTAACTTTGGACAGAGTTTTGTTTATCAACGCTCGGTTGCTTCTTTATTGTGGGAACGCATACCACCTACACTATTACTTGCTATTGCTTCATTAGTTGTAACTTGGGCGATCGCAATTCCTTTGGGTATTGTCGCTGCGGTCAAACAAAATCGCCCTATAGACCGCATTCTTCAAGTTATTAGCTACACTGGGCAAGGTTTCCCTAGTTTTATCACGGCTTTATTACTCTTAATTTTGGCGCAAAATATTTCGCCATTATTTCCTGTCGGAGATATGACAAGCATCAATCATGATGATTTATCTCCCATTGGTAAGTTTTTAGATATTGGTTGGCATATGATTTTGCCAACGATTGCTTTAAGTATCACAAGCTTTGCCGGGTTGCAACGAATTACTCGCGGTGAATTATTAGATGTATTGCGCCAAGATTATATTCAAACAGCAAGAGCTAAAGGACTACCAGAAAATCGCGTGATTTACGTTCACGCGCTGCGAAATGCAGTTAACCCCTTAATTACGCTATTGGGTTTTGAATTAGCTGGTTTGTTAAGCGGAGCATTTATTGCGGAATTCTTCTTTAATTGGCCAGGTTTAGGCAGATTAATTTTACAAGCTGTAACGGCTCAAGACCTTTATGTCGTTATGGCAAGTTTGGTTATGGGGGCTGTTATGCTAATTGTCGGCAACTTGCTAGCTGATTTGCTACTTAAAGTTGTCGATCCAAGGATTCGCTTAGAAAACATTAATTAATAATTTCTCGCTCTAAAGCAACCTAATTTTTGGTATGATATGCTGTCGCAAGTTTACTATTTGCTCCGCTCTAAAGTTGATGGCAGTTATCTTGTTGCCCGCTTAGACAAAAAAGAAAGTCCTTCTAAAAATGCTAACTATTTATTAATATTTAACGAAAGCTTTGATGCTTTAAGTTATCTAAATA